>CAZHMV010000052.1:0-33391 GCA_964532665.1 uncultured Anaerolineales bacterium
TTGGGGGAGGGGCCGGGGGAGGGGGCCTACGCATGGCTAATTTAACAATGTCAAGTTACTGATTACTGTTCACTGATCACTGTTAAGGAGGGCTATGATGTCAATAACTGGAGAGATGACTTCCATCGCGTACTTCGCGGCGCTTAAGGAGGCGGCCGATCCGCAAGCTTGCCAGGAGTTGGTGCTGGGAACGGTTTACGCCGATGCGGATGCGCTGGACGAAGCGTACGAGGCGCTGATCAACGCGGCTGAGGAGGCCGGCGATGACGAAGCGTACGCGCAAGCGGCTGAGGCTTTCCGCAAAGTCTCGGTGCTGGCCTGGGCGCAGGGCGACAACCGCCTGATCGAGAACTTCTCCACCCAGGCACTGTACTATGGCACGCTCGCCGGCTTCGATATGCTGCTGGAGAATTACGCGACGATTTGGGCAATATGGGCCCACATGCTGCCCGGGCTCAAACCCCGTGAGCGGGCGCGGTTGCAGGACTTCGCGCGCTTCCGGCGCAGCTTTGAGCTCGGCCTGCGCAAACGAGAAGGCCAGGATCAGCGTGTGAATGCGGCTGTCTCGCTGCTGGCCCCGACCTTCGACACGATGGGAGAGCTGAACGTTCGAGCAATCAATGACAGGAAAGCCGACCTGACGGATGACACGGCTGCGCTCTGGGATGAAGTCAGTCAGCTCATCGCGCAGATCGAGGTATCAGCCACTCAGTAAGGGAACCCGGGCCGATGACGCGGCTGCTGACCAACGAGGACATCGAGCGACTCTTGACCATGCCCGATTGCTTGCAGGCATTGGAAGTCGCTTACCGCGATCACGCACGCGGTGTTGCAGTTGGCACCACCTCGCGCGTGGAAACGGTCTTGCCTACTGCGACGCCGGAGGTCGCTTACGAGTTTACGTCCATCGAAGGCGCCGTGCCGGCCTTCGGTGTGATGGCTCTGCGCTGTAACTCGAACCACATGGCCATGCGACTGGTGAATGGGATGAAGCGCAAAGAGCGGCTGCCCAATGCTCCCGGTCGGCGCTATGTGGGGCTTATCTTGCTCTTCAGCCTGGCCGACTTGCGACTCGTGGGCATCCTGCAAGACGGTTTCATCTCGGCTATGCGCGTTGGCGCGGCGAACGCGCTCGCAGCGCGCGAGCTGGCTCGCCCGGATGCGACGGTCGTCGGGCTGCTGGGGTCGGGCGATCAGGCACGAGCGCAACTGGTGGGCCTGGCGGCAGTGAGGCTACTGCGCGAGGTGCGCGTGTTCAGTCCTCGTCGGCAGCGGCGAGAGGCGTTTGCCAAAGCCATGACCTGGCAGATCGGCGTGCCTGTCCGCCCCGTCGAATCGGCGCGGGAGGCGGTGCGAGGTGTGGATATTCTCGCTGCGGCGACCAATTCCTTCCAACCGGTCTTCGAGGCCGGGTGGATTGAAGCAGGCATGCACGTTACGGCGATTCTCAGCCCTGAAGTGCCACCGGCAGCCTACGACCGTGCCGACGTGGTGATCGTCAACACGCAATCGGGCTACGGACGCGGACAGGCGGGGCACTACGACACCTCAATGGACTGGACGCGCTACCCAACTCTGGGTGAACTGCTCATCGGCCGGGTGCCGGGCCGTACGAACGAGCAACAGGTCACGTTTTTCATGAACAATGCCGGCATCGGCTACCAATTCACGGCGGTGGGCGCGCGGGCGCTCGAGTTGGCCGAAGCCGCCGACGTTGGCTACCCATTGCCAGACGAGTGGTTCTTGCAGACGTGGCACACCTGAGGTCAGTGAACAGTGAACAGTAAGCAGTAATCAGTAATCAGTGAACAGTAAGCAGTAAACAGCGATGAGACTGATCACTGATTACTGATTACTGTTCACTGAGTAACAAGGAGCAAAGAAATGCGGAGTGTCGATTTTCTCTTCCTTTCCCAGGAAGATGTAATTGCCTGTGGCGGACTCGATATGGCCGCCACCATTGAGTCTGTGGAGAAGTCGTTTTCGCTGTTGGATAAAGGCGAGTCGATGGAGCCTGACCCGCCGATGCTGATGTTCGGTGGCCAGGCGGGGCGGCGAGTGACGATGCACCCGGCCTACGTCGGGGCCGATGTGAACACCGTGGGGCTGAAGTGGACGCCGGCCAACCCGGATAACCCGCGCACGATCAACATGCCCCGTGCCACGGCGATGGACATCATCAATGACCCGATGACCGGCCATCCGTTGGCTGTGATGGATGGGACGATCATCAGCGCGATGCGTACCGGTGCGGTCACGGGCGTCGGCTTTAAGTATCTTGGCCGAGCGGATGCCAGCGTGGTGGGTCTGTTGGGCGCGGGGGTGATCGCCCGCACACAACTCATGGCGCTCAAGGAAGTCATGCCCAATCTGGAGGACGTCAAGGTCTTTGACCTGCTTGCTGACAAGGCAAAGCGTTGGGCCGCCGAGATGAGTGCGAAGTTGGACGTCGCGGTGCGGGCGGTGAGCAGTGCGCAGGCGTGCGTTGAGGGTTCAGACGTGGTTGTCGGTTGCACGACTGTCTCGGCCGACAAACGCTACGTGCAGGCCGGGTGGCTCAAGGAAGGTGTATTGTACTCCAATATCTCCGACAACGATGCGACCTTCGAGGCCATCCTGGCGTGCGACAAAGTCGTAGTGGATGGTCCGCGCCAGTTCACGATTCCGGTGGTGATGGGATTAATGGCCCAGGAAGGGCTGATCGGAATGGATAGGGTATACGGAACGATCGGGGAGATTGTCAACGGCAAGAAGCCAGGGCGCGAGAGTGACCGCGAGAAAATCTTCTACAGTTGCCTGGGGCTGGGGGTGCATGACATCATCAATGCCCGTCGCATCTACGAAGAGGCGCGCCGGCAGGGACGGGGCATGCCATTGCAACTCTGGAAAGAACCCCATTGGGCGTGATGGGAGAAGGGATCATGACAAAGGAACTTTTTCAGGAGTTAACGCTGGCCTCAGGCGCGGGGGGGGATGAAGGCGATGTGCGGCGCATTGTTCGTCGGGAACTTGCTGACGTCGTGGACGATCTGCGCGTCGATCGGATGGGTAACCTGTTCGCCACACTACACGGCAGCAACGAGGGTAGCCCCGTGCTCATGCTCACCGCTCATTTGGATGAGATCGGTCTGATGGTCTCGAGGATAGAGGCCTTCGGTGGGGTGCGCTTCGAGAAACTCGGCTGGATTAACGACCGGGTGCTCATCTCGCGGCTGGTGACGATCAACACGCGCAAGGGCAAAGTGCCCGGCGTGATCGGCATACCGGCGGCGAGCAAGATTGCGCCTGAGGAGCGGGCAGGCCCCACACCTTACAAGAAACTATACGTTGATGTGGGCAGCTTCAGCAAAGCTGAGACCGAGGCGATGGGTGTTCGCATCGGTGACCGGATCACGTTTCGTGGTGATTTCCTTGAACTGGCGAATAACATCACCGTCAGCAAGTCGGTAGATGATCGGATGGGCCTATACATGCTGATTGAGACGATGAAGCGGCTGCGGAGCCTGGAGCACGAAGCGACCGTCGTAGCTGCCTGTCTGGCGCAGCACGAGATCGGCTTGCGTGGCGCGATTCCGGCCGCCTACTCCGTCCACCCCGACGTGTCCGTTCACCTGGACGTCACCGGTCACTTTCTCGATGATCCGCCGGCCGGCGCTCTGATGGGGGGCGGACCCATCGTGCGGTTGATGGAAGACTATGGCACGCACATCGGCTTTGGTGTGCAGAAGGGTGTGATCGCCCATCGGGATGTAGTGGATTTGCTGATCAAATGCGCCGAGGAGCAGGACTTACCCTATCAGTTGCAGCTCAAGCCGGGCGTGATCGGAGACGAGGTGGTGATCCACACCTCGCGTGAGGGCGTGATGGCGGGCTACATTCTCGTGCCGGCACGCTACATTCACTCGCAGTACGAGTGTGTCAAGTGGGATGACGTGGAGCAGGTGATCACACTGGCGACGGCTTTTGCCACCGCCGTCACGCGCGATTTCGTGGACCGGGCGGTTGATTTGGATCGGGTCGCATGAGGTTTCACGTTTGCTATTTGCCAGGGGCGTTGCCTGAGGTGGTTCGGCTCGCGCAATTGTGCGAGGACCTGGGCTACGACGCCATCTGGCTGCCCGACCAGACCTTTCACCGTGACCCCTTTGTGGCATTGGCGGCGGTTGCCCAGGCCACGCGACGCATTCAGATTGGCGTGGGTGTGACAACTCCCTTTGCCCGCCACCCGGCGCAGATCGCGCGTGCGATTGCGAGTGTGGATGAGTTGTCTGCTGGCCGGGCCATCCTGGGGTTAGGGGCGGGGAACAAAAAGATGTTCCTCGACAAGTTGGGGGTGCCACAGAAGCGTGCAGCAGCGCGTGTGCGGGAGGCGGTGCTCGTTATCCGCAAATTGCTGGCGGGCGAAGTGGTGACGTGGGAGAGCCCCGATCTGGTCCTGCGTGACGTGAAGTTGGAATTTCCCGCCCGCGCCGGCCTGCCGATCTACGTCGCTTCGCGAGCACCGCTCATGCTTTCGGTCGGCGGCGAGGTGGCCGACGGTGTGATTGCTGAGGCACTGTTCACGCCTGGGGGCATTCGCTATTTTCTGGGACGGGTGCAGCACGGCGCAGTGGCTGCCGGCAGGGATAGCGCGCCCATTGAAACTGTGTGCTGGCAGGTGGTGGACGTTACCGATGACCGCACGCAGGGGATCGAGGCGCTGCGCCCGTGGGCGGCGCACATTATCGGCGCAAGCAGCGATAAGATCGCCCAACGGATGGGCATTGTGCCTGATGTGCGTGATGCTATCCACGCCGCGTATCGGGGCGGAGGTCAGCTTGCAGCCGCGAAGTACGTTACTGCACGTGAGGTAGATGCGGTGGCCATTGTTGGCAACGCTGAGCACTGCGTGGAGAAAGTACGAAAGATTGCGGCCAAGGGTGTGAGTGCACTTACTCTCCTTGTTCGCGGAACGGTAGCTGACAAAGAGCGCACCTTGCGGCAGTTTGCAGATTTGAGATTGCAGATTTGAGATTTGAGATTGCAGATCTGTCCTGAGCGTAGCCGAAGGATTGCAGATTGATTCCTGTTTGTTGATTTCAATCTAAAATCTGCAATCTGGAATCAGTTGAAGGGAGAGTTTTCCATGGCTGTGAATGTAAGGATTTTGGGTTTCAGTGGGAGCATTCGGCACGGGAACACCGAGATCATGGTTAAGCGGGCATTGGAAGGTGCGGCTTCGTTACCGGGCGTCGAGACGGTGTTTTTCTCGCTCGCCGACCTGGAACTCAAGTGGGGCTGCAACGCCAGTTATGCCTGCTGGTACAAGCCGCGCATCATCGCCCCCTGTCGCTGCTACTCCAACAAGGGCGATGACTGCGATATGATCCTCGAAGCGATGATGCTGTGTGACGGGATGTTGGTTGGCGCACCGTCGTATTGGGGTGGTGTGCCGGCTCAGGTGAAGAATCTGTTCGATCGCTCCATGGCGATCGAGATGGGTTTCCACCTGAGAAACAAGGTTGGTGCAGGGTTGACCATCGCGGCTGAGCGTCATGGTGGACACGAGGGCGTGGTGGATGAGATTCACCGCTGGATGTTTATCCACGACATGATCGTGGTCGGCGTCGGCCCTGAGCGACCCAAGACCAGCATCGGAGGCCACATTGGCGCAATGGCGGTGCAGGGGTTCCCGTTCCCCACGCACTCAGATGAGCCGGGTGACGAAAAGGCCGTACTCCAGGACGAGATCGGGTTAAATGCCTGTTTCAGCATCGGCAAGCGTGTTGCTGAGACTGCCAAGATGGTCAAACTTTCGCTCGCGCAGCTCGGGGATGAGGAACTTGGCTGGCCCAAAGGCCCGGTCGGTAGTGAGGTGTTTAACCGCGCCGAGGCCATCGGCGCCCTCGGTATCCCGGTTGCCGAAATGGCCCGCCCGCGCTAGGGCAGTGATCAGTGATCAGTAAACAGTGACGAGACTTCTCACTGATCACTGTTTCACTGTGAAGAGTTTGCTCAGTATAGGGTTGTCCCCTGTGGATGACAAGGGAGGGCGTATGAGCCAGCGTATCATAGACCTGACGTTGCCGATCGTTTCCGCGGAACACTGGACGAAGTACCCCGCCGGCGTGGTCTACGGCCATGAAGAGCCCTCGACGGTGATCGAGCAGTTCTCGACCATTGAGGAGACGACGGTGTGTATGCACAAGTACAGCAGCACCACGCAGTCGTTCACGCACATTGACGTGCCCCGGCATGTCTACAAGGATGGGATCACCAACGATCAGGTCCCGCTCGACCGGCTGATCGGCGATGGTGCGGTGGTTGACCTGACGCACAAGCAGCCGAACGAAGTGATCACCGCGGCCGACCTGGAGAAGGCCGGCGCGCACGTGCGAGCGGGCGACATTGCCATCATCCGCACCGGCTGGACTGAACGTGGCCCGTGGGGCACCGAGCGTTTCTGGCGCGAGATGATCTACCTGGCCGAAGACGGGGGCGTGTGGCTGGATGAGAAAGATGTGAAGGCGATCGCGGTGGACTTCTTACCTGACCTGCCCCAGTTCTACACAGACCCCGATGACGGCCGGCTGCGCCCGACGAACCTCGGCCACCCCACGCACATGCGCCTGATGAAGAAGGGGCTGGTGTTCGTCGAATGGTGCACGAACCTGATGGCGATCAGACAACCACGGGTGAAATTTTTCTGCCTGCCACTACGTCTGGTTGGCACGGACGGAGCCCAGGCGAGAGTGATTGCCATAGAAGAGGAGTAACACGGCTGGCCTACAAAGATTTGCGCGAATTTCTGACAGAACTCGCTGCTGAGGGTGAATTGCACCGCATCGCGGCCGAGGTAGATTGGGATCTCGAAATCGGTGCCATCACGCGGCGGGGGATTGAGCTGCAGTTGCCGGCGATCCTGTTCGAGAAGATCAAAGGCTTTCCGCCTGAGTACCGTGTGCTTGGCAACCTGCTTACGGCGACACAGCCGGTCAAGCAGGGCCGGCTCTCGCTCGCGCTCGGGATGCCGAAAGACACGCCGCCGCTCGCGGTCATCGAGGAGTTTGGACGGCGTATGGAGCAGCGCGTTAAGCCGAAGATTGTGCCGACCGGGCCGTGCAAGGAGAACATCCTGCAGGGCGCGGACGTGGATCTGTGGCAGTTTCCCACGCCGCTGATGCATGCCGGCGACGGCGGACGCTACATCGGCACCTGGCACATCACCATCACGCGCGACCCTGACTCCGGCTGGGTCAATTGGGGTATCTACCGTCACATGATCCACGACCGGAACACGATGAGCATGCTTGCGTTCCCGCCACAGCACGGCGGCATGCACTATCGCAAGTACCAGGAGCGCGAGGAACCGATGCCCGTGGCCGTTGCCATCGGCACCGAGCCTGTTTGTTCAATCGCCGCCGACACGCAACTGCCGGCCGAGGAAGATGAAGCGGACCTGGCCGGCGGCTTGCGTGGCGAGCCGGTTGAACTGGTGCGGTGCGAGACGAACGATCTCTACGTCCCGGCGACAGCGGAGATTGTGATCGAAGGGCTGGTCCGCCCCAGGGGACGTAAACCCGACGGGCCGTTTGGCGAGTATCACGGCTACCGCAACTTCGACCCGGTCGATTTGCCGGTGGTTGACGTCACCTGCATCACCTATCGGGATGCGCCGATCCTGACTATCTCGAACATGGGCAAGCCGTGGGATGAGGCGGGTATCATCTCGTCCATTGCGCAGAGCGCGATCGTTGCGGCGGAGCTAAAACGGCAAAACATTGCCTACACGGCCGTCTACTGTCCTGCACCTGACTTCGGCGTGATTATTGCGGTGAAGCCCCAATACGCCGGGTACGCGCACACGGTCGCCTCGGCCGTGTGGGGTTCGAAGGTCGGCATCCATCGCCCATTCATCTTCGTCGTCGGCGACGATGTTGACGTGACCAACCCGGAGGACGTGTATTGGTGTCTGGTAACGCGCTTGAACCCGGAGCGCAACATCCACGTGCAGCGTAACGCGCCTGGCCATAGCCTCTTCCCCTTCCTCAGCGTGGAGGAGCGTAAGGCGCGACGTGGGTCGCGGGTGTTGTTCGATGCCACATTCCCACCTGATGTTGAACCGCCCGTGGTTATGGATTTCAGGCATGGTTGGCCGGCTGAGATACAGCAGAAGGTCCGCGATCGCTGGCACGAATATGGCTTCAAGTGAGGAGATATCTCACATGAGTAGCAACTATACGCGTGAAGACTTCAACGACGAGATGAATGATCTGGAACTCGGCCTCAAAAAGGAGCAGGAGTGCCTGGAGTTCTACAGTCGGTCGGTTGAGCAGGTGGCCGATCCCAGAGTCAAGTCCCTGTACCGGTGGTTTGTGGGCGCGATACAAGCGCGCATTGCCGCATTGGAGATGATCCGGGTTGCTGCTGCTGACAGCCAGGCGTGGACAACTGACATGGATGAACACATTCGAGCAGTCGATGAAAGTGTCGGAAGGCCGCCGGCGTTTGATGGCGATGTTGGCGACAAGCGCCGTCCTGAGGCTCCTCCCGAGCCTGTCGAGGGGCCTGTCGAAGGGCCCGGCCGGGCTGAGATCGTGACGCTCCGGCAAGCGATTGAACTTGAAAAAGAAACGGCCTCGATCTACTTCACTGCCATCCGCCGGTCGCGCGACAAAAACGTCCGTGAGTTCTGGCGCTATCTCGCTCCCGCAGAGGGGGCACACAAGGATTTGCTCGAATCGTATTTCGATGGGTTGATGCAGTTGGTGATGAAAAAGAAGGCGAGAAAGGAATACTGAGATGAGCGTCTTTTACCCCAGCGGGGGGTATGCCGGCAAGGTTCTCGAGGTGGACCTGAGCACAGGCAAGATCGTGCACCAACCACTCGATGAGCACCTGGTGCGGGACTACGTCGGCGGACGTGGCTGGACCTCGCGCATGCTGTGGGACGAGGTTGGGCCGCAGACCGATCCGCTTGGCGAAGATGCGATCCTGATGTTTGTGAACAGCCCGTTCGCGGGCACACCCATCCCGATGTCAGGCCGAATGACCATTGCTGCCAAATCACCGTTGACCGGCATTCTCGGCGACTCCAACGTGGGTGGGCACTTCGGCGCGTATCTCAAGTTCGCCGGCTTCGATGCCATCCTCTTACGTGGTATCTCGCCGGAGCCGGTGTGGCTGTGGGTGGACAACGGTCGGGCGGAATTGCGCCCCGCCGCGCACCTGTGGGGCAAGGGCGTCTACGAAGTGGATGAGCTGCTCAAGCAGGAGGTCAGCGATCCCTACATCAGGACGGCGATCATCGGCCAGGCCGGCGAGAACCTGGTCCGCTTCGCCGCGATCATGACCGACAAGGGTGCGGCGGCCGGCCGCACCGGGGTCGGCACGGTGATGGGTTCCAAGCGGCTCAAGGGAATTGCCGTGCGTGGCAATCAGGACGTAAAGGTGATGGATCCGCAACGCTTCTTCCAGTTGGTTCAGGAAGCCCATCACCTGGCCGATGGCGACCCGCAGACGACCGATGGACGGTTGCACGGCACGCACCGACTGATTGCGCTGTTCGATGGCATTGGCGATCTGCCAACTTACAACTACCGCCAGGGCACGTTCGAAGGCACGCCGAAGATTCGGGCAGAGGCGCTGCGCGAAGGTGGCTATCTGAAACGCGGCCGGGCCTGCTATGCTTGCAACTACTACTGCCACCGCTCCTCCAGCGTGGATGAAGGCAGGTACGCCGGCACGTGGGTCGGCGGCCCGGAATTCGAGAATGTCAAAAGTCTGGGGTCGCTGTGTGGTAACGACGATCTGGCCGCCATCCTGCGCTTCAACCAGATGGCCAACGACTACGGGGTTGACACCATCTCGCTTGGCCATTGCCTGGCCTTTTGCATGGACGCCTACGATCTGGGCCTGCTCTCGAGGAGCGAACTCGACGGGATCGAGATGACCTGGGGCAACACGGATGCAATAGAAACGATGATCGACCAGATCGTCTTCCGCCGCGGCATAGGTGACTTGCTGGCCGAGGGACTGCGCCGCGCCACGACTGAGATCGGGCGCGGCACCGAGGAGTTGGTGGTGCACTTCAAGGGGATGGAAGACTCATCTACCGACAAGCGCAACGACATGTTGGTTGGCCTGTGGGGCCTCACCAGTACTCGGGGCGCCGACCACCTACGCGCCTGCACCTCGCACTTCCCCAACATTCCGCTGGACGAGGCCGAGCAGTTGTTTGGTACGAAACAAGCCGTCAACCCCCGGCGTGTTGACGGAAAGGGTCCCCTGATCAAGTTCAATGAGGACCGGGTGACCACCTTCGACGCGCTGGGCATCTGCAAGTTCTGGTGGTGGTGGTCCTCACGCTGGGAAAACCTCAACGACCGCATCCGCGTATCGGCCGAGGCCTACACGGCTCTCACCGGTCTGGAGGCCGACCCGGAGTGGTGGGCGCACGTCGGCGACCGTATCTACAATGTCGAACGGGCTTTCAACTGTCGCGAGGGCATTCGTAGGGCAGACGATGTGCGCATCCCCAGGAAGTTTCAGATCCCCATGCAAAGTGGTCCAAATGAGGGCAAGGCGCTCACGCCCGAGATTGTCGAAACGCTGATGGGTGACTACTACCGGGCTCGTGGTTGGGACGAGGAAGGTATTCCCACCCGCGCCAAACTCGAATCGCTGGGCCTGAGCGATGTAGCAGACGAACTTGAGCAGGTGCTGCGGAGGACAGAAGAGAAGGTGCCGGCATGAGTGAGCTCACATACTACGCTGAAGACGGCCCGCAACTGATGAAAATCATCAGCCGCGAGAAAAGCGACTTCCTGCCCGAAGATGTGTGCGTCGGCTGTAACCTGTGCGAGCTGGCTTGTTCCCTCTTCCACGATGCCATCGTCAACCCACGCCGCAGCCGGATCCAGATCCACCGCGCTCAGACGGACGGTGCGGGCAACTACTGGGATTACCCGGTCGTTTGCCGGCAATGCGAGCACGTTTACTGCGTCGAAGCCTGCCCGGTGGATTGCTTCACCGTCAACCCGACGACAGGCACCTACGACGTGATCCCGGAAGAGTGCATTGGCTGCACGCTGTGCGTCGAAGCCTGTCCCTGGGGTGAGATTTTCATGGACCCGCAGACAAACGTCGCGATCAAGTGCGACCTGTGCGGCGACGCCGAGCCGCAGTGCGTCGAAATCTGTCCCAGCAATGTGCTCAGGCTGGTCGAAGTGGTTGCGGACGAGGGCTTCCGCCCGGTGCCGGCGCACGGGGGAATGGCGTACTAGGAGTCGAGGTATGGCGAAGTTCAAGCTGTACGGCAACCTGGAGCCGTTGGTCAATGGAGATCAACCCATCGAACTCGATGCAACGACCGTGGGTGCGGCTATCGACGAGCTGGTGAAACGTTTTCCGGCGTTGGTGGGCGAGCTGGTGCACCCAGGCGGCGAGTTCAACCGTTACTACAGCGTTCTGATCAACGGGGAGATGATGGAATTTCTCGACGACCTCGACACCCAGCTCACCACATCCGACGATGTGACCGTTTTCCCGCCAACGGCAGCGTGAGGAAGTAATGCTGGCATCGTTTCAGCGCGCACCCAGATCGCTTTACACTTTTGCTCGCGCTGGACAACAGTCCAGCGCCCCGAAACGCTTTGGAAGCCGCCGGACTGTTGTCCGGCAGGAGCAAATTGAAAAGCCGAGTTTCCCTTACGATGAAACGATGCCGTAATGCTAGATGGCTGGATGGCTGGATGGCTGGATGGCTGGTTTACACAGTGCCACCTGGCCATCCAGCCATCCAGCCATCTAGCTATCTAGCATTCTCATACTTCGCGCTGCCCTTGAGGGCATGTTGACTACTCTGTTCCAGGCAAGGGAGTTGATGATCATGGCCAGGTTCAAATTTCACGGCACACTCAAGGATCATGTACCCGGCGGTGAGGTGACGGTGGAGGGGGACCGCAGTGTGGCCGAATCATTATCGGCGATTGCTGAGGCGCACACCTCGCTCAAGGAAGCGCTCTTTGTGGATGGCACGGGAGAGATGCGCGATTTCTATCGCGTGCTGGTCAACGACGAAATGGTGGAGTTCCTGGATGATGGTATGGAGACGCGCTTGAGCACCGAAGATGTGGTGCATGTCCTCCCGCCTGTGGCCGGCGGCTAATTCGATTGCAGATTTCGGAATGCGGATTGCGAGAAAGATCCGAAACCCGCATTCTGAAATCCGCAATAGGTAAAGGACTCCCTTCGTGACCCCCAACACTGCCGAACGCTATCCCCTCCGGTGGATCACGTTGGGTGCCATCGTGCTGACGAGTTTTGTCGGGACGTGGGATGGTGCAGCGCCGGTCGTGGCATTGCCGGCCATCACGCGCGAGTTTGGCGTGGGCATTGACACGGCTGTGTGGGTACTCGCGATTGGTAGCCTGCTCTTTGCAGTGCCCATGGCGATCTTCGGCAAGCTGGGCGACATGTTCGGCCATCGGCGCACTTACCTGGTCGCCACCGGAGGCTTTGCCGTCGCCGCGTTGCTGGCGGGGCTGGCACCGAGTTTTGGCTGGCTGATCTTCTTTCGGGCATTGCAAGGGACGACCAGCTCGCCGGCCTTTATCGCCACGATGGCCCTGATCGCTACCATGTTTCCGGGTGATGAGCGGGGCCGGGCCATGGGCATCATGAGCATGGCTGCCTCGGCCGCCTGGGCCAGCGGGCCGGTGGTCGGCGGGGTGTTGATGCGCTGGCTTTCGTGGCGAGCCATCATTCTTGCGGAAGTCCCCGTAGCACTGGTGGCCATGGTTCTGGCCTGGAGGCTGATGCCCGAAGACTCCCGCCAGAGCCGCCCGCAGTTCGACGTGCTCGGCGCCGCGTCGCTGACCGCCTCGGTACTGACGTTCATGCTGAGCTTGCGAATGGTCGGGAAGTGGGGCTGGACCGGCATGCCGACCCTGACCCTGGGTGGCCTTTCGCTAGGGTTGCTGGGAGTTTTCCTGGTGACCGAAACACGAGTAAAGATGCCCTTTGTTCCACTGAACCTGTTCGCCAATGCCAGATTCACGACGGCCACGCTCTTCAGCGTAGCGCAGATTTTCACCTTGTTCGGAGCAACGTTGCTGATGCCGATATTCCTGCAAGAAGTGAAGGGGTACGATCCGGCTCGCGCAGGTTTGCTGGTGGCTGGCCTATCCGTCGTCCGCATCTTCGTCGCACCGCTTGCCGGCCGGATTGCGGAAGTGCGCGGCAGCCGGCTGCCAAGCCTGGCCGGGACGTATCTCATCGTGGGGGTGACGTTGAGCGTCGCCCTCTCCCTGTCGGCGGCGATTCCCGATTGGGTGGTGGTGAGTGCAATGGTCGCGCTGGGCATTGGTATCGCGTTGGGCAGGACACCGGTCAACACGGCCATCACCCATCTGGTCGAGCCCGAGAAGCTGGGGCTGGCATTGGGCGTGTTCAGCATGTTGACGTTCACGGGCGGCTCGTTGGGGCAGGCGTTCTTTGGCGTCTTGCTGCGCGGGCTTTCCGGTGCCGGCGACGCACCCCTGGCCTCTGCGCCACAGCCGGCATTGGTGATGGCCTTCAGTATCAGTTTCGGGGTGATCGCAGGTGTAGCGCTGCTGGCCTCCTTTTTTGGCCTGCGCTTGCCTGGTGAGGAGATGGTGAGAGATGTCGTCCCAGCACGTCGTTGAAATCTTGCTCCAGCAGCTTGACGATGCCTGGGGCCGGCTGCAGGAGTGGCTGGAGGGGCTCACGGAAGCCGAGTTCCACTGGCGACCCAGCGACAATGTGTGGCATCTGGAAGAGAAAAATGGCCACTGGACGATCCCATACACCTGGATCCCGCCCGACCCGGCACCGCTAACGACGATCGCCTGGCGTATGGCGCACATGGCAACGTCGAAGGTGCTCACCGTCGAGTATGCCTTTGGGGCCGGAAAGAAGAAGTTAGCCGACCTGGATTTGCCCCCGGATGCAGCGGGGATGGCTGACTACCTGGCTGAGAGCCACAGCGCGTTCGTGAGGGCCGTCGCTGCTCTGACCGACGCCGACCTGCCGCAGTTGCGCTACACCGAATGGGGCGAACAGCACCCAACAGCCCAAATCGTCGGCTCGGCTATCCTTCACGATGTGGAACATGGGGCGCAGATCGCCACACTGCGGGAGTTGTATCGGCATCTTGTAAATGATTGAAGGAGTGTGAACCATGCTCTATCGCTTTGAATACTACCCCGCTCGCTCGGTGGATGAAGCGCTGACCCTCCTGAGCGAGCATTCTGAGTCGGAGCCGGTCGCCGGCTGCACGAACGTTCTGGTAGATGCGCGGGCCGGCCGCAAGATCCCCAGGGCGGTGATTGACATCAACCGCCTCGACGACCTGCGTTACGCCCGCCGCGAGAACGGGGTGATCCGCCTGGGAGCACGCACGACGCTCACCGATTGTTTCCGGTCGCCCTTTTTCGAGCAAGAAGCGCCAGTGCTCAGGATGATGGCGGCCGAGTTTGCCGGCGAGCTGATCCGCAACCGGGCGACGCTGGCCGGCAACATCGCCTACGCCTCGCCGGCGGCCGACGTGGTGCCCCCACTGCAGGCGCTTGATGCGACGGTGACGGTGGTAAGCAATGCACGCGGCACCCGTACTGCACCCTTGACAGAGTTCATCCTTGGCCCGCGCGAGACTGCGCTGGCACGGGACGAACTGATCACGGAAATCTCGTTTCCGGCGGCCGAGGGGGATGTGAGAAGCGGCTATTTCAAGTTCGCGCTACGGAAGGCGATGGCGATCTCCCTGGTCAGTGGTGCGGTCGTGTTACATATAGACGGGGAAAAGATCCGCCGGGCGGGCCTGGCCCTGGGGGCGGTTGCGCCTGTGCCCTACCGCGTGACGGAGGCTGAGAAAATGTTGGAAGGAGAGACGCCAACTGAGACGTTGGTCCGCGAAGTTGCCCGAGTGTCCGCCGCCTCCACCCGCCCCATCAGCGACATCCGGGCCTCGGCTGAGTATCGGCGCGCGATGACAGAAGTGATGACGCGTAGGATCATCGAACAGGCATTGGGGTGGAGGCAGTAGATCCCGAATCATGAAGTCTGAGAAAATAATCAGGGTACTGTGTCTGCCAGGCCCGCCCGCCGATGAAGTCGGCGGGCTACGAAGCTGTGCCCCATCAATGGGGCTTTCCCGCTCGGAAACGGGGCCTAGCCCGATTCATCGGGCGCTGCTGTGTAGCACGGGCACTTCATGCCCGTGCGGGCGCCGGCTGAGAAGTGACGCGCCGTTGCCGGATTATTTTCTCGAACTTCATAAGCAGGTCTCCCATAGCAGTCGTCGAATTCATTTGATGGATTCTGAGGTGATAAGATGAACGAAATGGAAATGATCCGCTTAACCATTAACGGCGTCGAAGAAAAAACAACCGTCAAGCCATACGCGACACTCCTCGACGTATTACGTGATCAGTTGGGGCATATTGAAGTCAAGGAAGGCTGCGCTGTCGGTGACTGCGGCGCGTGCGCGGTGCTCCTGGACGGCGTGGCTGTGTGTTCCTGCCTGACGTTGGCGCGTCAGGCCGATGGCGCAGAGATTGTCACTGCCGCCGGCCTGGGTACGCCTGAGAACCTGCATCCGCTGCAGGAGGCTTTCATGGATTACGGAGGCATTCAGTGTGGCTTTTGCACGCCGGGCCTGATCATCGCCTCGAAGGCACTGCTGGACACAACCCCTCACCCCACCCGGCATGACATCAAGGTCGCGCTGTCGGGCAACTACTGCCGCTGTACCGGCTACGAGCAGGTGATTGAGGCCGTGCTGGCAGCGGCGGAGGTGGGTGGACGCGATGGCTGACTCCAGTTCCACCGAAGCGGTTCGTCCCGCTCACCACGAAGCGGCCTCTGGCCGCCGGCTGGACGGACGTCCGGATTATGTCGGCCCGGACTGGAGCCCGGCGCACATCGTCCCCGTGGACACGGGCGTGGTCGAGGTTCCAGAACTGGCCACCGTCGGCCAGCCGGTGCCGCGCATTGACGGCGGGATGAAGACCTCGGGCCTGCAACGCTTCGGCGCAGACTACTACGTGCCGGGCATGTTACATCTCAAGGTCGTGCGTTCCCCTCACCCACACGCGCGGGTGCTGAACATTGACGGGAGTCAGGCTCTGGCCAAGCCGGGTGTGGTGGCTGTGATCACGGCCGCCGACATCAAGGGTCTCAACCGGCACGGACTGGCCGGCCCCAATCGCCCGGCACTCGTCGCGGTGGGCGACAACGTGCGCTACATCGGCGATCCGGTAGCCCTGGTAGCGGCCGAGACGCTTGAGCTTGCCGAAGAAGCAGCGCTGTTGGTTAAGGTGGATTACGAACCCTTGCCGGCCGTCTTCGACCCGCTGGAGGCGCTCAAGCCGGATGCACCCAAACTGAACTACGACCGCGACGACAACATCGTGAGCGAGTATGAACTCGAACGCGGTGATGTACAGCAGGCGCTGGCCGAGTCGGACGTGGTGATCGAACAGACTTACCGCGTTCCCTCTCAGGAGCACGTGCAGCTTGAATCGGAGGCCGGCATCGCGACCATTGATCCGGATGGCTATATCACGATCTACGCTGCCAGTCAGGACTCGATTTATGTTCTGCGCATGGTCAGCCAGGCGCTGGGGTTGCCGCAGAGCAAGATTCGGGTCAGGTCGCTGGCATCCGGGGGGTCGTTTGGAGTTAAGGCGCACATCAACGTACAGGTGCACCTGGCATTGGCGGCGCTGGTGACGAAACGCCCTGTCAAGCTCGTCTGGACGCGCGAGGAATCGATCCTGGCACACCCCAAGCGCCACCCGGCGCTAATCAAACACAGGTTGAGCGCTAACAAGGATGGGTGTTTCACCGCGCTCGACGTGGAGGTGATCGCGGACTCGGGGGCATATCCGACCAGTTCCAAATGGGTGTTCAACGTGCTGTGCGGTGCGGTCCCCGGCCCGTACGATTTTCCAAATATCCGTGTGCGGGGCAAGGTTGTGGCGACGAACAACCCGATCAAAGGTACGTTTCGGGGCTACGGCGATCCGCAGGGCTTTACCCCGACCGAGATGTCGATCGACCTGCTGGCAGCCCGGCTGGGGCTGGACCCGGCGAAGATCAGGCTACTGAACGGCCACACGGAAGGGTCACAGCCAACGCAGCATGGCGTCCGCATTGATCACCCGGTGATGCTGGGAGAAACGATTCGGCAGGCGTTGGCCATAGCCGGGCCCAAGCCGCAGCCCTCGCGCCCCGAGGTGAAAGTAGGGCGTGGCATCTCGTGCGTGATGCCGAACTTCGACGTAGCAGGTGGTCAGTGGGGGGCGATGGCCGGCACGGCCGCCAACGTCGAAATCCTGCCCGATGGCGGAGTGGTCGTGCGCTGCGGTGTGTCGGAAGTTGGCGTGGGGATCACCACGGTGCTGGCGCAGGTGGCTGCGGAGGAGCTGGGCGTCGAGGTCGAGGACATCCAGGTCGTCTTTGGCGACTCGCTGATCAGCCCCAAGGCCGGCCCCAGCGTCGCCTCGCGCCAGGCATACACGGCCGGCAATGCGGTGCGCTACGCCTGTCAGAAGCTGCGCCGGCGGATGGCCGAGATCGCGGCGCGCGACCTGGGTGTCCAGCCGGAGGAGATTTTTCCGGCCGGGGGCAAGTTCGTCGTCGAGCAGGACCCCTCGCGCAGCCTGACCGTGCAGGACGTGGCTGCCTCGATGTACAACACCGGCGTGGATCGGGAGGCGTATCACTGGTTCCGCGCCACTCACGCCGAGTACGGGCACGTGTATGTGACTGCCCTTGTAGACCTGGAAGTGGATACGGAGACCGGGCAGGTTGAGATCCTGCAAGTGGTCAACAGCCACGATACCGGCAAGGCACTGAACCCGCTCAACGTGCGTGGTCAGCTCATCGGCGGCGGCAGCCAGGCGATCGGCTGGGTGCTGCTGGAGGATCTGCAAGAGCAGGAGGGGCACATTCTCACACCTTCGCTGACCGAGTACCTGACGCCGACCTCAATGGACATCCCGCACACCTACAAGACGGTGATCATTGAAGCGCCGTACCCCACCGGGCCGTATGGCGCGAAAGGCGTGGGCGAGCATGGCATGGACTCGACGCCGGCCGCGATTCTGAATGCGATCTACGACGCGACCGGCGCGATGATGACCGAGTGGCCGGTGACGCCGGAGAAGTTATGGAGGGCGCTGAAGGGGGAAGATGGATGATGGACGATGGATGATGGAAAGGTAACTGTCAGTCTCATCATCATCGTCCTTATCGTCGCCGCCTGCGCGCCGGCCATCGCGCCGACTCCCGTCCCGGGCACGGTGAAAGATGGGATGGTCTACATCCCCGAGGGCGATTTCATCATGGGGTCGGATGAGCCGGCTGTCTGCGGGCACGATTGCAGCGAGGATCAGGATGTGGGGCCGGCGCGGACGGTGCATACGGCGGCGTATTGGATCGATGTGAACGAAGTCACCAACGCGGAATACCTGGAATGCGAGACCGCCGGCGCCTGTACGCCCCCCAAGGTGGACAATTCGGCCGGGCGGCGGGCCTACCACACTTCGCCGGAATATGCGAACTATCCGGTGACTTACGTGACCTGGGACCAGGCCCGCATCTACTGTGAATGGCGGGGCAAGCGGCTGCCGGCTGAGGCCGAGTGGGAGCGAGCAGCGCGTGGCGATGAGGGCCAGTTGTATCCCTGGGGAACCGAGTACAACGCCGAGCGCTACCACGAGTACGAACTCCGCAGCACGAACACGTATTCCGTTGGCCAGTACGGTGACAGAACCGCCTGGGGCCTGCTGGATGCAGCCGGCAATGCCTGGGAGTGGACAGCCGATTGGTATGCGCCCTATCGGGACCCGCACCAGCCGCCGGAGGAAGGCACATTCAAGATCATTCGTGGCGGTGCCTGGCGGGGTTACGCTTTCTACTTTCGCTATACCGCGCGCTTGCAGGCTCCGCCGAACCTGGCCGGGCGTTTCGTGGGTATTCGCTGCGCAAAGGATGTGGACCGATGAAACTCTCCCTCCAGATGCACTCTCTCCGTTCAATTGAGGACTGGGTTGCTCTCGCCCGTATGGCCGAGGCGTGTGGCCTGGCCGAGATTCACATCGCCGAGCGCATTGATTTTCCCTACCCGACCTGGCCGACCCTGTTCGTCATGGCCGAGCACACGCAGCGCATTGGCCTGGGCACCGGGGTGACGAATCCGTATAGCCGCCATCCGGCCCTGACGGCGAAGATGGTCGCGCTGCTCGACAGATACAGCCGTGGACGGGCAGTGCTCGGCATCGGACAGGGCGATTTCTGGCAGTTCGGCCAGTTGGGGATCGTGCATGAGCGGCCACTCCAGACGTTGCGTGAGGCCGTGCAGGTCATCCGGCGGTTTTTGTCTGGCGAGGACGCCGCGTTTGAGGGGGAGATCTTCTCTGTGCCGGAAGGGTACACCTTCCCGTGGAGACCCTACCGGGACGAGGTGCCGATTTTCGTCGGCAGTCGTAGCCCCGGAGGGATGGCCGTGGCGGGTGAGGTTGCCGACGAACTGCATCTGCCGAACTGTGTTGCCCCGGAGTTCGTCACGTTGGCGCAGCGTCAGTTGCAGCAGGGTATGCAAAAAGCGGGGCGAAATGGCCGCACAATCCCACTGGCCAGCTCGCCTCAACTTGGCCTCAGCCGTGACGGCACCGCTGCCGTCCGGTTTGCGCAGGAACGCATCGGGGGGTTCATTGAGTGGATGGAGGTGCCCTGCCAGTTGTTGGGCATTGCCCAGGACGAAGTCATCCGGTTGTCGCGGGCTTATCGGGAAGGCGACCGCACGCATTTGCACAACAACGTATCCCGGCGGTATCTGGAGGCGTTTGCCGTCGCCGGGACGCCGCAGGAGGTGATCGAGCAATTAGAACGCCTGGCCGACCTTGGCATCGAGCACGTCACACTCAACGAGCCAGGGCCGGACCGGGATGAAGCGTTGGAATTGTTAGCGAGGGAAGTTGCTCCACACTTTGCATGAGAGAGACCAAAGCGTATTGCGTACTGTGAAGACCCTAAGGGTTTTTGAGAGCAATCTGTGCAAAAAAGGCCCTCCAGATTGTCAGGATGATGGTGTGCAAGGGTGTTGGTGGAAACCCTTAGGGTCTTTCCGAATTTTCAGACATCCTCTAAGACCTGTGAACTTTGGAGAGAGTGACAATGAGCAGTTATACGATCGTCGGTCAATCTGTCCGCCGTATTGACGGCTACGAGAAGGTGAGCGGTCGGATCAGGTACGGCGTTGATATGTCCACGTTGGGTATGTTGTGGGCGCGGACGCTGCGCAGCCCGCACCCGCACGCGCGCCTGCTGGCCATTGACACGCGCAAAGCCAAAGCGATGCCCGGAGTGGAGGCCGTCGTCACCGCGGCCGACATTCGCGGGACGAACCGGCATGGGATTGAGCGCCCTGATCAGCCGGTGCTCGTCCCGGTGGGCGAGCGGGTGAAGATGGTCGGGGATCCGGTTGCGGCGGTAGCGGCGCGCTCGAGGGAGATTGCTGAGAAAGCCCTGGCGTTGATCGAGGTGCAATATGAGCCGCTGCCTGGCGTATTCACGCCACAGCAGGCACTCACGCCCGATGCGCCGCAGTTGCACGAGGACGCCCCTGGCAACGTCGTGAGCGAGTATTCCTACGCACGTGGTGACGCGGCTCAGGGTTTCGCCGAGGCCGACGCAGTCGTCGAAGGGACGTTCGTTCTGCCCCGCCAGGAGCATGCCTATCTCGAAGTCGAAGGCGGGCTGGCGACGATTGATGGCCAGGGGGTAATCACCGTGTACGCCGGGTCACAGCGTCCGGTGTACATCCGCAAATCCATTCAGAATGCGCTTGGCTTCCCGGAACATAAAGTCCGTGTCGTCAGTGCGGCGACGGGCGGGGGTTTTGGCGGTAAGGCCGATCTTACGATACATGCGCTGGCCGCGCTGTTGGCACACAAGACGGGCAAAGCTGTCAAGCTCGTCTGGTCGCGTGAAGAATCGTTTCTCATGCATCCCAAGCGCCACCCGTTCTGGATTCGTGCCAGGCTCAGCGCAAAGCGGGATGGGACGTTCACGGCACTCGAAGCTGAGATGCTCTCGGATGCCGGCGCGTATGCCTCCCATTCCCTCATCGTCATGTTCGCTGCCTGCAGTTACCTGCCCGGCCCCTACGACATTCCGCACCTGAAGATCGACGGACGGTCGGTCTATACAAATAATCCTATCTCCGGTGCGTGCCGGGGTTATGGCCAACCGCAGGCAGTCACTGCGCTCGAAAGCCTGATTGACTGGCTGGCGCACGACCTGGGCATTGATCCCGCTGAAATCCGGCTGAAGAACGCGCTGGAATTGGGTGATACTCCCGGCTGCCCGCGCGTGGTGCTGGATACGCCACCGACGCTGCCGCTCACGATTCGCGCAGCGCTGGCTGCGGCCAGCGAATTGCCCCCGCCCTCCGGTCCCGGCAAGAAGACCGGACGGGGAATCGGCTGTGCGATGCCCATCTTCGATATTTCGACCCACGATACGGCCGACATGCGCGGCGTCGGTGCAAGCGTTGAAGTCTTTCCCGATGGCACGGCGTTGGTACGCTCGGGGGTGTGTGAGATCGGTTCGGGGGTAAGCACGGTGTTGGCGCAGGTGGCGGCCGAGGAACTCGGTCTGGAGTTGGACCAGGTCTCGGTGTTGTGCGGCAACACCGAGAGCACGCCCGATGCCGGCCCCATCGTCGCCTCGCGCCAGGCGTATTGTTCCGGCAACGCCGTGCGCCTGGCGGTCGCCGACGTCCGCACGCGAATTCTCGAGGTCGCTTCGGACCTCCTGCATGCTCCAGAAGATCGGCTCGAGCTGGCAGAGGGGATGGTGCGTGTGTGCGGGAACGGGTGTGCCATTCCACTGCATGAGGTCACAAAGGTTTGTCACCGCATGGGCGTCAACCTGCTCGGCAGTGCGTGGTTCAGTGGCGAGCACGCTCCGGCCGGCCACACCTTTATGACCGCGGTAGCCGATGTGGAGGTGGACGAGGAAACCGGAGAGGTGCATGTGTTGAAGGTTGTCAACGCCCATGATGCCGGGAAGGCGCTCAACCCGCTGAATGTGAAGGGGCAACTGATTGGCGCAGCCGCCTGGGGCGTGGGCTACGCGCTGTATGAAGAAATGCCGACGCGCGACGGTAAGCTGTTGACGCCGACGCTTACCGAGTATCTCATGCCCATGTCGTTAGACGGTGCGGAAGAATGGCACGCTGTGATCGTCGAAGACCCCTATCCGACCGGGCCTTATGGGGCTAAGGGCGTTGGAGAGCACGGCACGAACACGACGCCGGCTGCGATCCTCAACGCCATCTTCCATGCGACCGGCGTGCGCATTACCGAGATGCCGGCCACGCCCGAACGAGTTTTGCGGGCGATGAGGGAAAGGAGGTAGTCGGATGTAGATAGGGGTTTTCATTACCTGCACTCGGTATTTACCGCCCTTCGTCAGAAAGTCAGAGGAGATTCACAATGTCTAAGCGAGCACCTCGCAAGTGGTGGCTGACGGCCATGCTAATGGTCCTGGTTGGGCTGGTCATGGTCGCGTGCGGCGGTCCAACTGCTACGCCCGAGACCGTCGTCAAGCAGGTCGAGGTTACGAAGGAAGTCAAAGTTGTAGTCACTCAAGAGGTTGAGGTCGAGCGTGTCGTCACCCCAACGTCCGTCCCCATCAAGAGGCCTCGGGTTGCAGTCATCTTTAGCGGCAAAGCCGAGGATCAGTCGTGGAACCAGTTCATGTACAACGATGTGCAAGCCCTGGCCGACGAGGGCAAGATCGAAATCTCGATCGCGGAGGACGTCTCGCCTGCCGATTTCGAGCGCGTTGCCACGGACTATGCCGACCAGGGCTATGATCTGATCGTCGGCCACACCTCGGACTACGTCGAGCCGGCTATCAAGGTCGCCACAGCCTATCCTGATATCCATTTCGCCATCACCGGCGCCACTGATTTCCTGCCCAACCTGGCCGGGCTGAACAACTGGGGTCACCAGACTTCGGCGTTAGCCGGCGCGCTGGCGGCGATGATGACCAAAACTGGGGTTGTCGGCATCGTCGGTGGTTTTGCCTCGCCGACCCAGTTCGTCTACCACGAGGGCTTCAAGTTTGGTGTGTACATGGTCAACCGAGACAGCCTGGAGGCCGACTCGAACGCGCGGCAGGTGAAGTGCCTGGAAACCTTCACCGGGACCTGGTTCGACGCTGCCCTCGGCTACGAGGCAGGCATCGCGCAAATGGACCAGGGTGCAGACTGGATTTACATCACCCTCAGTGGTCCCGGCTTCGGCGTGATCCAGGCGGCCCAGGAGACTGGAAAAGCCAAGGTGATCGGCTCATTCGTGGACATGAACGAGTTTGCACCGGAGGTCGTGGTCACCAGCGTCGAGCGCCACGCGGCGCGGCCTCTCCTGGCGATCCTGACCGATATCCAGAACGGCACTTTCACCGGCAAGGATTACAGCTTTGATCACACCAATGGGGGCACGGCGCTGTCACCCTTCCACAATTTTGATGACCAGATTCCGGATGACGTGAAGGCGCGCCTGGCAGACTACGAGCAGAAGATCGTTTCTGGCGTGGGCCGCTACCGCGTCCCATTCGTGACCGCCAAGCTGGGTGGCGAAACCGGCTGCGAGGTCTCAACTCAGTAGTATCTTCTCCGTGTTTCAGGGATCAAGCAGGCCGGGCTTCTCATGCCCGGCAATCCGGCGACAACGTATTGCGTATTGCGTACTGCGTAACGATGCTCAGTACGCAATATGCAATACGCAGACAGGCATCGTTTCATCCGTAAGGGAAACTCGGCTTTGCAATTTGCTCCTGCCGGACAACAGTCCGGCGGCTTCCAAAACGTTTCGGGGCGCTGGACTGTTGTCCAGCGCGAGCAAAAGTGTAAAGCGATCTGGGTGCGCGCTGAAACGATGCCTGAAAACAAGACGTTTATTTTTCTGGAAGTGCGAAGGAGGTGGCCTTTGACGGCATTCCTGAAAATGGATCAAATTTCCAAGCGTTTTGGCCACGTTCAGGCTAATGATGCGGTGACATTTGAGGCGCGGGCGGGCGAAATCCACGCCCTCCTGGGCGAAAATGGCGCCGGCAAGACCACACTGATGAACATTCTGTACGGTCTGTATCAGCCGGACTCCGGTGACATCTATCTTCGTGGCCAACGGGTTAAGATTCGGTCCCCGCAGGACTCGATCCGCCTGGGCATCGGAATGGTCCACCAGCATTTCATGCTCATTCCGCCCTTCACCGTGACTGAGAATGTCGTGCTCGGCCTGCCGTCTTCACGCGCTCCGTTTCTGGATACCGACCGCGCTGCGGCGAAAATCCGCGAGTTGGCGACCAGGTACGACCTCAAGGTAGATCCGGACGCCTCCGTCTGGCAGTTGTCGGTGGGCGCGCAGCAGCGGGTGGAGATCATCAAAGCTCTGTATCGGGGTGCAGAGTTGCTGGTGCTCGATGAGCCCACCGCTGTCCTTACGCCTGGTGAGACGACCGAGTTCTTTGCCACGCTGCGGACCATGGCCGAACAGGGTCACACGGTCATCTTTATCACCCACAAGCTTGAGGAAGTGATGGAGATCAGTCACCGCTGTACCGTGCTGCGCGATGGGCGGGTGGTAGGCACAGTGGATACCTCCCAGACGACCGAAGCCGAACTGGCGCGCATGATGGTCGGACGCGAGGTGGTCTTCCAGGTGACTAAGAAGCCGGTGACACCAGGCGAAGTGGTGCTGGACGTGCGCGAGTTGTCCGTGATGGGGGAGCACGGCCTGCTGGCTGTGCGCGGTGTGTCACTAAACGTCCGTGAGGGGGAAATTGTGGGTGTGGCCGGGGTGGATGGCAATGGACAGAGTGAGTTAGCCGAAGCCATTATCGGCATTCGCAAACCGA
Source organism: uncultured Anaerolineales bacterium (assembly GCA_964532665.1). Classification (GTDB taxonomy): domain Bacteria; phylum Chloroflexota; class Anaerolineae; order Epilineales; family JAANWY01; genus CAZHMV01. The sequence continues at coordinate 24,937 of CAZHMV010000052.1, forward strand.
TCGCCGGTCACATCTACCTCGGAGAGCGAGAGATCACCGGTGCCTCCCCCAAACAGATCCTCGATCAGAAAGTGACCCACATTCCTGAGGATCGGATGGCGATGGGCCTGGTGGCCGAGTTCACAGTGCAGGAGAATCTGATCCTCGATTCGCATACTGAAGCCCCTTTCTCCACCCGCCCCCTGGGGAACGGACGTGGCGGCTGGTTTCTGAACGCCCACGCGATTTTGGATCACGCGCGCAAAACCATCCGCAGTTTCAACATCAAAGCACCCGGTCCAAAAACCAAGAGCAGGTTGCTGTCCGGGGGCAATCTCCAGAAGCTGGTACTGGCCCGATCGTTGCATCACGCCCCACGCCTGCTCGTGGCAGTGCACCCGACCCGAGGGCTGGACGTTGGCGCAACTGAGTTCATTCGTAACCGGCTGTTGACCGAGCGAGAAGCTGGGCGAGGTATTCTGCTCATTTCGGCCGACCTGGATGAAGTGCTCCAACTCAGCGATCGCCTGGTAGTCATGTTTGAAGGCGAAGTGATGGGTGAACTTTCAGCCGAACAAGTAGACCTGGCCGAACTCGGATTACTGATGGCAGGAGCGAAGAGGCAACCATCATGAAGACTCCTCTGACTGAGACCATGACTTCAGCACCTGAAGCTGAAGTTCAAATCAAAGTTGAGCCGGCCCCAGAGCTGGCGTGGCTGCCCTGGCACCGTGCCAGGCTGACGCTGATCAGCCTGGGTATCCCCCTGGCCGCCCTGGTCGCGGCGTTCGGGATTGGCGCGCTGCTGCTTGTGGGCGCCGGAGCCAGCCCGATCGCGGGCTACCAGGCGCTGTTCCGGGGGGCCTTCGGCACGCGCAACGCTGTGATCGAGACGCTTGTTAAGACTACGCCGATCTTGTTCGTTGCATTGGGCGTGGCGGTTGCCTTCCGCTGCAGCACCTGGAACATCGGTGCAGAAGGACAGTTGCAGTTGGGCGCCATCGGTGCCGCCGTGGTGGGCATGGCATTGCACGGCGTGCCGGCGATCATTGCCTTGCCGGCGATGGTCGTTACCGGATTCCTGGCAGGCGGGTTGTATGCCGCGATTGCCGGCATACTCAAGGCAAAGTGGGAGGTGAACGAGGTCATCACCACGATCATGATGAATTTCGTCGGCCTCCTGTTCACCAGCTACCTGGTCTTTGGGCCGTTGCGCGACCCCGCCGCAGCCGGGCAACCGATGTCGCCAGCGATTGCTACGACGGCGCAGTTGCCCCGGCTGTTGGGGCGTGGCCGTCTCCACGCGGGCGTGATCCTGGCCCTGGTGGCTGCGGTGCTGGTCTACGTGTTGCTATGGAAGACCACACTGGGCTACCAGATTCGGGCCGTGGGGTTCAACCCCCGGGCTGCCCGACACGCAGGGATCAACGTTCCCCGCAGCATTTTCCTGGCCATGACGATCAGTGGCGGGCTGGCCGGGCTGGCCGGGATGAGTGAGGTGGCCGGCATTCAATACCGGTTAATTGAAGGTTTTTCAGCCGGTTTCGGCTCAGCCGGGACCGTCGTGGCCCTGCTCGGCAACCTGCATCCGATTGCAATCGTGCCGGCTGCGCTGCTCTTTGGCGCGTTGCTGAACGGCGCGGATGCGATGGCGCGTACTGTGCAGGTCTCGACATCGATTGTCACCGTCATCCAGGGATTGATGGTGCTATTTGTCCTGGGTAGTCAGTTTCTGGTTGCCAGATTGGAGGGATAGGGATGGAAATCTTGCGCGGATTCCTGGAACCCGCTGTGCTGATCGGTCTGCTGGCAGCGACGATTCGTATGGCAACACCCCTGCTGACGGCCAGCCTTGGCCAAATCTTCGCCCAGTTGTCGGGGGTGCTCGACCTCAGCGTCGAAGGCGCGGTGCTCTCTGGCGCGTTCTGGGGTTTCGTGGGCGCTTTCTATGGTGGGAACGTGTGGGTTGGCGTGCTGGCCGGCGTGTTGGCTGGGGTGCTCGTTGCGTTGCTCATGGCCTTCCTGAGTGTCACACTGCGGGCCAACCAGGCGATTACCGGTATTATGTTGGTCATCATGATGGCCGGCTTCACCTTCTTTATGAACAAACTCATCTTCGGCGGCTCGTACATCCCGCCCAGGACAGCGGGGTTCCGAGAGATACACTTCCCGCTGCTGAGTGACCTGCCGGTGATCGGCCCAGTGCTGTTCCGGCAAAACCTGCTGGTGTACGTGGCCTTTGCCCTCGTACCCATCCTGAGTGTCGTTCTGTACCGGACGACATACGGCCTGAACGTTCGCGCTGTGGGAGAGCACCCGCGGGCAGCAGACTCGGTGGGCATCAACGTCCACCGTATTCAATACAGCGCTGTCCTTCTGGGAGGAGTTCTCTCGGGGTTGTCCGGTGCGTTTCTCACCCTGGGGTACACCAACCTGTTCACCGACAACATCTCCGCCGGGCGCGGCTGGCTGGCTGTCGCGTTAGTGTTCTTTGGCAAGTGGCGGCCCTGGCAGGTTATGGTTGGGGCGTTGCTCTTCGGCTTCGTCAATGCGCTCCAGTTGCGACTGCAGGCGATGTCCGCCACGCCCCTGGCTTACCAACTGATGTTGATGCTGCCGTACCTGCTGACCATTGTCGTGTTGACCGCTGTAGCGCGGAAAGCCAGCGGTCCGGCCGCGATGTGCGTGCCTTACACCCGTGAGTAGGCTGATTGAAAAAGGTGTTTCTGTCGAGGCACTGCGGAGGGTGCACACACCGGTAGGGCTGGACATTGGGGCGGAGTCACCTGCCGAAGTGTCGCTGGCCATTCTGGCCGAGGTGTTGGCCGTGCGGCGTGGTGGCAGCGGAGGCTTCTTGCGCCAGGTGCGCGGCAAGAAACTCGAATCGATTCTGAGTGGGAAAAATGTATAAACGTATCCTCTATGCAACTGACGGTTCCCCCGCTGCGGGTCGCGCCCTGGCGCATGCTCGCGCTCTGGCGCAGAAATGCGGTGCGGAGATCATCCTCGTCCATGTCTTTCGCAACATCAAGGAGTTCGGCAAATCGCCGTACTTTTCCGAGTTGGAGGAAGAGCGGAAGAAAGCCGGGGAAACCGTTATCGGTCAGGCGATGACAGAACTGCGCGACTCAGGCGTGGTGGTGCACATCGAGCCATGCGAGGGACAGCCGGCTGAACAGATTATCAACGTGGCTCGGGTGCGCCAGTGTGACTTGATCGTGATGGGTTCGCGTGGCCTGGGGACGTTTCAGGAACTGCTGCTGGGCAGCGTGAGCGACCGCGTTGTGCGGCACGCACCATGTCCGGTGCTCATTGTGAGATGATGCCTGTTTGTGAAGGAATGTCAATCCCATGTCTTTTATGACCTTCAACGATATGTTGCGCCGCACAGCCTGGCGGCTGCCGGAAAAGGCCTTTCTCTACTGGAGTGACAGGAGTCGCGCAATAACCTACGCAGAAGGCGAGCAAATCTCGGATCAGGTCGCCGGAGTGCTGGCCGCGCTTGGGGTTGAGAAGGGCGACCGGGTGGGCATTTTTGCCCACAATGGCCTGGACTACGTGATGGCGATGTTTGGGGCCTGGAAGCTGGGCGCGATTTCGGCGCACATCAACGTGCTCCAGGCGGACAACCTGGCTTTTTTCGTGAATGACGCTGAACCGAAGGTACTCATCTACACCGGTGATATGCATCCGGTCATTGAGCGCGACCGCCCGCAGATGCGGAGTGTGGAGCATTATATCTGCTTCGACGGGGCAAAGGAGGGCGCGCACGACTGGAGCATGCTGCTCCAATCGGCACCCCCACCGCCGTCCGTTGCGGTGAGCGACGAAGACCCGGCGCATCTGTCATACACCTCCGGCACGTCAGGCAAGCCAAAGGGGGCAGTGCTGGCCCATGGTTTTACCGCGCGGGCGACGCACTGCATCGCCGAGCGACTAGGTCTATTCAGCGCCGATGTCTCGCTCGGCCCTACCTCGCTTTCCAGTTCGTATCACCTGGTTGCTAATCTGCTGCCAGGGATTCATCGTGGAGTCACCATCGGGATCATGTCAAGGTGGGATGCGGAGACCGCGTGGGAGGAAATGGACAGACGAGGAGTGACGCTGTTCCCCTCGAACCCGCTGCTACTCACCGACATTCTCGAGGTCTCGCGCCAAAAAGGCCGTAAACCGGACGCACTGCGCATTGCCCTTTCAGGCGGTGCGCCGGCCCCTCCTGACCTCAAGCGGGCCTATCGAGATGAACTTGGCGTTTTCCTGGTCGAAAGTTGTGGGCAGAGCGAACTGGGTGGTTTCGTGGCCCTCGGCTATCCCCGCCGGGAGGAAGGTGAACGGCTGGAGGCGATTGGCCCACCACTGCCGGACAAGGAAGTCCGCATCGTGGATGAACAGGGTAACGAGGTGCCCGTCGGCGAACCAGGGGAGATGGTGTTGCGTGGCGGCTTCATGTGGGGTTACTGGAAAATGCCAGAGAAGACGGCCGCGACCCTGCGAAACGGTTGGTTGCACACAGGCGATATGGGGCGGATGGATTCCGAGGGCTACATCTCTATGCTGGGGCGCTGGAGCGAACGAATTGTGTCCGCCGGCAAAGTGATCTTCCCACGCGCCATGGAAGAGGCGCTCTATCGTCATCCGGCCGTGCGGTATGTCGCTGTGATTGGCAAGCTGGACTCAGACGCGGGCGAAATCCCGAAAGCGATCGTCGCGTTGCACGAGAGGGAGTCGGCTACGCCGGAGGAGCTGTTGGTGCATTGCCACGCCGAGCTCGGTGCAGAAAAGAGCCCGACGCTCGTCGAGATCATCCCGGAGATGCCCATGACACCGACGGGGAAGATCAGCAAAGCAGAGCTGGAGCGACGCGAACGAGCGTTGTAGAGTTTCATAATGTCTGTCAAGGACGGTGAGAATGCACACGTATCGTAACTTTATTGGCGGCGAGTGGCGCGCGTCGGAGTCGAACAAGACGATCCCCAACATGAATCCAGCCAACGCTGACGAAGTGTTGGGGCTGATGCCGCTGTCTACTCGCCAGGAAGCAGAAGCTGCTGTAGCGGCTGCGAAAGCGGCTGCACCCGGCTGGCGCAACACGCCGGCGCCGGCGCGAGGCACCTATCTGATGAAGGTTGTGGCGGCGCTCAGGGAACGCCAGGAAGAACTGGCGCGAATAACCACACGCGAGGAAGGCAAAGCGATCCGCGAATCTCGTCTGGAGGTCTTCAAGGCCATTGACGTGTTTGAATACATGGCCGGTGCAGGCCGGCGTCTGGGTGGGGTCACGCTGCCGTCAGCCTTCAGCGGGAATTTCGCTTACACGGTTCGTCGGCCGCTCGGCGTGGTGGCCCTGATCACTCCCTGGAATTTTCCTGTCTCCATCCCCGCCTGGAAGCTGGCGCCGGCTTTGATCGCCGGCAATACGGTCGTCTTTAAGCCGGCCTCTGACGTGCCTGGCTCGGCTGAGATCCTCGTCCAGGCGCTTGAAGCCTCGGGGCTGCCCGCCGGCGTGGTGAACCTGATCTATGGCTCTGGTCGGGAGGTTGGCGACGTGTTGGTCGAGCATCCGGACGTGGCCGGCGTGTCGTTTACCGGTTCGAACACTGTCGGTACGCAGTTGTACCAACAGTGCGCCGGGCGCGGCGCGCGGGCCCAGTGCGAGATGGGTGGCAAAAACCCGGCCGTGATCCTCGAAGACGCCAACCTGGACCTGGCGGTTCAAGCTGTGATCGGCGGTGCCTTCGGGGCCACGGGGCAACGCTGCACTGCCATTAGCCGGGCGATTGTGGTGAACGAGGTGGCTGACCAGTTCATCGACAAGTTGCTCGCTCGTACAGCCGACCTGCGCATTGGCGATGGCCTGGACGAAGCGACGTTTGTGGGGCCGGCCGTTTCTGAGAGCCAGATGAAGAGCGTGTTAGAGTACGTCGAGATTGGTAAGCAAGAGGGCGCCAGGCTGTTGTGTGGTGGTATACGACTGACTGAGGGCGACTACGCGCGGGGCTATTTTCTTGCCCCAACCGTATTTGACCAGGTGACACCCGATATGCGCATTGCGCGAGAGGAGATTTTTGGCCCTGTGTTGTCGGTCATGCGCGTCAGGGACTTTGAGGAGGCGCTCTCGGTCGCCAACGATGTGGAGTTCGGGTTGACTTCTGTCATCTACACCAATGATCTGGGCCGGTCCATGCAATTCGTTGACCGTATCGAAACGGGAATGACGCACGTCAACGCGCCCTTCCTGGGCGGCGAAGTACACCTCCCCTTCGGTGGCACGAAGGCCTCGGGCATTGGTCCGCGTGAGATGGGTGAGGCGGCGCTCGACTTCTATACCGAGCTTAAAGCGGTGTACATCTCGCCGCCATAAGTGAACAGTAATCAGTGATCGGTGAACAGTAATCAGTGATAGGAGTTACGCGGTCAAGGTGACCGGCACTTCCTCAACGCCATTGAGAGACCAGCGATGCCGGCTTTACAGCCAAAACAAGTGCTCCAGACACGATTCTGAAGTGCCGGTCACCTGGTTCCGCTCTCACCGCGTAAGTCCTGTCAGTGATCGGTGATCTGTGAGCTGTCATTGCTGATTACTAGTCTAAAAATGGGTTATCGTCAATTTTTGTGCTTCATGGAGCCCCGTAGGGGCATGTTGACTGATCACTGATTACTGTTTACTGAATACTGATAACTGGATCGGAGGGATAATAGCGATGAGTTCCAACATTGAGACTGTACTGGAAGGCCGAGATGGCCGGCGTGTCGTAATTGGATTTGATCATCCCTTTGTGATGATCGGGGAGCGGATTAATCCCACTAACCGCAAGGTCCTGACACAGCAACTGGAGGCCGGCGACATGACTCTGGTACGTCGCGACGCACGATGGCAGGTGGAGGCCGGGTCACAGGTGCTCGATGTGAATGTGGGGTTTGCCGGCGCTGATGAGCCGGTAGTCATGTCGCTGGCCGTGCGGGCGATTATGGAGGAGGTGGACGTGCCGCTGTCCATTGACTCGCCCAACCCCGAGGCGGTCGCAGCCGGCCTGAAAGCCTTTAAGGAGATGGGGGGAAAGAAAGCCCTCATTAATTCAACGACCGGCGAGGATGAGCGCATGGAGAAGTATCTGCCTTTGGCGGCCGAGTATGGCGCGGCGATCGTCGGGTTGGCCCATGATGAACGAGGGATTGATTACGACATTGACGCGCGGCTTGAAGCTGCTGCAAAGATCATCGAACGGGCCGCATTGAAATATGGCATCCCGAAAGAAGACATTCTGATTGATCCGCTGACACTCACTGCGGGGGCAAACCCGAAAGCAGCCTGGGTGGCGCTCGAAGTGCAACGGCGAGTGTGGACTGAGCTTGGTGTCAACACGACGACCGGCGCGAGCAACGTGGCCTTTGGCCTGCCAGATCGGCTGACTATCAACACGGCCTACTTACCGTTGATGATCAGCCGTGGCCTGACAAGCGCGATTACCAATCCGCTGGAGGAACGCATCCGCAAGATCATCCTGGCTTCGGATGTGCTGATGGGGCGCGATCCCAATGCGAAGAACTGGATCAATGCCTACAGGCAGGAGAAAAAGAAGAAAGCGGTACTCTCATAGTTGGGAATTCACTAAACCACTTGCTGTGCGTCGTGCGTGGTGGGGGAGACCTGGCCACTGGGGTGATCTACCGGTTGCACCGCGTCGGCTTTCCGGTCGTGGTGTTGGAACTGGCGCACCCGCGCGTAGTACGACGAGCAGTGTCGGCAGCGGAGGCGGTCTACGCCGGGCGGCACACCGTGGAAGGCATGATCGTGGAACGAGTCCGAGACCCGACCGAGGCGGTTGGCCGTCTTTCCGTCGGCATCGTGCCCATTCTGGTGGACCCCCAGGCGGAGTCCCTGAGTGAATTGCAGCCGGCGGTGCTTGTGGATGGCCGAATGAAGAAGCGGAACGTCAATTCGCGGTTGGACCTGGCTCCGCTGCTGATTGGCCTGGGACCGGGGTTTGTCGTCGGTGAGAATTGCCACGCTGTGGTTGAGACGAAGCGGGGACACACACTGGGACGGGTCTATTGGTCGGGGTGCGCCGAACCAGACACGGGTGTACCGGAGTCGGTTTCTGGTTTCGACGTCGAGCGTGTGTTACGCGCGCCGGTAGCCGGCATCGTGCAGGCGCAGTGTGAGATTGGCGAACCCTTGCAGGCGGGCGATTTGATTGCTACCGTTGACGGCCAACCGGTTACGGCACCCTTCGCCGGTATGCTGCGGGGGGTGATCCACTCCGGGGTCGAAGTTGCGGCTCATGAGAAGGTTGGGGACCTGGACCCACGCAATGTGCCTGACTACTGTTTTCTGATCTCCGACAAGTCGCTGGCAATTGGGGGCGGGGTGCTGGAAGCGGTTCTATCCTGGTTGAGAGAAAGGTAATGGGTATGATGCTCAAGCTCACAAAGACCGTACCGAGTGACATCGAGATCGCACAGGCGGCGGAACTGA
>CAZHMV010000053.1:0-19393 GCA_964532665.1 uncultured Anaerolineales bacterium
TCGTCGGATTGTGTTCCCCAACCGGGCAGCGGGAAGAAGATCAGCTTCTGCTTGCCGGCCAGGCTCACCTGGCAGCAGTCTACCGTCGCTTTGTTCGGGAACCAGATCAGCGCGGCGTCGTTGCCGTCGGGATCGGTGGCATAGCCGGCCAGGTCCAGGGTCAACGGCCGGCCCAGAAATGCCTTCCGATCGCCAATCTCCTTGAGCAGCAGCGGCTGCTGGTTGGTGGGTGGGGTCCAGAGCAACTGAATCTCGGCCGGATCGCTCTGACCGCCATCCTTGTCAGTGACCACGACCGTCACGAACTCGGCTCCCAGGTAGTTGGCCGGCTCCGGGCTGAACAGCAGCGTCGTATCCGTCCGGCGCTGTACAGAAACGTGCTCGCCCAACGCCTCCACGTCCCACCGAAGATCTCTCGAGGCGTCTTCCAGGTCCTGACCGTACTGGGTGAAGTCGATCTCGATGGAAACTCCGACATCCTGCTGGAACAACGGCGGCAGCCCCATGATCTGAGGACGGTGGTTGGGAGAGCGGCTCCAGATAAGAACCAGGTCGGCAACGCGGGAGGAACCGCCGGCACCATCGTCAACGCGCACGCGGGCCGTCTCCGTCCCCTCGAAGTTGTGATCGGGGGTAAAAGTGAGAACCAGCCCGTTCACGTCCACCGTGGCGTGGTCGAGAAACTCGACGGCCGGCGTGAGATCGCTCTTCAGGTTGTCTACATCGTTCACGTACGGCTCCAGGTCTACGACGATGGGGGTGTTGATCAGAGCCTCGAAGCGCGGGATCTCCCCCAGGATCGGGTCGTCGTTGACGTCCCCAATGGTCAGCGTGAAGAAGCGGCGCGTGCGCTCCAGTCCGTCGCTGACCTGAATGCCAACCTGGATGGAGCCGAACCAATTCGGGGCCGGGTTCACATCGATGTAGCGGTTGCTGTCGATGGAGATGCCGAATTCGGGTGGGATCTCCTCGACGAAGGAGTATGTCAGCCGGTCGTTGGGGCATTCGACATCGGAGCTGTACGCCCAAAGGTCCATTACGTTGTCTGCATTGCTATCCTCGTCCACGGTGATGTCCGGCAGCGCCTGAACCGTGGGGGCGTTGTTGTAGTCGATGGTGTTCTGGAAGAAGGCGCTGACGGCCGAGCATGCGTCGTGTCCGCCGGCCAGGTACGCGCTCCAGAACTCTGCCGTCGTGGTCGGGTGGCCGTTCATGTACGCATCCCATATCGGGGCGAATCGCTCTTGCGGGGTAGCGCCGGCCGGCGCGTATCTATCGAACCCATCATCCACGTCGTCGAACAGGTCCCATAAGCCGCCGGCGACGCGGCCGGCCACGGTGTCCCCATCATCCCACCCCGGTGTGTCCTTATCGGGTGCTTCCATGTCGGTGACGCCATCCGCTGTGCGGTAGTTCGGGTCACCCAGAACGATCATGGCGAAAGCATCAGCCCATCCTTCGGTCCAGGCACACGCGGCCGTGTCCCGACTTTGCATGTCGTAGGTGTGGTCATCTTGTGCCGGGAAGCAGGAGGCGGGATAGCCGGCGTCCCCCTGCATCGCCCAGGCGAGAGCGTGCGCAAACTGGTGCAGGATCACGTGGGGAAAGATCGCGGCGCTGGCATCGTAGTAGATGCGATCTCCGGGTACGAAATAGGGGCCGTCGAGGCTGTTGGCACCCCACTGGGCGAGAATCGGCTCAGCCAGGTCTGGCTTCTGCGGCAGGAAATCCCAGCCGGCGCGCATTGCCTGGTATACAGCCATCCCCTGCACTTGCCGATCGCTTGCCTGAATCCGCAGGCTAATGGGAACTGTCGTTCCAGCTTCTACATCCCTGAAGAAGCCTCCCGGCTGCCCAAAAGAGGACCACGCGAAGGGCTGGAGGGTAGACGTACTGAGAAGCTTGACCTCCGGCGACTGGGTTCGGACTTGTATTAGAACGTCCTGACCGGTGTGGTCTGGCCGGCGCGGTGAGCCGTCAATGTCTTCATTATCGATATCTGTCGCCGAAAAGTAGCCGCCCTCGTCGGTGATGACTTCGGCCAGGGTTTCGCCAGGGCCTTCGGTCGGCAAATAGTCCCAGTCGAGGATAGTGACGTGAACACCGGCTGCCGGCTGGATCAGGCCCTCGTCATCGATGTAAGTGATTCGGCCGGTCACGTTGATTGTACCGTTATTGCCCTGAGCGAGGGCGCCGCCGCCAGCGCCGGCCAGTATGAAAGCCACAAGCAAAACGATTACTACGGTCCTGAACACGGACATGGGGCACCTCCTTTTGAATTGGGGTAAGGGTGAATTGAAGAGATGGCGATCTGCTCGCATGACTGTCATTACCTAACAACGGATCAGGCCCGCTGGTTGTGACGCAGTTCCGTTGCCGGATGCACAGTCAGTAGACGCCTCTACGTCGGAGACAGTTCCGTTTCCAGGAGCCGTTGATAGCAGTTTTGCCACATCGCCGGCGATCGCGTCAATCGCTGGACCTTGATGTCGGCAAATTGGGGGACGAGGCGGGCCAGGACGACCGGCAAGCGCGTCCATTCCGCACCCCGGATGAGCGTTTCCAGTTCGTTAGCCGTGTGATCGACCCATTCCCAATCACGGCGGAAGCGGTCGGCTTTGATGAAATAGCCACGTTTCTCCCAGGCACTGGCACTTCGGTCCACGCCCTCAGACAACTCACGGAGTGAGAAGACGATGAGGGCGGCCAGGTCTCTGGTTTCTTCGTCGAAGCCGTTCTTTGCCATGAGCCGGCGCAGGGCCTCGGCGATGGTTCGCCGCACCCGCTGACGCTGGGTGCCTGGGCTATTGGTGTGGATTACTCGACTCATACAACCTCCAGTGTGATGCATGGTTTCGCGAACAAGCGTTCCGTAGTGTAGCATCGACTGGAGAGAAAGTCAATGTGCTTCTTGCCCGGTAAAGGATAGGGGGAGGCAACTACTCAGTCTGCTCGGCCTGGACTGTCAAATCCAGGCTACATGGTAGCTACTCAGCCTGGCGATTGAAATCGCGGCAACCATTGCGAAGCCAGCCTGCGCTGGCTGAAAACCAGTCGCCGAAGGGCGACTTCGCAAGGGTTGGTGCAGTTTCAACTGCCGCTAGCTGCGCAGCCTGAGTAGTTGTGCCAAATGTTGCCATTGTCAAGGTCGTTACGCATTGAAGTAAAAGTGACACGTGGAGCAGCCTGGAAAGGCTGCTGGCGGGCTCGAAAGCCTGCCCCACGTGTCACTTTTGCTCTAATGCGTGGTTCGCTGTCGCCTCGACTACGGGTGTCTAATCAGCGGCAGGTATATCTTGTTCATGGCCGGCGGCGCAAATTCGACCGTCTTGACGTAGATTTCGCCGGCGGTGCTGCCGGACGGATGGGCCGACCAGGCAAGGTAGGCTGTACCGGCCGGGCCGGCATCCAGGGCCAGGGCGCCGAGCCCGGGCAGGCCGTCCGCCACGGTCTGCGGCGTCTCCCAGGCTGATGTGCTGGCCCACCGCACCGCAGCCCGGACCCGCGTGCCGCCCTCCGTCCAGGCCGCGAACACGTTGCCGGCGGTATCGGCCGCGAGACGCACGCCGGCTGTGCCTGTTGCCACGTCGGAGAGGGTGACTGCCGGCGAGAAGTTGGCCGGCTGGCCACTCCGCACCTGAACCGCCCCGCCTTCGATCCAGGCGACGTGGATCATCCCCTGTGAATCAATGACGATGTCCGGGGTGCGCGAATCAACGTCGGAGGAGTTGGACAGGCGTTCGGCAAAGGACCAGGTCTGCCCGTCGGCAGAGCGCATGAAAATGTGGTAGACCTCGCCCAGACCGGTGTTGTCATCCGGCTCCTGCCACACGAGATGGACCTGGTCGCTGTTGTCGATGGAAATGGCCGGCGCCGTTCCACGAGCACTGAAGACCGGAACGGCCCCATCGGGTGTGCCCTGGTACAACGTCGGTTCGCCGGGCGTGCTATCGGTCCAGACGAAGTGCGGAGTGCCATCCGCTGCGATAGCCACGTCCGGCCCAGCGGATGTGCCGCTGGTGCGAGAGATGTTCCCGGGCGGCGACCAGCCGCCGGCAGACCACCGGCTGTGGTAGATCTCCAGGTTGCCGGTACCGTCGTCAGCAGCGTACACCAGGTGCGCTGTTCCATCCAGAGCGGTGGTCAGGGCAGGGCTGTCCCCATCAGCCAGTGGTCCCACCAGCCAGCCGGCCTGGCCCTCAACAGCGGTATACACCTGTGTGCCGTCTTCTTCCCAGGCCGCGAAGCGCTCGCCGTCCGGCGCCACGGCGATGGCCGGCTGGCTGGAGTCGCTCAGCGTATTGGATATGTTACCGTCGCCTGCTGTGTTGGCGTGGGCCCGGGCCTGCACCAGCAGGCCCAGACCCAACGTCAGCACAACCACCGCGAGCACTACAGCTCGCTGGCGACTGTGTGTAGCACGTTCGTCAGCCATGATCAATCGTGGTGGTGATGGCGCTTGGCCTTGACGGTGTCCGCGTGATAGGTAGCGCCGTCCCAGGTGGCAGTGACCTCAACGCGGTCCCCCACGACTGGTGTGCCTTCTACGGTTGTGTCGCCGTCCACCGTGAAGGACCAGCCGGCCACGACCCACAGCCCGTCCATGCTCTCCAGCCGGCCCTCAAACTTCAGTTGACCCTCAGACAGTTCCGGCTCATCGGACGTCTCGATGGCGAGGGCCAGGTACGGCTCGCCGCTCCGGGCCATGGCCTTCACTTCTACCCACACCCCCACAGCGGGCTCCCCGTGGCGCCCGTCGATGATTGTGTGTGTCCCCACCTCGATGGGGATGCCCTCAACAGCCCACTGCCCAGTGTCTGCGTCCAGAGCGGTGATACGCCCCTTGACCTTGGCACCGACGTCAGGATGTCCTGGCTCACCACCACCTCCCTCTTTCTTCCTGACTTCGACCTCTTGGGCCGTATATGTTGTGCCGGTTCCGCTGTTGTAGGTCGCTTCAATCTCAACCCAGTCGCCTGGGGAAGCAGGGCCATGTTTGATCGGCGTGTCCGCCGGGACAACGAAGGGCCAGCCACTCACCGTCCAGGTATCCCCGTCGATGCTTTCCAACATGCCCGTGAATTTCAAGGCATCGGCGGGCTTATTGCTCCTGTGGGTCCGGATGCGCACGGCAACGTAGGTGACACCGGTCTGTTGCGTCGATGAGACGGGTTGCTGGACGATTACGTCAGCGCTGGCCCAGACGCCCTCCGCCGGCGGGATTCCTACCTGAATTGTGTCTGTGACGATCTGGATAGGGATGTCCTGGATGTCCAACTTGGTGTTGCTAAAGGCCGTGATGTAGCCTTCAATCCGCACGCGGCCCTGCTCATGCCCCCGGTCCTTGACCTCGATCTCGCCGGCCACCACCTGGCCCAGATCGTCAAGGACACCCTTGACTTCCGCCAGGTCTCCGACGTTGGGGGGATCACCCGTAATCTGGGTCGTATCCGTGATGATCACAGTCCAGTGTCCTACCTGCCACTGGGTGTCGCTTATGTCCACGATGGGGCCTCGGAACTCGACTTCCTCTCCGCCCCCGCCAGAGGACCGGAGGACTTTGACCTCTCGAGCGATCACCGTGCCATCGGCCTGAGCGCAGCCTTCGACTTTTACGATGGCTCCTACGACCGGGGTGCCCTCGATCGTGGTTTGGCCAGTGATGATGACCTGGTGTGCGTTGCCCTCATGGCCGCTTACAGTCCAAACCGTCTCTTCGGTGTTGGGATCGGTCTCGATTGCCATCAATTCGCCGTAAAACTCGAGCTTGAAGCATGCATCCGGGCCACGCTTCACCTCGATTTTGTCGGCGACAATGGCGTAGAGCCCATCGCCAGCAGGCTCGAAGTGAGCTTTCACCTTCACCCATGCGCCCGGTACGGCGTCTCCGTGTTCCGTGTCAAATTCAGTTGTAGTGGGGACCAGAATTGTCACCTCACCGATGCCCCAGACCTGGATGACCCAGACTTGTGGATCCTTGGTGTCGTCAATGCTTTTGATTACACCCTCGAACTTGAACTGGATGCCCACGGGGGGCGTGGCTGTGGTGGTTGGAGTGAGGTCCAGCATCGACGCACCCAGGTTTTCGTTCTCCAGGTGGGTCAGGCGCGGGATAGACGATAGTTCGGTCTGAACGCCGGACCAGGCTTCCGGACCTGCATAAGCCCCTACCAGGGCTGGCAAGCCAAGCAGCATCGCCAGCGCCAGTATCAGGGCAAGGCTCGTTCTCCTGGACATGGTACAGTCTCCTTTCCTTCTTGATGAATGTCAAGGCGTCGGACAGGCAAGGCGCCAGCGTGCGGCGACCTGGCTCAGATCGTCGGCTCCCACCGTTCCGTCACCGTCAAGGTTGTACGCCGGGTCACCCACGGGGCTTCCCCACTGACTTGCCTCCAGCATCAGGTCTACCACATTGATATGGCAGTCAGTGTTCAAGTCGCCCAGAAGGGTGACCACATTCCTGGTATCGTAGAAGATGTCCCAGGTACTGCTGGCACCATCCCACGTGATGTGGGCTGTTGTGCCCGCGTCGCCGGCAGCAGCCACGAATCCCAGGCTGTTCGGGCTGTTCAACAGGGTAATGGGCAATTCCCACGCGCCTCCCGCCGGCTGCCGGGCGTAGCGCAGACGAGTCGTCCCGTCCGCCCACACGGCGTGGAGGTGGCCATTGCCATCAATGGCGAGAGTTGCCACCTGGGCCGTGATGTCACTGCCGGAGATCGTCTTCGGTGTGGTCCAGTTCTGGCTGCTGCCCTGAGTGGCTCGGATGACTCCGCCCTCGGCCCACACCACGTGTAGGGTGTTGCCTGCTGCCACGATCTGAGGCGCTATCGCGTCGTTTGTGTTGTCACCCGACAGGTCTTCAGGGATGGACCAACCGCTGGTGCTCCGGCTGGAATAGAGAATGCTGCTGGGCGTGCCTGTCATTTGCCAGACCAGATGGGGGTTACCGCCGGCATCGACCGCAACCCGAGGAGCGCTGCCGGTAGCGCCAGGGATCGGCCCGCCGCTGCTTAGATCGCTGTAGTAGATCGTGGGCGTACCTGGCGTGCTATCCACCCACACGATGTGCACCGCTCCACCGGGCGTTACTGCGATGTCCGGCCCGGAGGAGATGCCTGTCGTGAGGGACACATTGATGGGAGGGGACCAGGTGCCCCCGGCAACCTTTTTCATGTAGAAGATCTCGAAGTTGCCACTGAAATCCACATCAACCCATACCAGGTGGAGTGTGCCGCTGCCATCCACCGCCAGCGCCGGGCTATCTCCCTGGTTCAGTGTCTGAATTGTGCTCCAGGCACCGCCGCTGAACTTCCGATAGTAGACGAAACCGTCGCTTTCTTCCCACACCAGGTGCACCGTACCGTCCGGTGCAACGGCAATCGCGGGGTTGAACGAATCTGTCGGGGTGTTCGACACGTTCAGGCCGGCGGCCAGGGCCATGGCTGGCAGCAAGCCAATTCCGATCAATATCGCCAGGCCCGGCCAGTACCAGGTTATATGCCGCCGGATTGAACCTCGCGATTGTACAGTCGGCGAGAAGAACTCAGGCAGCCGTGGAACCGGAACGCGGAGGAGCCCTTTCAGGCGGGCATGCCGGCGACCTTTACTTGCACACGAAGCTGGTTGGTTTTGCATACGGACTCCTCGAAAAGATACAAATAGGGCAGTCTGTTGATCTGGCATCGACAATGTCACGGCAGCAGCGTGCGTTTCGCGCTGTCTCAGTTGGTCAGTTTACCGAGGGTGCGGTGACTACCCTACGGGATTGTGAGAGGTGAACTGCAATTTCCCCTGTCATTTACAGAAACCCATTATACCAATATTGAGCGTCTTTCACACGATGCTTCTACTATGCGCGACGTACATTCAGTATACGACTAAACGGCGCTCCTGGATAGGGTGTGTGTGAAGCCTTTGTGAAAAATGGTGAAAGAGCGGGGCAAAAGCAGATATTGCAGTGTTGTCCATTGGACCGGGCCGGCATGCCCGTGCTACCATTGTTCGGCAAGGTCTCTTGACCCCGCACAGGGCATCGGTCGGGAGACCTCGCCCAACATCGGGGAGTGTATTCACAGTAGGAGCGTATCATGAAATATGGTTTCGTTCTTCCCAAGGGCGACGCTCGAACTGCCGCCAAGTTCGCTTGGGAGGCAGAGATGGCCGGTTGGGACGGGTTCTTTGTCTGGGAGCCAGTCTGGGGTATTGACGCCTGGGTGTCGTTGACTGCCGCCGCTATGCGAACTGAACGCATACGCCTTGGCACGATGCTCACGCCCGTGTCGCGGATGCGACCCTGGAAGCTCGCCAGTGAGACGGCGACACTCGACAGTCTGTCCAACGGGCGTGTCATCCTTTCAGTAGGCTTGGGTGCGGTCGATACCGGGTTCGAGGCATTTGGTGAAGTGACGGACCGCAAGATTCGCGCAGAGTTGCTGGACGAAGGTTTGGACGTCTTGACGGGTCTGTGGCGCGGGCAGCCGTTCAACTACGACGGCAAACACTACCAGGTGAAGGAAATCGCGTTCTACCCGCCTCCGCCGCCCGTGCAGCAGCCGCGCATCCCCATCTGGGTGGTGGGCGCGTGGCCGCGTATGAAATCCATGCAGCGCACATTGCGCTACGATGGCTTGCTGCCGGCCGTGATGGGCGACGACGGCAAGGTACGCATGACACCCCCAACCCCTGACGAGATTCGCGAAATGAAGACTTTTGTCAAGGAAAACCGTACCGAAACCACCCCCTTTGACATCATCATGGAGGGCCAAACGCCGGGTGATGACCGCCAGAGAGCTGCCAAAATCACTCGCCAGTGGGCCGACGCGGGCGTGACGTGGTGGATAGAAGCGATGTGGTCTATCCCTGAGTTGGAACAAGCGCTCACCCGTATCAGACAAGGACCGCCTCGTCTGGAGTGCGGGTAGAGAGGCGTCGAGGTGGAGTAGTAACTGTCCCTGGAGGTATATTGTGTTCAAAACATCATTGGCCGAGGAAGTCGAACAGTTTGCCACTGTCGCACACAGCGTGCCCGATCCGGAGCTCGACTTGTGCCTGATCTATGCGGCGCTGGCAGAAGCCGAGGGCATCGCGATAGGGGCGTGGGACGCGGGTGCGGAACTCAGGCGCGAGGCTGCGGAGGCGATTGCCGCCCGTACGGAGGAGATTGCAGGCATCCTGGCAGACACCTGATGCAACACAAAGAACGGAGCCGGCTCATCCGGGAATTCTTTGCCCTGGAGCGAAACATCGTTGTTCTGCTCGGTGCCTTGTTGGCCATTGGGATGGGCGAAGAACTGTGGGTTCGCTTCATGCCCAAGTACCTCGAGGCACTGGGGGCCGGCGCACTGGCAATTGGCGCGTACGGATCCTTCAAACGCATCGTGGACACCATGTATCAGTATCCCGGCGGTTGGCTGGCCGACCGGCTGGGACGGAAGCGTGCCCTTGTGCTGTTCAACCTGGTCGCGGCCATGGGGTACTTGATGTACCTCCTGACGGAGCGCTGGGAAGTGGTCATCGCAGGCACCTTGCTGGTACTGGCCTGGAGCAGCATGTCCCAGCCGGCCATCTTTGCACTCATCGGTGATACCCTCGGCCGGTCACAAAGGGCCATGGGCTTCAGTGTGCAATCCATCTGGAAGCGCATCCCCATCGTCATTGCCCCGCCGTTGGGGGGCTATCTGTTGGCCCGCCTGGGGCTGGTACCCGGCATGAGGGTGGGTTTCGCGGTCTCCCTGGTGCTGGCTCTGGCGGCGATCTACCTGCAATCCCACTTCTACCGCACCAACCCGCCGGCCCAGGCCCCCGACAAAGCGCGGGTGAACGCTATCTGGCGCATGATGCCGCCGGCTCTTCGTCGCCTGCTGCTGGCCGATTGTTTGGTGCGCTTCGGCTCCAACCTGGTTGCCGTATACATCGTGCTCCTGGTCATCAACGTGCGTGGGAAATCCCCTATCGAATTCGGTGCCCTCACGTCCGTGCAAATGCTAACCGCCATTGTGGGATACCTGCCGGCAGCGCGCCTTGCCGATCAGTTCGGCCGGCAACCCTTCATTCTGGCGACCTTCGCCTTTTTCGCGCTGTTCCCGCTCAGTCTGGTCATTCTGCCGCCGGCCTGGCTTGCTGCGGCTTTCGTGATCGCCGGGTTGCGTGAGATTGGCGAGCCGGCGCGCAAAGCCCGGATCGTTGACCTGGCCGAAGACACCCATCGAGGTCGGGTGGTAGGACTGTACTACCTTGTCCGGGGCCTGGCCACAATCCCGGCCCCTTTCCTGGGTGGGGTGCTGTGGCAACTTGAAGTCACCTGGCCTTTCGTCCTCGGCAGCCTGATCTCGGGCCTGGGCCTGGGACTCTACGCCTTTAGCCCGCACATAGCCTCATCAGACTGACTTCGAGGCGTTGATGTAGGGGCGATCCCTCGCGGTCGCCCTACACCGGCGGGAGTTCCCGCCGACAGCGGCGGCTGTGTCAACCAGGGCAGGCGCGAGGCACTGCCCCTACCTATCATCATCACTTTGATTGAGTACTACCCCTACAACGGTCGAGGCTCCGAAGATTAGATGCGTTTACCCTGAGCAAACCGGAAAGGGGGCTTGACAATCATCAGGAAGTGTGATACAATTTTCCTGTGCAAACGTGTGCACACGGAGGCGCTCCGGTTTTTTCTCTCCCGGGGGATAGCAACGGATGGCCATTTCCATCAAAGACATTGCCAGGAAGGCCGGCGTCTCCCCCTCGACGGTATCGCGTGCTCTCCGCGATCATCCCCGTATCAGTCGAGAGACGAAAGATCGTATCCGACGCCTGGCCGCCGAGATGGGCTACTCGCCTAGTGCAGTGGCCCGGAGCCTGGTCACCAAACGGACCCGCATTATTGGACTGGCTGTAGGCTGGGTTTCCGATCCCTTTCTGACTGAACTGGTACGCGGGGTTGAGGACACCGCTGTGGAAGGCGGCTATACCGTCTTTCTGAGCAGTTTCTATGATGAACCTCATCGGGAGAGAGAAGTGCTTTCCACATTCCACGAGCGACGCGTTGATGGAATTATCGTCCAGTCTTCGCACCTCTATGCTGATCACCATGCTCTCCTGGCTCAGTTTGGTTCGCCTGTTGTTCTTATCAACACGCCTGACTATGCCCATTCGGTGTCCACGGATAACTTGCACGGCGGTCGGCTGGCGACCGAGTACCTGCTGAGTTTAGGACATTCCAGGATTGGGTATCTTGCTGCCGAAAGAGGGGGGCGCACGAACAAGCACCGTCTCGAAGGTTATCAAGGGGCTTTGCAGGAGCGGGGAATCGCTTTTGACTCTGCTCTTGTCGCTCAGGGGGATGGCTATGCAGCAGGTGGCAAAGAGGCTATGAGAAAGCTGTTAGCATTGCCGGCACCTCCCACGGCCGTCTTTTGCTACAATGATCTCACAGCCATGGGGGCAGCCCAGGCGATTCGAGAAGCCGGCCTACGCGTGCCGGACGACATCTCCCTGGTCGGTTTCGATGATATCGAGCTGGCGACCTACTTCCACCCGCCCCTGACAACGGTTCGGCAGCCGGCTTACGAGTTGGGACTTCGGGCAACCGAGATGGTCCTGGCCCTGTTGGCCGATGCACAGGACGTACCAAATGTTGTGCTGAAGGGAGAACTCGTCGTGCGTCAGTCGTGCCGGCCGCTGTAGAGTTGGCCGGTCGCTGAGGCCGGCTTCTGTGTCTGCGACAGTTTGAGATGACAACGAGTGGTAGGAACGAACCATGTCACCTGTCCCACGCCACTCATCACGCGACACTCGAAGGAGGTGATGCCGAGAATTCGTTTGTCAGCAAAGCTCGTCGTCTAACCCACCCTTCGTATCCGACGTTCATCAACTACCCATGTAGGATGAAGGAGGAGAGAAAAATGCGTAGATCGTTGATCCTGATTGCTCTGTTCAGTCTCCTGGCGGTTGTCGCTGCATGCGCTCAGCCGACTCCGGAGACGAAGATCGTCAAGGAAACGGTGGTTGTACAAAAGGAGGTGCCCGTCAAGCAGACGGTCGAGGTAGAGAAGGTCGTCAAACAGACCGTTGAGGTGCCCACCGGCGGCCAACTGGTTCACCTCGTTGCTCGCTGTAAGGCTGCCCCACCTCACGAAGAAGGGCGCTGCAAGAACCTGCTGGCTGCGGTGGGGGCTGCCAACGCAGCGTTGGCCGAGAAGGGCGACGACCGTCGGATCGAGCTCGAGATCATCCAGGACAACGCCGACTGGGGTGACTACAAGACCGAATTCGAACTCGCTTCCAGGGCCGGCAAAGCGCCAGACATCATCTGCTCCGGCCACGAGCACATCGGCGACTGGGCGCCGGCCGGGTACCTGACCGACGTCACCGACATGATCGGGAACTATCCCGAATTCGACGATGTCATCGACTCGCTGTGGAATGCGACGGAGTGGAATGGCAAGCGCTGGGGTGTTCCGCAGGACGCCGAAGCCCGCCCGCTGTACTTCAACAAGGACAAACTGCGTGAGTTGGGCTGGAGCGACGAAGATATCGCGAGCCTGCCGGACCGCATCGCCAAGAGTGAGTTCACCTGGGAAGACATGCTCGACACCGCTGAGGAGGCCGTGAAGAAGGGCGTCGTCGCCAAGGGCAACGGCTGGTGGCATCGTCCCAAGAATGGCCCCGACTTCCTGTACTACTACTACGCTGCCGGTGGCAAGATCCGGGGCGAGGGCGACGCGCTGCTGTTCGACAAGGACGCGGCGCTGAAAGTCTATCAGATGCTGTATGATGCCACACAGAAGCGCGGCATCCTATCGGACACCCGCCTGGATGGTGACTGGACGGGCTGGCATACCGGTTGGACGAACGGGGATGTCCTCTTCCTGTTCGGCGGTTCGTGGAACTGGGCCGAGTGGTTCAGCAACTACGTCGCCGATCGTGGCGGAGAAGACTACCTGTGGGAGCATTTCGGCTTTGCTGCGATTCCGGCCATGAAGTCGGGGACGGACAAACCTATTACCCTGACTCACCCGCTGGTGTACATGGTCAGCTCCCAGTCCAAAGTTCCTGACCTGGCGTTGCTGCTGATCTCCAAAGCGACGGTCCCGCAACTCAACACAGACTATGCTATCGCCAGTGGCCACCTGGGTATTCTGAAGTCCCAGGCCAGTTACGGTCCGTATACCAGTGCAAAGTTCCTGAGCCAGGTCCTCCCGCTGTTGCAGTTCACCACCTTCCTGCCCAACAGCCCCTACTGGAGCTCCTGGTCGGAAGCCTACTACCTGGGCATCCAGTCCGTGGAGTCCGGTAGCCTGGCTCCCCAAGATGCTCTCGACGTTGTGGTTGAGCAGCTCCAGAATGAACTCGGCGACAACGTAGTGATCCGCTGATGGTAGTAGGAAGCAGGGGAGAGGGGGAGATTTTCCTCTCCCTTGCTTCATCTGTCATCACTGAAGGGACTGGACTTTGGCAAATCCAAAGACGGTGGGAAAGGAGCCCAAGAAACCAGGTTTTTTGGCCCACCAAGAGGACGGGCGTGGTGTTCAGGCAGAAGTAACAGGGCAAGACCCTCGCCTTTGTGGGGAAAAACCTGGTTTCTATCGTTTTTGCCCAACTCCAGTCAAGGAAAGGAAGTATGTCAATGGCTGAGGCTGTTGTAGGCCGCGAAGCAATGGGAGACCAGGCGTCAGTTTCACGCTGGGCGCAGATGAGGAGCATGCTGGGGGCGTTGGGCTTTATGGGGCCGGCTGCGGCGCTGGTGATCGTGTTTTTCTTTCTGCCTGTGATTATCCTCTTTGTCATCAGCCTGACCGATCTGTCCAGTTCAAACTTCAGTGAGCCCTTGACCTTCATCGGCCTGGCCAACTACGCCAAGCTATTCAGCGATAAGTTCTTCCCCAAGATTCTGCGCAACACGTTCCTGTATGTCACTCTAACGCTGGTCTTCTTCAACGTGGGGTTAGCATTGGTGCTGGCCTTGCTCACCACCCACATCAACCGCCGGGCCGGCTTCTTCTTCCGCATGATGTGGCTGTTGCCGCGCATCACCCCGTCGGTGGTTTACATCCTGATGTGGAGGCGCATTGCTCATCAGCCCCCTTTCGGCATTATCAACCAGTTGCTGACACCGTTCGGTGTTGAACCCCGCTACTGGCTGTTTCAGCAACCGTGGCTGTTCGTTATACTGGCCAATGGCTTCGTCGGCGCGTCCTTCGGCATGATCCTCTTCACGTCGGCCATTGAAGCCATCCCCAAAGACTACATTACAGCCGCCAAAGTAGATGGTGCTTCAACCCTGCAGATCATCAGAGACATCACCATCCCAATGATCAAATGGCCGCTGCTGTTCGTGACTACCTATCAGACACTCTCGCTGCTCACGTCCTTTGAGTACATCTTGCTGTTGACCGAGGGCGGACCGGGCCTGTTTACCACCGAAGTGTGGGCTCTCACGGCTTACAAACGCGCCCTGAAAACCTATTTTGGCCACAACCAATGGGGCTATGGCGCGGCCTGGGGGTTTGTCCTGGTGATCATTGGTATTGCACTGTCCATTGTGTACCTGCGCGTCTTCCGCTTCAACGAGCTGGTGCAGGAACCTAAGATCGACGTGTTGTAGGCGGTGGTTCTGAGTTTATCGAAGAAAGGAATCTGAGATGGCTACGACAACCATACCCGAAGAATACACCGTTGAGGCTGGCTGGGTATATCGCGCGCGCGAGATCTTTGGCAGTGCAATTGTCTATATCGTTCTCATCGTCAGTATCCTGCCCATTGTGATTGGCTATGCCTGGCTGATCATCGCCACCTTTTCGTATCGCACTGAGGGTCTGTTCCCCATCGACGCCGAGGGCAACATCGGTGGGTGGACGTTGCGCAACTGGCAGTTCTTGAAAGACCCCGCCATCTGGCATGTGACCCTGAACTCGCTCTTTATCGCCCTGGGCATGGTCATTGGCGTTGGGTTCATCTCGACGCTGGCTGCGTACGCCCTGTCACGTATGAACTTTACCGGTCGCAAGGGGTTCCTCTCATTGACTCTCATTCTGCACGCTTTTCCCAGCGTCACTTTGCTCATTGCCATCTTCTTTGTCCTGAACTTCATTTCAGGTGTTCCTGCGCTTGGTTCATGGTTCGGTTATAATACGATTGGCGGGGTGGCCCTGGTGATGATCAGCCTGGAATTGCCTCTTGGTGTGTGGCTGATGAAAGGCTTTTTTGACAACATCCCTTGGGATATGGAGCGGGCCGCTCTCATCGATGGAGCGTCGCGCTTCCGCGTATGGTGGGAGATCATCCTGCCTCAGATCAAGCCCGGCCTGGCCGCGTTGGCCATCTTTGAGTTTTTGTCTGGCTGGTCAGCCTTTTTGATCCCGTTCACTTTCACAGTCGGTACCCGGGTAGCCAACCTACCAGTCTATCTGAGGCAGTTGATCAGCGACACAGCGCCAACTAACTGGAACGCAATTGCTGCCGTGGGCCTGTTCCAACTCGTCCCGGTGCTGATTTTCTTCCTCTTCACCCAGGAGATGTTGCTGAATATCTACACCGGTGGAGCCAAGGGTGGCACCTGATCTAAACAGTCTAGACTTCGGAAGTCTCAGCAGACTTCCGAAGTCTGATACGAGTTGAGGAGCGAGTCATGAAGGTAGAACTTGAGAACCTGACCAAGCGATGGGGAGGTGTTGTGGGAGCCGACTCCATCAATCTCGATATCGAAGACGGTGAGTTCGTTGCCTTCCTGGGTCCGTCTGGATGTGGGAAGACGACGACGCTGCTGATGATAGCCGGCATCTACAAGCCGACGGTCGGCATCATCCGTTTTGACGGACGGGTCATCAACCGATTGGCCCCCAAGGATCGCAACATCGGTATGGTCTTCCAGAGCTATGCGCTGTACCCCCACATGACTGTCTTCCAGAACATCAGCTACCCTCTGAAACTCAAGAAAGTCCCGAAGAAGGAGATGCAGAAGAGGACACAGCGGGTGGCCGATATGATGGGCATCGGCCACCTGATGGACCGCAAGCCGGCCCAACTCTCGGGCGGCCAGCAACAGCGCGTCGCCCTGGGGCGGGCGTTGGTCAAGGAGCCTCAGTTGCTGCTGTTCGACGAGCCGCTTTCCAACCTGGACGCCCGCCTGCGCCTCTCAATGCGCAGCGAAATCAAGCGCTTGCAAATGGACCTGGGGATCACCTCGATCTATGTCACCCACGATCAGGTGGAGGCCATGACGATGGCGGACCGCATTGCTGTGATGAAAGATGGCAAGCTGCAAGCGTATGCTCCCCCCGATGAACTGTACGACCGGCCACGCACGCTGTTCGTGGCCAGCTTTATAGGCAACCCGCCGATGAACTTCGTGGACGTGGAAGTCACCTGCGAGAACGGCAATTATCATGCCCGCCACCAGAGCTTCGACGTGATCGTGCCGCCCGACCGGGGCGAGAAGGCAGCCGGCTACGGCAACGTGATGCTTGGCATTCGCCCCGAAGATGTGACTATCGCTGAAGAAGGGGACGTCCCAGGCGAAGTCTTCGTTGTCGAGCCGCTGGGTCGCGATGACCTGATTGACGTACGGATTGATGACGCCCACATCCACGTCCTGGCCGATCCAACGCTGGAGTTGAGAATGGGGGACACAGTGAAGCTCAACTTCAACACCCATAAGGTGCAATTCTTCGATCCGGAGACGGAACAGTCTCTGCTCTGGGCGTCGTAACAGGGAAGGCGTGGGGTGATGACCCTGGTAGAGGTGAGAGATCTGGAGAAATCGACAGGGAAGATCAAACGAGATCGGGTGATGACGGCCATTGTTGGCAGTTACCCGAAGCCGAAGTACCTGTTTCCCGGCACCGGCAGAGAGTTGCTCGATGCAGTCGGTATGAGCTTCTATGACCTGGAAAGGGAAGTCGGCAGCCAGGAGTTCCGCGAACGATTGGACCGGGCTGCGTTGACGGCCATCGAAGATCAGAACGCCGCCGGCATTGATTTTATCACCGACGGGGAGGAACGCCGGGGGCATTATGTGCTGTATGTGTTGCGACAACTGAATGGATTTGATTTCGAGCATCTGAGGACAACGTCCATCCGCGACGGCGCTTACGCGCGTGAATTGCCGGCTGTCACCGGGAAGATCACTTACGAGCGTCCGATTCTGATAGACGATTTTCAGTTCACGCGGCAACATGCTGATGGCATCGCCAAGATCGGCCTGCCCGGGCCATCGACGGTCGTGGATTGTGTGGCCGATAGCTATTACGGGGGCGATCTCGAAAAGATGGCAACGGATTATGCCGAAGCCATTCGCCACGAGGTGAAGAATCTGATAGACGCCGGCTGTCGGGCAATCCAGTTCGATGATCCGGTGCTGCTGCGTTACCCGGAGCGGGCGAAGCGGTGGGGGTTAGAGGCTTTGCAAGCTTGTTTTCGCGGCTTCGAGGACCGGGCATTGTTCATCGTTCACATCTGCGCCGGCTACCCCGACAAGCCGTTGGAGAGGAAGGGTGTCTCGTACAAGGCGAACACAGACTACTATGGCGATGTTCTTAGCTGGTTAAGCGGGTCTACCATCGACGCGGTGTCGATCGAGGGTGCTCAGAGCGATCTGGATTTGTCGGTCTTGCCGGCGATTGGCGACAAGACAGTCATGTTAGGTGTGCTTGATGTTGGATCTAACGTGGTTGAAAGCCTGGAATATGTTCTGAACCGGGGCCGCGAGGCATTGCAATACCTGCCCAGAGAGCAGTTGATTCTGGCTCCTGACTGTGGGATGTTGCAACTGTCGCGTGCGGCAGCGCTGGAGAAGCTAATCAGAATTGCTGCTGCTGCCAGGGAGTTGAATGTGTGACCAGGGATAATTCATTGAGGATTCAGTTCCTGGGCACAGGAGCAGCTGAGGGTATCCCGGCCATGGGGTGTGAATGCAATCACTGTGCCCGGGCACGACAGGAGGGCGGCAAGCTGCTGCGTGAGCGTAGCGCTATCCTGTTGCAGCTCCCGGGTTACAACTTGCTCGTCGAAGCACCGCCGGATATCCGGGGGCTGATCAACAAATACCAGGTGAGCAACCTGCACGGGATCGTTGCCACGCACGCCACTTATGGCCACATCGGCGGCATCAAGGAATTTGAGTATTGGCCCACGCCGCTTGACTTTCTGGCGGAACCGACCCTGTTCGAGGTGATCCACCGGGAACACTGGACGGACAGGCTGGACGAATGTATGTTTCACATCCCGTACTACCCCGGTGCAGCGTTGTACTTTGGCCAGTTCTCCCTGATCCCTTTCGCCGCCCGCCGGCGCCAGCCAATCTTCGGCCTCTCGATCAGAGTCGGGGAGAAACGGGTCATCTATGCTTCCAGTATGCCCAGCCACACCACCAACTACGCGCGTTGTCTGATGGCCGGCGCCGATGTGCTCATCGTCAACACGCCCACTTTTCAGCCTCCCAAGGAAGATCACATTACTGTCGTTGAAGCTGTTGAACTCAAAAAACAGGTGTCGGCTGAGCAATTGATTTTGACTTATATCAACCATCACAACCGACCTCACGATAAGCTGGAGGACTACGCCGGCCAGTTCCCAGGTGTGACCGTTGCCTATGACGGCATGAGCCTGGAGATCTAGCGCATGCGCATTCGATTTCTGGGCACCGGTGCAGCCGAGGGTATCCCGGCCATAGGCTGCAAGTGCGATCATTGCACTCGGGCGCGGCAAGAAGGAGGTCGGTTCGTTCGGCAGCGCACTTCGGTGCTCTTTTCCCTCGATGGCTACGAGTTGCTAATGGACACCCCGCCGGATATTCGGGGATTGCTTGACGCGAACGGCGTCCGACAGATCGACGGCATTTTCCTGACTCATGAGCACTTTGACCACGCCGCCGGCCTGGAGGAGTTTCTGTACTGGTCAGAAAATGTGGATCTCTTCGCCGAACCCCGGGTGTATCAGAGGCTGATCCGAGAGGATTGGGGCGATCGGTTGCCTGAGATTGCCTTTCACATCGCCTTTCGTCCAGGCGCGGCCATTCGCTTCAACGATTTTTTCTTCACCCCCTTCGAGGTGCGCCATAGCGTCCCTTGCTTTGGCGCAGCGTTCTATGAAGGCCGGCGGCGGATCGTCCACGCGGCTGACTCAGACAGTCGCCTTAGCAACTATGCCCGCTGTCTGATCGATGGGGCCGATCTCCTGATCGTCAACACCCCTTTCTTCGAGCCCCGTGCGGATCAGGCACATCTGAGTGTCCAGGAGGCTGTGGCGCTTAAAGACGAACTTGGCGTGAAACAACTGATCCTGACTCATTTCAACCACTACAATCGGCCTCACGATGACCTGGAATCTTACGCCTCGCAGTTTGAAGGCGTCACAGTAGCTTTCGATGGCCTGACGATACTCATCTAATTGTCAATTGTCAATT
>CAZHMV010000053.1:19493-32773 GCA_964532665.1 uncultured Anaerolineales bacterium
GTCACCTGGGCGTCCGCGTGGCCGTCGTCACCCGCCTGCACCCCGACGATTTTCCGCGCCTGGACGAACTGAAAGCAGCCGGCGTGCAGGTCTTCGCCACTCCAGCGTCCCAGACCTCGGGGATCGAGAACATCTACGACTCGGCCGACATGGAACGGCGCATCACCCACCCGCTGGGCTTCGCCGGCCCCTTCCAGGCAGCCGACATCCCTGACCTGGCGGCCCGCATTTACGCCATCGTTCCCATCATGGCCGGCGAGGTAGATCTGGCGCTGCTCAAGATGCTGGCGGCACGCGGGCCGGTGGCGCTGGACGTACAGGGCTTCGTTCGCGTCCGTGAGGGGGATCGTCTGGTCTTCCGACCCTGGCCCGAGATGGCCGAAGGGCTCGCCCACGTCACCTACCTCAAGGCGGATCGGGCAGAGGCTGAGTTGCTCACCGGCAAGAGTGACCTGGCGGCCGCTGCGCGCCGGCTGGTGTCTTATGGCCCGCGCGAGGCTGTGCTGACAGAGTCGGCGGGCGTGACGGTGTATGCTGATGGGCAGCTTTACTCGGCCCCCTTCACCCCGCGATCTTTGGCCGGCCGCACGGGACGAGGTGACACCTGCTTTGCCACCTACCTGGGCAAGCGACTGAGCACCGGGCCGGCTGAGGCCTGCCGCTGGGCGGGAGCTGTCACCACCCTGAAGCAGGAGCAGCCCGGTCCCTGGAACGGCGACCTGGCCGCCGTGTCAATTGCCAAAGCCGCCGAGACGCTAACCGCGTGACACAGCCCCTTGCGCCTTCCCGGGTGCTGGTGCCGTTGGGCCTGGCCGTCTGCCTCTCTCTGTTCGGCGACCTGACCCTCTACGCCGTGCTGGTCACCCAGCTTGACGTGGTGGGACTGAGCCTGGGCGCTGTGGGCGTGATGCTGGGCGTCAACCGGCTGGTCCGTATCCCCGGCAACCCGCTGGCCGGCCTGCTCTTCGACCGTTGGGGCCGGAGGTGGATGTTCATTCTGGGCATGTTATTGGGCGTGCTCTCCACGGCCAGCTACTCTCTGGTGCATGGGTTTTTCCCCTTTCTGGTCAGCCGCATGACGTGGGGCATCGCCTGGACGCTCATCAATGTCGGTGGTTTGTCGATGGTGCTGGATGTGAGCACGCCGGCCAACCGGGGGCGGCTGACCGGGCTCTATAATACCTGGCTGTTGGCGGGTTTCGCCATCGGCCCGCTCGCGGGAGGTTTCCTGGTGGACCTGGTCGGCTTCCGCCTGGGATTGCTGGCCTGCGCCGGCTTCACGGCTGTTGGATTGGCCGTCGCCGTCGTGGCATTGCCCGAGACTGCCGGACCTGCCGGTCAGGGTACGCAGTCGCAACCACAACCGTCTTTGAGCCTGCGTCGCCGGCTCCGTGCCACCTGGCACCAACGTGTCAGCACAGTGCTGCAAGACCGCAACCTGATGACGGCATCGGTGTTGTTTCTAATCACTATGTTTGCCGGCGATGGGGTCATTCTCTCAACGGTCAGCCTGCTGCTCCAGGAGCGGTTCGGTCAGACGGTGAGCATGGGGAGTCTGGCCCTGGGCGTGGCGTCGGCCGGCGGCGTGTTGATTGCGTTGCGCTCTGTGCTGGCCGGTGTTGTTGGGCCGCTGGCCGGGCACCTGTCCGACGTCCACCTGGGGCGCTGGCCGGTGATTGGGGGTGGCCTGCTGTTGGGCATGGTTGGATTTGGCCTGCTGGCCTTCGCCACTTCGCCGGCGGCTATCTTGCTGGCCGTGGCCCTGGGCGCCGTCAGCAGTGGCGCGGCGCTGGCAACACTGATTGCCTACGCCGGGGATCTGACGCCCCAGGGCAGCGAAGGTGCTGTGATGGGCGTCTACGCGACCGCCGGCGACATCGGCAGCATGGCGGGGCCATTCGTAGCCTTCGCTCTGGCGGCCCTGGTGGGCCTGCGGTGGGTCTATCTGTTGTCTGCGCTCATGTTTCTTGCCGGCCTGTGGCTGCTCTGGCGCACGAGAGGTGTAAGGAATCCCGGCATGGTCCAAATCGGGCGAAAACCACCTTGACCCTTTCGGGTAGCAGGCTTTCGGGTAGCAGGCCAACCGAGTTGGCTGTTGAAATCAAGTCGAACCTCGCTTTTCAGACCCGCCCAACGCGGTTGGGCTAGCTACCCATTGAGGAGAATTGTCAACCAGGTTGCTGGCCAAGATGAACCATGCCGAAATCCACGATGTTCAGCATCTCGTTCTGCGAGTCTGCCAGCCTTGCTCTGTCAGCGTGGCTGGTACTCGGCATCCTGCTGGCGGGGTGTGACGCGCCGCCTCCCGAGTCTGTCGCGATGCCTGGGCCGCCGGCCTCCCGGGAAGAGTTGGCGCGCCACTACGCTCCCGTCATCAACCAGGCCGCGGCATCCAACCAGGATTACATCACGGCGGTCAATTTCGACGGTGACTGGGTCGGCAACAACAATTGGGAGAACCAGCCGGCCGGCGACCTATCGGCCCGCGTTTACTATTCGGTGATCGAGACGGAGACGCACTGGTACCTCTTCTACTCTCTGTTTCACCCACGCGACTACACCGACGATCCGTGTGACAAGAGTGACGGTTGTCATGAAAACGATATGGAGTCGCTGGAGGTGGTAGTGGCCAAGAGTAGCACTGCTTATGGTCGCCCGATCGCCCTGCTCACGTTGGCCCATAGTCACATCTACGTGTATAATTTCGGCCCGTCGGTCGCGGCAGGGGCACTGAAGATGAGCGGGCGGGCCACGTTGGAGGAGGAACATCCGGTGGTATGGGTGGAAGTCTTCGGACACGGCATCTACGGCAAACCGAGGATCCTGTGGCCGATCAGGCTCATTTACCGTACGCGAGACAGGATCGTGTACCGCGTGGGGGACCAGGCCGAATGGCCGGCGGGTGTCCGGAACGAGGACGTGCGCTACCAACTCGTGTCGATCTATGATACACTATGGCAACACCGGACCGAGATTGGGCCAGGCCGGCTCTTTGACCGGCCGTTCGATTACCATGGGCACACGTTGCCGGCCAGCCTGGATGGCGACAACTGGGCAGAGGACAAGGCCAACGCTCCGTGGGGATACAACCAGGAGATTGGTGAAACGTTGTCGCGAGGTGACTTCTTCCTCGATCCGGCTAAAGCCTTTGCCTACTTTGCGACGGTAGAAGGGAAGCTGTCACAGCGATATCTCTACAACCCTTACCTGGTGGACATTGGATACCAGGCATTGGGTACTGGGTACTGAGTTTGGCGATACCGCGGAAAGGAGCCGTCATTTCAAATGGAAGTCTCGCAGTCGCAAGCATCCGCCGGGGCAAGCCTGGCGGCTTTGCTGTCATCGCCTCAGGATCCAACCGAGCGTGCTCTGGCTGCGCGCTATGCACCGATCATCCGGTTCGACGAGCGCGAGCCCTTTCTGCCGCTGGTAGCCGGCTACACCGTTTTCCGAGCGGATGCCGATTCGCCTTCCTTCCCGCGCCGCATTGAGTTGCACCCGGCCGGCCGGCCGGCGGCAGCGCTGGCCATTGAGTATGCGCTCTGGTGGGACTGGGACATCGGCCATCTATATGAATTGGAGCATGCCTGGGTTTACCTGGGTCGCGGTGAGCAGGTCATTCGTGCCGAAGCAAGCTGGCATGGGACGTATCATGATATGGCCGTGAACGGCACGCTGCGGCTCACCGATCAACGCCTGCGGCTCTACTCGGAGCCTGGCAAACACGCCTTTGCGCCCGCCACCAGTTGGCTGGAGGAGCGTGCTCAGCGCACGCGGCGATCTTGCGGGCGTCTGGCCGGCGCTGGTGGGGTGCACATCACGCCGCTGTTTGACGGCATCATTACCTCCAAGACACCCATGGCCGATCGGCTGGTTCACACCTACCTGGAGCGACACGCTTTTGAACCCAGCTATCAATTCAATCACGCATTTGCCTTGCCCCAGGAGTTGCTGGTGCCGTGGCCGGCCCTATTCGAGTGGATTCCAGACCGGGTTGCGTGGTGGGTGGACGAATTGGAGCGAACCATCCGACCCTCGGAGCGACGCCTCTTGCGCATTGCGCACCGGGGGGCATCGGCCTATGCGCCCGAGAACACGCTGGCGGCCATTGCGAAGGCGGCCGAGCTGGGGGCCGACATGGTCGAGCTCGACGTTCAGGTCAGTGCCGATGGCATCCCGGTGATCCTCCACGATGCTGACCTTTCCCGAACCACGAACGGCACGGGCTTCGTTCGGGATCATTCGCTGGCTGCTCTGAAGGAGCTCGACGCCGGCCGCGGTGAGCAGGTCCCTACACTGGAAGAAGTAATTCTGGCATGTGTGGAGCACGACCTGGGCCTTTATCTGGAGCTGAAAACCGGCCGCAACATGTCCCAGATTGTTGATTTGATTCGCCGGCATGGAGTAGAACGACACACTGTCTTCAGTTCGTTCCGACCGGACTGGCTTGCAGACGTGAAAGCTCTGGCACCAGAGATCGCGACGGCGGTACTATTTGGATCAGTTCACATCGACCCGGTTGCTCTGGCCGAGGCTGCCGGCGCTGAGTACGTGCATCCAGCCTGGGAAAACCGTGCCACCGAGCCGCATCAGCTTCTGACGGATGCGTGGATTGCTCGAGTACGCGCCGCCGGCCTGGGTATCATCTGCTGGCACGAGGAGCGGCCGGCGGAGATCGCTGCCCTCCGCCGGCTCGGTGTGGATGGCATTTGCAGTGACACGCCGGATAGGCTGCTACTCTAATAATAGTTGGCTAGATGGCTAATGGCTCGATGGCTGAGCGGTGACATGAGCCATCCAGCCATCCAGCTATCCAGCAATTTTCATACTTCATGGAGCCCCGTAGGGGCATGTTGGCTTATCAGAAACCAGAAGAAGCGATGATGAGTGAGGAAGCGGATGGACTCGTTTGATTCCTCGTACCACGGAGAGACAAACCGCACCCCGGGACAGGTTGCCGGATGGCTTGGCAATGTGACGCTGGTGCTCATATCCTTGCTGGGTCTTGGGGCCTTCCTGTTGCCGTTCATTGCTCCAGCCGAGGGTGCCGTGACCTCTGCCCACACGGGCGACGCCCCGCTGATCTTCTTCATCCTGGTCGCGCTGTCCCTGTTTCTGATCTTCGCCGACCTGGAGACGCGGCGCTTGAATCCCAAGATTGTCGCGGTGCTGGGCGTCCTGACAGCCGTGAACGCGGCCCTCCGACTCATCCCCGGGCCGCTCGGATTCAGCGCGGTGTTCGTACTACCGATTCTGGGCGGCTATGCGTATGGGGCTGAGTTTGGCTTCCTGCTGGGCAGCCTGAGTCTGTTTGTATCCGGCGTAATCACCGGTGGTCTGGGGCCGTGGCTGCCGTTCCAGATGTTCGCTGCCGGCTGGACTGGACTGTCGGCCGGCTGGCTGCCCGACCTTCGCCGGCTCGGTCGCGGAGAGCCGTTGGTGCTCGCTGCCTTCGGATTTGCGTGGGGGATTCTGTTCGGTGTCGTAATGAACCTCTGGTTCTGGCCATACATTGTGCCAGGCACAGAGGCCGGCATTACCTGGGCGCCCGGGTTGGGCCTCTGGCAGGGCGTGCGGCGCTATGCAGCGTTCTATGTCGTGACGTCGCTGTGGTGGGACCTGGGGCGGGCCGGCGGTAACGCTGTGCTCCTCTTCCTGTTCAGCGCCCCGCTGCTTCGGCTTCTTCGCCGATTCGGGCGACGCTTCCACTTCACACTCCACCAGACATTGAACCCCGTGCGCCTCGAGGAGCAAAGCTGATGATGCGAAACATTCTGTTGTTTGCAGGTCTTTTCCTTCTTCTGGTAACCGCCGGCTGTGGCTCGTCACCCGAGGAGGCGAGCGTCAAGTCACCGGCCGGCGCTCAACCGACGCCCGCACCGGTTGTGATGCAGTTCCACCGGCAGGGTGGTCTCGCCGGCCTGTGCGACGATGTGTCAGTCCACGCGGATGGCATCATTGAGTACCACACGTGCGGCCAGCCGATTCACACCGCTACCCTCACCCGGGATGAGCAAAAAGAGCTGGCCGGTTGGGCTGGCGAACTGAGCCAGTTTACTTTCAAACAGGAGGACAACCCAGGCGGTCCCGACAATCTGGTGCGAGAGTTGCAGTTCACCGGTCAGGGGGCAACGCCGGCGACGGATGCGCAGAAGCA
The DNA here is from genome assembly GCA_964532665.1 of uncultured Anaerolineales bacterium. Taxonomy (GTDB): domain Bacteria; phylum Chloroflexota; class Anaerolineae; order Epilineales; family JAANWY01; genus CAZHMV01. The sequence continues at coordinate 25,651 of CAZHMV010000053.1, forward strand.
GATGATGTTGGAATGGCTCGAACGGATCTACAGCGAGCTGGCGCAGCAGCCTCAGCCTGGCAGCATAGCGTCCACTACCGGGCGCGTACTCGACATAATGAGCGGGCAGATCATTGTGATCAAGCCAGACGAACCGGGCCACGACCTGATCGCGATCACGCCGGAGACTCAGTTCAAGTCTTCAGACGGAGGAACTGCGAGCCTGGCCGATGTACAGCCTGGCGTGCACATACAGGTTCAGGGTATAGTCCTGGGAGCCGGCGGCCTGCAGGCGGAGACGGTGATCATCCAACCATAGCCTGCTATGTCCCGCCCATGGGCTCTCGTGGGCGCTCGGTCAAAGTAGCCTCAAGGCTCATCCGTTGGCCGTCCCGCAGGACATCCAGCTTCACCGTGTCACCCAGCTTGTGTTGCGCTACCAACTCATTCAGATCTGATTGGTTGCGTACAGGCTGTCCATCGAGGGACACAATAACATCCGCGCCGGCCTTCACCTCACCGTAAGTCGTTTGAATGGGGCCATCGCCGGCTCTGAGGCCGACTTGCGCCGCCGGTGAGCCAGGGTGGATCTCCTGGACGAGCAAGCCGTAGTCCACAGGAAGTCTCAGGTCCTGGGCCAGCCTGGCATCGACGGCTCGCCCGCCGGCTCCCAGGAATGGGCGCCGGACATAGCCCTGCGAAATGATCTCCTGTGCCACTTGAAGAACCGTATTGCTGGGAATGGCGAACCCAAGTCCCACGGACCCTCCCGAGGGCGACTCGATGCGTGTGGTGATGCCGATGACCTGGCCACTCTTGTTGAAGAGCGGACCGCCGGAGTTCCCAGGATTGATGGCCGCATCGGTCTGGATCACACCCGCGACGTCGGGGGCGTACATGTCGTTGCTGATGAGCCGGCGTGCCAGGGCACTGATATGGCCAACCGTCAGGGAGTGAGAAAGCCCGAACGGGTTGCCGATGGCAATGGCCAGATCGCCAACCTCCACCCGATCGGAATTGCCGAAGTTGGCCACGGTCAAACGGTCTGGGGGCACATCAACTTTCAGAACTGCCAGGTCGGTTGCCCTATCATATCCGACCAGTCGTGAAGATACCTGGCCAAGGCCGGGGAGCTGGATCACAATGTCCGCGTCGTTCTGCGCTTCGTTCACCACGTGGTAGTTGGAAACCACATAGCCATCCCGATTAAACACGAGACCGGAACCGGTGACGCCGGCTGACTTCACCTGGATGTTGGCCACAGCCGGGCTCATCCTGGCGTAGATGCGGTTGACGGCTGCATCTTCTGTCTGGCGTTGCCAGAGGAGAAGACCGCTGGCCAGTATGACGATGGCCAAGATACCGGCTACTGCGGTCATGACGACAGTGCGACGTGTTTCTGATTCCTCTGAGTGACCTTCGCGGTGGCCTTCCTCATGGGCCAGTTTCATGAGTTCCTTGAAGGCAGCGAAACACTCTTCGCATTCCTTCAAATGGGCCCATAGAGCCGGGAATCCGTTTTGCACCTCTGCAACCGTCAGGGCTTTGGCGGCAACCTCTTCCATAATGTTGTGACTTGGATGAATGTCTGACTGGTGTTCCTGCATGTTTCCTCAACCTGCGATCTGCGTGAGAGAATGGGCAAACATTGGGTTACTGTGCCGCTTTTACAAACTTGAGTACCATGGGGACTTGTGCGGTGGTTCGCCCGTGCGGCAAACAACCTCAGCCGCTCTGGAAACGACTGAAGCCTGTCCTGAGCCACATCGAAGGATCGCTACTACGAACTTTTCGGATAGATTCTTCCTCCCTACCCGCTATTCGACTCCCTGACACGGTCAGGTCTTACGTGCTGAACCGGGCTATTCAGCGTGTTCGGGGACAACAGCCGCCGGCTGGCCGCTCGGCCGTTGGATCGGCACGGTCACACGAACGGTCGTGCCGACACCTGGCCGACTGTCGATGTCCAGGGAACCGCCGTGCTCCTTGATGATGCGATAGCTGACAGTTAACCCCAGACCGGTGCCATGTGGCTTGGTGGTGTAGAAGGGGTCGTATACGCGGGAGATATCCTGAGGGGCTATACCAATGCCAGAATCGATGAACGTCAAGCTGACCTTGTCACCCTTTACCTCGGTAGCAATCCGCAGTGTACCACCGTTGGGCATAGATTCTATGGCATTCAACAGCACATTCAAGCAAACCTGCCGCAGTCCGTTGCTGGCCCCGATGACTGGTGGCAGGTTTTCGGACAACCGTTGATCGACAGTGATACCCGTATCCTGCAACTGCCGGCTGAACAAGGCGAGAAGATCAACCATGAGGGCGTTGAGGTCCACTGGCGTGAGGGCTTCCTCGCTCGGCTGGTAGAGTTGTTGCAGCAACCGAGATACAATGCCCGCAAGCCGGTCAACCTGTTCTTGAACGACGTCAAGGTACTCATGCATCGCCGATCCATCGTCCTGTCGTTCGTCGATGAGTTCCAGATACAGGCGCATCGATTGAAGGGGATTGTTGATCTCGTGGGCGATGGCGGCGGCAAGCTGGCCGGCAACTGCCATCTTCTCGGTACGCATCACCTGCTCCTGGGCTTCCCGAAGCTCTTTGGTGCGCTCTTCCACCCGCTTCTCCAGGTCTCGGGCCAGGGCACGCGTTTCGGCGTACAGTTGGGCATTGGCAATGGCGATGGCAACCTGTTCGGCAATGAGTCGGAGGGCCTCGATCGTTTCTTCATCGAGATCGACGCGTCGTCCACCACTGAGGCTGAATACACCAATGGCTTCGCCGCGCAGGGAGAGAGGCAGCGCCACACACCACCGGGCACCGTCTGCCCAAAGGATGCCGGCATCCGGCCGGTGCCCCTCGTGTACCAGGTTGCGCGAGACCCACGGCTGCCCATGGGTCACGGCCCACTCAGCAGCCGATGAGTCGTCCCGTCGGATACGCTGCCGCGTCGCCCGGTCCTCCTCAGACACTCCGAGAAGCGTAACTTGCCGCAAGGCCGGCGGCTCCGCCGTGCTGGCCACAACATCGAAGGCATCGCCTGACTTATTTAGCAAGGCAAGGCTGGCGCGATCAAATGGTATGAGCCGGCGGGTGCCCGCAATAACAGCGCGAAATGTCTCTGTTAGATCCAGACTGGCATTGATTGTCAACGCAATATCGTTAACGGCTTCGATTTGACGGGCACGCCGCTCAGATTCCTGGAACAACCGGGCATACCAGAGCAGGGCAACCGTGATCAGAGCCGCCACGACCGTCTGGCCCCCAATCACAAGAAGCTCAGGGCTCACATGCATCGCCACTTAGCCCAACAAAATCGAGGATTCACGTGGACAAGCCGAGACCGAGGTTCGTTGAACCCCGGTCTCGGCTCTCTCCCAGGACAGGGTCCTGCGGATCGATCTGTGGCTCGACGGGTTCCTGGTTATCTAGCAGTACCCGCTCGCCAACAGGCCCCACGTCAGGTTCTGCGCGTGCAAGATTAGAAGCGGTGGTCTGCGAGGACCGGCAGCAGGAACAGCACGTTGCCCGTCAGAGCCTTATTCGCCTGGAACACCAGGTTGCCAGTGGTGTTGGCACCTGCGCGCAGTCGTTCGCCATCGATGTTGTACAAGATGGTGCCCTGCGTGCCCTTGCCCTCGTACACCTTATTGCCGGTCACCGTGTAGGCTGCCGGCCCGTTCGTGCTACCACCCGTATAGATGGTGTCACCACTGACCGTGAACAGCTTCTCACCGGTGCTGCTGGCGCCACGGAAGATCGTAGTACCGTCGAAGAAGAGGATGGCCTGGCCGGTCTGAACAGTGCCCTGGTAGACCTTGCCAGTGCTGTCGATGGTGAATGTTGGGTCGCCACTCTTCTGCGCGTTCGTCCAGAGCCGAACCTGGCCGGCCGATACAGCCTGTCCACTCACGTTTCCGGACGGAGCGGGCTTAGCCTGAGCGCAGCCAACCAACGCAATCGTGACTACCAAGACTGCAACAAGAATTACACGAGCTTTCATTGTGGTGAAGAACCTCCTTCGTTTGAGAATCGCTCTCTGAGTTATGGAACAGTGATGCATCAGCATTTAGAAGCGGCGGTCTGCGAGAATCGGCAGCAGGAACTGCACGTTGCCCGTCAGACCGGTGTTCGCCTGGAACACCAGGTTGCCAGTGGTGTTGGCACCTTCACGTAGTCGCTCGCCATCGATGTTGTACAGGATGGTGCCCTGCGTGCCCTTGCCCTCGTACACCTTATTGCCGGTCACCGTGTAGGCTGCCGGCCCGTTCGTGCTACCACCCGTATAGATGGTGTCACCACTGACCGTGAACAGCTTCTCACCGGTGCTGCTGGCGCCACGGAAGATCGTAGTACCGTCGAAGAAGAGGATGGCCTGGCCGGTCTGAACAGTGCCCTGGTAGACCTTGCCAGTGCTGTCGATGGTGAATGTTGGGTCGCCACTCTTCTGCGCGTTCGTCCAGAGCCGAACCTGGCCGGCCGATACTGAAGCGCCAGTAACCGATACTGCCGGTGCTGCTGCCTGCTGCACCGAGCTGCGACCCAGGTACAATCCGATCAAGCCACTGCCCAGCGCAATGGCAACAACCAATACGACTAAAAGAATCTCGCGGCTTCTCATTAGAAGTGAATTGCCTCCTTTTCCGAATGTCGTGATGGCCCGCGAAACGTATGGTTCGCAAGTCGAACCTCCAGGCAATCGCCCATCACCTGCATATGGCGATCTGCCGCGATTGCCACTTGTGGATCGGCTATTTCAAGCCTCCTTGCTCTCCTCCAGATCGTCCCGCCCTCACCTCCTTGCCAATCTGCGCACGCTACCTGACACGTCGAACCTTTCGCCGGTTAGTTTATCATATCTGCGGCGATTATGGGTTAGTATGATGTTGATGAAAGGTTGGCATCAAGTTGGTACAGGTACGCTAGCCCACATCTTTCCCTCAAGCGGCTATCCTTTGAGAAGGGCCTGAGCCACAGTCCGTGCATAATCGATTGGAATTGCAAATCCCAGTCCAGCCGAACTCCCGCTGGGAGAGAATATCTGCGTGTTGACCCCGATGACTTCACCATGCAAGTTCAACAGCGGTCCACCTGAGTTGCCCGGGTTGATCGATGCATCAGTCTGAATGACTCCCGGGATGACATTGCCATCTGGAATCTCCAGATTGCGGCCCAGCGCACTAATATACCCCACGGTCATCGTGTGCTCCAGGCCAAATGGGTTACCGATGGCAATGGCTGTCTGGCCGACGTGTAACCGCGACGGATTTCCGAAACTCACGACCGAAAACTTGCCGGCCGATGGGTCGATTCTCAGAACAGCCAGATCATTCGCCGGATCTGCACCAACCAGTTGAGCTGGTATGAGCCCTGACTCACCGGCCAGGGCCACGCAGTACTCTAGCCCGTCACGAATGACGTGGTTATTGGTGAGGATGTAGCCGTCTCGGTTGATGAAGAAGCCGGACCCCTGAGTGGCGTCCGCCCTGTCCTCACAAGTAAGGCCGTCAAGAGTGACTGTGATCACGTTTACCACTGCCGGCGCGGCGGCATCGTATACCCGAACCAGGTCTGCCTCATTGGCTCCCGAGGCTGCGGCAGCGGCCTGCACGACCTGTGCGGCGCGCGGACGCAGCGCTCGGAGAAGGGGATTGATTCTTTGTACCTGGCTGGATAGACGAGCATACTGAAAGCCGGCCAGGAAGCCGATCACCACCAACCCCAACGCTGCAAAAAGAGCCAGGGCCAACAGGCGAAGTTCCTTCTGCGACATTTGCCACGGCATCCGGATGCCGCCAACGCTCGCACCCTCGGCACGCCCGGCCGCTCCTTCATCGTAGATATTGGCCAGAACATGTTCGATTTCCTGGCCCAGCAACCGCTCGATAAACTTTTCGGCCGCACTCTCTTGCGCTTCGTGCTCAGGTGACCCAGGTACCCCGGCCTGGTCTAACGTCTGTTCCTCCTGCTCAGCACTTGTTTCTTCGACCATGCTCCCCTCCAGTTGCTTGAACAATCTAGTAACGTTACTACTCAGCTACCTCCCACAGGTTGCGATGCGCAATGGTTTTACATCTTGAAAACGGCCTTGAAGCAGCGATTCTCGGCCAGAAAGGCTCCAAACCTGCGGGAGGGTGAGTATTACACGATTTACTTGTCCGGTGATGTGAATCTGTACCCGATCCCTCGCACAGTGACTATGTATTGGGGGTTGGACGGATCGGGCTCCAGTTTCTGCCGTAAGGTGTGAATATGGTACTTGATGAGTTCCCGTGCTTCCCAAACCTCAGTCTCGTATCCCTGTACTTCGCGAACCAATTCCTGATGACCGATTGCCCGATCGGCATTGCGCATCAGATAGGCCAGGAGAGTGAACTCTGTTGGTGTCAGGTTCAGTGGCTCTTCACCCCGCTTCGCTTCGTGGCGCAGGGTATCGATGCTCAGATTTGCCATACGCAAGACTGAGGTCGGGCTGATGCTGGGAGGGCTGAGACCCTCGTCGAGTCGATTCAGACTCTCACGCAGTTGATCCAGCAGTTGGTCCCGCCGGCGTTCTCGCGCCCGTCGATTCAGACCTCGAGCTACGCTCTCCTTGATGGTCTCGGCACCACTGGGTTTCAGCAAATAGTCGTCGGCACCGGCCCGTACTGCAGCGATGGCTGAATCCAGGCTACCATACCCGGTCAGCAGGATCACGGCAACATGGGGCCAACGCGCCTTGATCTCCTGCATCAATTGCACACCACTCATCCCCGACATGCGGATGTCTAGAAGCGCCAGGTCAATGGTGTGTGCCTCCAGGTATGTTAATGCGGCTTCCGCGCTCTCGACGGCATCCACAGAATAGCCGGCCCCTGCCAGAACGGTTGACAGGCCGCTTCGAATGGCAGGCTCATCGTCCACAATGAGAATCTTGGCTTGATCGGCAGGTACTGGCATAGTTGTAGTAATGTCTCTGCGTTGGGTCAGGCGAAGGTCCTCCTGTCACGGGCCTTCGCCAATCGCGGATCGCACGCCATCATTATATCACGAACAGAAGTGATTTGTCAACGGTCTTCTTAAGAAATCGATAGAATACACGGTGATGGGCAGTTTGACCTGACGCTTCCAAGGGGGAGAGAGATTGCACTCGCTGCTGATA
>CAZHMV010000054.1:0-1751 GCA_964532665.1 uncultured Anaerolineales bacterium
CGGCTTCTGCTATAATACTTAGCGTTGCTAAGTAAACGAGGCTTGGGAGCAATCCTCTCAAGTAGCGGCCGAGGAGTGAGCGCCCTCACATGCGAACAGCATCCGGGAGTGCCTTGCTCCTCTTGTTCGGTAAAACATTGGACTCAGGAGTGAGTACACAGATGAGTCGAAGGTCAATCATTGGAATCGTGATCGTCGTCGTAGCAGTCCTGGCCCTGTTCGGATTCCGCCGGTTGACTGCCAGCAGCCAGCCGGCCACGGCTGACCTGGAGACGGCCGTGGTCGAGCGAGGCACAATGACCGCATCGGTGAGTGCCAGCGGCACCGTCGAAGCCAGGCGCCAGGCGGCACTCATGTTCAAGACACCGGGCCGCGTGGCCGAAGTGTATGTGGAGGCCGGCGACCAAGTCGCCGCCGGCGATCCGCTGGTGAAGCTGGACACGAGCGAATTGGAGTTGCAGGTGGCCCAGGCGCGGGCCGGCCTGGCCGCAGCCCAGGCGCGGCTGGCCCAACTCAAGGCCGGTCCCTCCGCCGAAGACCTGGCCGCAGCCCAGGCGGCTGTGGATAGCGCGCAGGCCCAGTTGGACAAGCTGAAGGCCGGCCCCGACGAAACCGACGTCCAGGCAGCCCGCGCGGCCCTGGACAGTGCACAGAAGAACCTGAACAAGGTCCTGGCCGGCCCCGATCAGTTCGAGTTGGACCAGGCCAAGCGCAACGTGGACCAGGCTCGCAACCAGCTCTTCTCCGCTCAATCGCAGCGGGACAGCATCTGTGGGCGCACCGGACTCAGCACGGAAGAGGCCCTGGCTCGGGGAGTCATCCCTGCCAGTTCGTCTGAGTGCCACCAGGCAAAGGCCCAGGTGCTCATCGCTCAGGTCAACGTGGACCAGGCGGCCGCTGCCTACGAGAAGTTGAAAGCGCCGCCCGATGAGGCGGCCGTTGCGGCAGCGCGGGCCCAGGTGGCCCAGGCCCAGGCCCAATTGCAACGTCTCCTGGAAGGTGCCAGCGAGGCTGAGCTGGCTGCCGCCCAGGCCCAGGCGCGCCAGGCCGAAGCCCAGCTCGAGAAGCTCAAGGCCGGCCCCTCAGAAGAGGAACTGGCTGCCGCCCAGGCCCAGGTAGACCAGGCGCGTGCCGCGCTGGATCAGGCCGAACTGGCGCTGAAAAACGCGACGCTGGTGGCGCCGATGGCCGGCACGGTGGCCTCCGTCGGCGTGACCGAGGGGGAGCTGGTCTCGGCGGCCCGGCCGGCCGTGGTGCTCATCGACACCTCGGAATTCAAGATTGTGATGGCCATTGACGAGACCGACATCGGGAAGATCGAAGTAGACCAGCCGGCAACGATCACGCTGGACGCTTTCCCCGGCGAACGGTTGAGCGGCCACGTGACGGAGGTGTCGCCGGCCGGCACCGTTCAGCAAGGCATCGTGACCTACGGCGTCACCGTCCGACCGGATCCAACGGAGATGTCGCTGCGGCCCGGCATGACTGCCGGCGTGGACATCGTCGTGGCTAAGAAAGACAACGTGCTGCTGGTACCCAATCGCGCCGTGCGAACCCAGGAGGGCAAGCGCGTCGTGCTGGTTCCCCGGGGCAACGAGACCGTGCCGGTGGAAGTCGAAACAGGTCTTCGGAACGACCAATTCGTGGAAATCAAGAGCGGTCTGTCCGAGGGAGATCGGGTGATTACCAGCGTCGTGCCCACGAACAACCCCCTCGAAGGCGGCTTCTTCGGAGGCGGGGGGCAGTAGGAA
>CAZHMV010000054.1:1851-8271 GCA_964532665.1 uncultured Anaerolineales bacterium
TACCAGATGGGCGAGGTCCAGGTGCATGCCCTGCGGGGTGTCTCGCTGGAGGTGCAGCGGGGCGAGTTCATTGGCATCATGGGACCATCGGGCAGCGGCAAGTCCACGCTCATGAACATCATCGGTTGTCTGGATCAGCCGACGAGCGGCCGGTACCTGCTCGATACTGTCGAGGTGGGACAGTTGAGCGACGATCAATTGGCCGAGATCCGAAACGGCAAGATCGGCTTTGTCTTCCAGACGTTCAATCTGCTGCCGCGTACCAATGCGCTGGCGCAAGTCGAGCTGCCGCTGATCTACGCCGGCGCCCCCAATCGGCGAGAGCGAGCACGAGCCGCTCTGGAAGCCGTCGGGCTGGGCGACCGCCTGGACCATAGACCGACAGAGCTCAGCGGTGGCCAGCAGCAGCGAGTGGCCATCGCCCGGGCGTTGGTCACCAACCCCTCGATCATCCTGGCCGATGAGCCTACAGGCAACCTGGATACCCGCTCGGGGGAGGAGATTCTCGCCATCCTGCAGCGCCTCAATCGGGAGCAAGGCATCACCATCGTCACCGTGACCCACGAGCGCGACGTCTCCCGGCATTGTCAGCGTCTCATCCATCTGCGCGATGGCCTGATCGAGGGCGAGGAGCTGATAGAGCATCCGCTGCAAGCCGGCGAGGTGCTGGAGAGATTGAATGAACGTAGCTGAAAGTATTCGCGTGGCGCTGGGTGGCCTGGCAGCGAACAAGCTGCGGTCCATCCTGACCATGCTGGGGATCATTATCGGGGTTGGGGCCGTGATCGCATTGCTGTCAATCGGGCAGGGGGCCGGCGCGGCCATCACCAGCCAAATTCAGGACATCGGTTCCAATCTGATCATCGTCATCCCGGGCTCGGTTGAGGAGGGAGGCGGTGGGCCAGCCCGAGCTCTGGGGACTGCACCCTCCCTGACCCTGGAGGACGCCTACGCCCTGGCCGATCCCCGCAACGTGCCGCACGCGGCCGGCGTCGCACCCATCCTGCAGCGACGTGGCCAGGTGATCTACGCCGGCAACAACGTCAACACCGACATCATCGGCGTGACGCCCTCGTATCAACAGGTGCGCAACTGGGACCTGGCGCGAGGGCGCTTCATCACCCAGACCGACATGGATACGCTGGCGCGCGTTGCCGTGCTGGGCAAATTGCCGGCTGACAAGTTGTTCGACGGGGCTGATCCCATCGGCGAAGTCATTCGGATTCAACAGGTCCCCTTCCGCGTGGTGGGCGTGCTGACGGAACGGGGCGGCGGCGGGTTCTTCGGGTTCACCGAAGACGACCGAATCATGGTCCCCGTCACGACAGCGCAGAGCCGGCTGCTGGGGGCGCGCTCCGTTCGCGGCGGCGAGCATCTCGTCACTGTCATCAACGTATCCGCGACCAGCGAGGCGGACATCGACCGTGCCATCGAGGAAATCACTTTGACGCTTCGCCGGCGTCACAACATCGAGTTCGGCGACGACGACTTCACGCTGTTCACTCAGCAGGACTTGCTGGGCGCGTTCACTCAGATCACGACCATCCTGACATTGTTTCTCGCGGCCATTGCTGCCATCTCGCTCCTGGTCGGTGGGATCGGTATCATGAACATCATGCTGGTCAGTGTCACTGAGCGAACCCGCGAAATCGGCATCCGCAAGGCTGTCGGTGCCAAACGCCGCGACATCCTGGTCCAGTTCCTGATCGAAGCGATTGTGCTGAGCGTGATTGGGGGGGTGATCGGCATCCTGCTCGGGGCCGGCATCGCCCAAATTGTCAACTCTTTCGACGTCATCACGACCGTTGTGTCGCTCCAGGCCATCGCGCTGGCTGTCGGCTTCTCCATTGCCGTCGGCGTCTTCTTCGGCATCTACCCGGCCTGGCGCGCAGCGCAACTCAACCCGATTGAGGCGCTGAGATATGAATAGAACGCAAGACGTAAGACGCAAGACGCAATGTGCAAGAGTACTGCGTCTTACGTCTTGCGTCTTGCGTCTTGCGTCTTACGTAGAGCTCCAATGAACGAATTCCGTCGCTTCTTGAGTTACGTTCGTCCTTACCGCTGGCAGATGGTCGTGGCCGGCGTATTCCTGGTGATCGTCAGCGGGCTGCGGCTGGTCCTGCCCTGGGCGATCCAGCGCCTGGTGGACGTTGTGTTTACGCGGGGTGATGCCGCGTTCCTGAACAAGTTGGCGTTGTTTCTGCTGGGCCTGATCGTCGTCCAGACCTTCTTCAACGTCGGACAGACCTATCTGCTGTCGTACATCGGCGAGCGGGTGGTGGCCGACCTGCGGACCAGCCTGTACCGCAAGCTGCAGATGCTCGACCTGGGCTTCTTCGCCGACCGGCGAGTGGGCGAGATCACGTCGCGTGTGACCAACGATGTGACGACCATCCAATCGGTCGTTACGTCACAGTTGACCAATTTCTTTGCGCAACTTCTCACTTTCATCGGTGCGTTGGCGCTCATCGTCTACCTCAATGCCCGACTGACGGTCCTCATGCTGGTGATCATTCCACCGGTTGTCCTGATTGGCCGTTTCTTCGGCCAGCGCCTGCGGGGTATCTCAACCACCGTGCAGGACCGCCTGGCCGATGCTACAGCCGTGCTCGAAGAGACGCTGAGTGGCGTACGCGTGGTCAAGTCCTTTGTCCGCGAACCCTACGAGATTCGCCGTTTCACCGACGCCGTGGAGGATACGTTTGCGGCCGCGCTGACGCGAGCACGCTACCGTGCCGGCTTCACACCCATCATCACGTTCAGTGGCTTCGGTGGGCTGACGTTCGTCCTGTGGTACGGCGGCCGGCAGGTACTGACCGGCCAGCTCACACCGGGCGAGCTGATCTCCTTCCTGTTCTACACCTTCATGATCGCCGGCTCGGTGGGCGTCTTCTCCGGCATCTACGGCAACATCCAGGAGTCGCTGGGCGCGCTGCGTCGTGTCTTTGAGCTGTTGGATACGGAGCCTACGGTGGTCGAAAAGCCCGATGCGGCTGCGATGCCGCCCATCCGGGGGAGCGTGCGCTTTGAGAACGTCTCGTTTGCATACCACGAGGAACTCATCCTGCGCGATGTGGAGCTGGATGTGGCCCCAGGCGAGATCATCGCGTTGGTGGGGCCGAGCGGGGCCGGCAAAACCACGATGGTGAACCTGATTCCACGCTTCTACGATGTGACGGCCGGCCGGATCATGATTGATGGTATCGACATTCGTGATGTCAAGCTGTCATCGCTGCGTGAGCAGATCGGCATTGTGCCCCAGGAGACGCTGCTGTTCAGCACGACAGTGCGGGAGAACATCCTGTATGGCCGGCTGGACGCCACCGAAGCCGAGTTGATCGCCGCTGCCGAGGCTGCCAACGCCCACGAATTCATCCTGGCGCTGCCTGATGGGTACGAGACGCGCGTGGGTGAGCGAGGCGTGAAGTTGTCAGGCGGTCAGCGACAGCGGGTCGCTATTGCTCGCGCACTGCTGAAAAATCCGCGCATCCTGCTTCTGGATGAGGCCACCTCGTCGCTGGACAGCGAGTCCGAGGGGCTGGTGCAGGAAGCACTGGGCCGGCTGATGCAAGGCCGGACGACATTCATCATCGCCCATCGCCTGGCGACGGTTCAGATTGCAGACCGGATCGCCGTGCTGGACCAGGGCCGTATCGTAGAGATGGGCACGCACGCGGAGTTGCTGGCCCACGGCGGTCTCTATGCTCATCTCTACGCCCTCCAGTTCCGCGCCCTGGACGGCGATCGAGAGCCGGCAGAACCGCCCGAGGCCGGAATTGAGCCGGCGACGACCGAAAAACGCCGGCGCGAGCTGGACCTGTCGTCGCTATTGCGATTTCAGTAACACCCAGATACTTGGATATGCGAAACCTTCTCGCGACCCCCGACCCGCAAAGGATAACGCTTACGGGCTTCGCCAACTCTCGATGTGGAGGCCGGAGATACGTTGGAAGTGACTCGCGTTCTCTGTAACCAGCACCAGACCGTGGATCAGGGCAGTCGCCGCTATCAAAATGTCAGCGTCGCTGATGAGTTCGCCTTTGCGATGGAGGTCGCCATAGATTTCCGCAGCCTGAACCACTATTCTGTCCGTCAGAGGAAGCACGTTGCTCTTCTGACACCGTTCTTCGAAAACCTGGATTTGACGGATGGCGTTTTTGGCCTTGAGTCCGCGCAGGATTTCATACCGGGTGATGATCGAGAAGGTGAAGCGGCCATGGGCAGCGAGATACGCTCTTGCAGCCTTCTGAACGTGCGGATCACGGGCCTTTATCACTTCCGAAAGCGTGTCTGTGTCCAGCAGTGCAACTGGCACGCCTCAATCCTCCTGACGCATGAAGTGACTTCGATCGAGAGCGATCCGGTCAACTTCGACGACGTCTTCCTCCGAAAGTCCAACATAAACCTGTTGCCATGCCAACAAAGCCTCATCCGGCTCCTCGGGCATCGGCGCATGGACCGTGATCATCACGTGTTCATCTTCTGGCAGCTCCAACGGCTCCAGCGGTGTGAGCACGCCCTTTCGATAAATAGCTTCCAGGACTCTCTCCATGGCTCTCCGCTCCCTTCGACTCCCGTGAACCTCATCGCAATTATAGCATTCCTGGCTCACATCAACAAGCAAGGGGGACTTGCGAATATACCATGAAAGTACGCACAATCACTGCCGGCCTGATCCTGGACACCGAATGCAGCCTGCTTGAGGAGACAATCAGCAGGTTGGCCGAGGCGCAGGCGGCATTCGAGGACGCCGGCCACGAAGTTCAGACGACACGCATTGCCACCCAACCGATTGACTACCTGGTAGGTGATAGCGATGCCGCGTTGCGCGACGTGGCCAGGCGCGTTCACGAGATTTGCGCTGCTCGCGGTTTCCAATTTGTCTCACTTGGCCCCATCAACAGTTGGGGTGACACTGTTCTGGCCGATGTGTTGCCAGATGTACTGGCCGCGCACGAGATGCTGAATGCGTCCATCGCGCTGGTGTCGAACGGGAAAGTAGATGAGCTGGCCTGTCGAGCTGCTGCCGAAGTGATCAGCCGGCTGGCCCATGAGACCCCCGGCGGCATCGGGAACTTCCGCTTCGCAGCGACGGCCGGCTGCCCGCCGGGCATCCCGTTCTTCCCATCGGCCTACCACGACAGCGGCGAGCCAACTCTGGCCGTCGGGCTCGAATCTGCCGACCTGGTTGAGGAAGCCTTCGCCGGCACGGATGGGCTCGCCGATGCCGGTGCACGGCTGATTACGTTGTTCGGCCAGGCGCTAATGCCTGTTGAGAAGCTAGCTCGGGAGGTGGCGGAACGCTTTGGTTGGCACTACCTGGGGATCGACCTGTCGCCGGCCCCGCTGGGCGAGGTGAGTATCGCCCGCGCGTTCGAAGCGCTGGGACGCGGCTTTTTCGGCGAGGCCGGCACGCTGAGTATCGCCGCCATGACCACGCAGGCGCTGAAGCAGGTGAACGTCGAGCGCTGTGGGTTCTCGGGGCTGATGTTTCCAGTGCTGGAGGATGCCGGCCTGGGCCAGCGCAACATCGAAGGCCGGTTCGACATCCAGGACCTGCTGCTCTATTCGACGGTATGCGGCACGGGTCTGGACACCGTCCCGATTCCCGGCGACACCCCGCCTGAACGCATCGAGCGACTTCTGCACGACGTGGCTTCGCTGTCGCTTCAGCTCAACAAGCCGCTATCGGCCCGACTGTTCCCGGTTCCTGGCAAGGAGGCCGGCGAGATGACGGCGTTTGAGTCGCCGTATTTGACGAACACGACGGTCATGGATCTGTAGACCTGTCAAGTCGGAATCTCAGCGACTTTCGTGAAACGTAAAACGTGAAACGTGAAGCGACCTGTGCAGGAACGTCTTCACGTTTCACGTTTCACGGCCAGGATTTCACCGTCGCCCTTCGACAAGCTGCCTCACAATCTGCCAGGTGGCGCTGAAGGCAAACTGGTCTTCGGCAAGGCCGTCCCAGAACTCGTCCAGGCCTGTTGCGCCGGCGCGCTCGTAGGCATCGGCTTGGAGCAGCATTTCCAGGCGGTCGGCGTCGCGAACCAGCCGGCCTTCCACCGTCGAAGCTTCCTTGTACTCCCGCCAGCGTTCCACATACGTCTCGCCGGCCGGCCAATCCTCCAGCAACGACGCCAGAGCCTGCTCCTCGGCCGCCTCTTTGACGTCTGTTGGCAAGAAGAGGCCGGCGGGGGTCGGAATGTCGCCCGTGACGGACTCGGCCAGGTCGTGCAGCAGGGCCAGGACGAGCAGCCGTTCGCGATCCACGGCCTCGTCGATGAGGTCTGCCAGCAGGAGAGCGGTCAGGGCGACACCGTAGGTGTGGTCGGCGACGGATTCCGCCGGCTGCACCCCTCGCAGGAGCCAGCCGGTTCGCGGTACGAGCTTCAGGCGGTTCGCCGCGCGGAGTAC
>CAZHMV010000054.1:8371-10595 GCA_964532665.1 uncultured Anaerolineales bacterium
CGTCAAGTAATGTGCCCGCCCAATCCGCCGGCTGGTCCTCGCCCGGGTTGTCCGTGATCCAAAACGTCTGCATGCCCGCTTCGGCTGCCGGCCGGATGTCATTCTCCAGATCGTCGCCGACCATCAGGCACTCTTCTGGCGCGTGCCCGATGCGCTCCGCGATCTCGCGGTAGTACGCAGGTCGCGGTTTGGCGAAGTGCATGTTCTCATACGACGTGATCAGGACGTACGGGAAGTCGGCGACGCCGGCCCACGCCAGGCGATGCAGGATGGCCTGGCGCGGATACAGTGGATTGGTAGCAATGACGACGTCGTAGCCCCGGTCGAAGGCTTCCTGCACCACCTGGCGAGCTTCCGGCAGGCGTCGGGTAAAGCGCTGGAGCCTGGGAAAATCGTTGGCGTAGAAATCCTGGAGGATCGGCATCAGTTCGTCGGCAGGCAGACCCACCGCCGGGAGGAAATCGGCCCAGAACACCTCCTTGTTCGTTCGGCTCGGGTCTGTGTTCGCGATCACCCGCTGTGTGGCGTAGATCAGGTGCGCCACAACCTCATTGGGAGAAACCAGATGGCCGAGCTTGTGCGTGAGAGCCTGGAAATAGGCCGGCAAGAACCGCTCGTTGGAGTTTTCCAGCAAGGTGTCGTCCAAATCGAACAAGATGGCCTTAATCACGTCATCTCCAATCTCTAATCCCCAATATCTAATATCTAATCTTCCGAACCTCGCGCAGGAGCGCCGTCGCATACGCCCCTTTCGGTGCAGTGAACTCAAGGATGAGATCATCCCCGATGAGCTCCCACGTCAGGTCGTCGGGATGCCAGCGCAGGGTCCGGCGTGTGCCTTTGAGTCGCGCCGGGCGGAAGCTTTCCAGCGTGAGCCCCTCCTCAGCCAGGACGGCCTGCTCGATCTGGCCGGCCTCGTCCCGCGCCTCCATCATCCGATACCCGTAGATCGGACCGGTGGCCGAGATTTCGAAGGCCGTGGCCCGAGGGGCTTCGGCTGACGGGTTCTCCACCACGAAAAGGCCGCCGGTGGCGTGCTTTTTCGCAACGTCGCCGGCGATGACCGTATCGAATGTGCTGTTCTCGATCCGGCGCGCCAGGTAGCGGTTGAACAGGTACGATTGGTAGGCCGACAGGTACAGGCTTCGGTAGCGCTGCGAGCGAGGGTCGGGTACGTCGAGCTGCTTCAACGCTGTCCGATCGTCGTGGAGCAGGGCATAGCCGGCCAGGTGGTTCTGCCGTTCGACGCCAAACCGCTGTGGGCCATACCCGTTGGGCACACCACATGTCGTCAGGATGTCCAGGATGGCCGGCACGCGTTCGCCCGCCTCTGGATGCACGTGGCGAAGCCGAATCCGAAATCGGTTGCCGCGGAGATGGCCCCGGCGCAGTTTGTGCGGGTGGGGCATGGCGTCGAGGACACGCACACCGTCGAAAGCGAGGTCGTTCAGTTCTTCCGGGGGAATGCGCGGCACGGACAGGCGTTGGCGTGCGACGGACTGGCGGTCTTTGAGGCCGGCAAACCCGATGTCCCGCGCAGGTATTCCCAACACCGACGCCAGTTGGCGGACAACGTCCAGGGTATTCAGGCCGCGCTTCTCAACGGTGATGAACGTGTGATCGCCCTCACCGCTGGGTTCGTAGGCCGGCAGCTCTTCGACAAAGAAGTCTTCGGGTTCGGTTTTCAGTTCCCCGCCGATACCGGGGAGGCCGGCGGTGATGCAGGGCCAGAACAGGTCATTGGTGGTGCTATCCATCGGGAGAAAGGTGTCTTACCATGATAGCATCACCGGAGAGTGAAACTGAGGATGGTTACAACAGCCGTGATAATGGCCACGGCAGCCAGCGCCCAGTTGCGCATGCTTGTGGTCAACTGGTCAAACCGTTGCTCCATCTGCTCAAAACGCTGGTTCATCTCAGCCCGCAGTTGCTCGCGCTCCTCTTTGGCCTCGGCGAAGCGGCGATCCATCTCGGCCCGCAGTTGCTCGCGCTCCTCTTTGGCCTCGGCGAAGCGGCGATCCATCTCGGCCCGCAGTTGCTCGCGCTCCTCTTTGGCCTCGGCGAAGCGACGGTCCATCTCAGCCCGCAGTTGCTCGCGCTCCTCTTTGGCCTCGGCGAAGCGACGGTCCATCTCAGCCCGCAGTTGCTCGCGCTCCTCTTTGGCGTCAGCAAAGCGGCGGTCCATCTCCTCATGCAGATCGACAAAGCGGCGCTCCATCTCCTC
>CAZHMV010000054.1:10695-31707 GCA_964532665.1 uncultured Anaerolineales bacterium
TCCATCTCCTCATGCAGATCGACAAAGCGGCGCTCCATCTCCTCGCGCAACTCGGTGAAGCGGCGCTCCATCTCCCGACGAAGCTCTGTAATGCGGTGGCCGTTGCGGTCGATGGCATCTTCCAACCGTTGCGTCTCGCTGGAGACGAAACGGTCGTAGTACAGGGGGATTGGCTTCTCGGTGGCTTCCTGGAGCAGGCGCTCGCGCACTTCCGAGAACAGTGGTTCTCGCAGGCGTGTGTAGAGCTCCTCCTGGAGGGACTCCAGGGTCTCCTGGTCGATGTGCGGGGTTTCTTCGGGGTCTTGGTCAGCCATCTCCATCTCCACACGAATTGTACCACAGGTCACGGGGCCTGGTCAAAGGCCACGATTGGGCGACGAAGCCCACGACTTCACCGCCGGCTGTGGTTGGATATAATTGTGACCGGCAAATACAATACTTCGGGAGGATCAACTCATGAAGATCGCACTCAGTACGGACGAACGCACCCACCTGGTGGATGCAGTGATCCAGGAACTGGAGAAGCGGGGGCACGAAGTGCTGTACTTCGGGCCGGAGGCCGGCCAGGAAATGGACTGGCCCGTCGTCACCCGGGCAGCAGCCGAAAGCGTCGCCCGAGGCGAAGCCGACGAAGGGATTGTGATGTGCTGGACCGGCACAGGCTGTACCATCGCGGCTAACAAGGTTCGGGGCATCCGCGCCGCGCTGGTACACGATGCGGAGACGGCGAAAGGTGCCCGCATCTGGAACCATGCCAACGTGCTGGCCCTCAGCCTGCGGGCCACCCCCGAGGCGGTTGCCAGGGAAATCCTCGATGCCTGGTTCGACACACCGTACTCAGATGATGAGTGGAACCGGCAACAGATAGAGTGCATTCAGGAGATGGAAGAGAGGTGGGGAAGCAGCCCAAATGGTTGACATGCCTGTTGTTTTGATGTAACATTCATCATCCATCCCCTATGTCGTCGTTGAGTCGCCTCCGAGGGAGTTGTCATCTTGCAGCAAGATCGTTCGGTTATTCTCGAAAGGAAGGGCAGGAACAATGGACTTTGAGCTCAACGAAGAGCAACGTATGATCCGGGACCTGGCTCGGGACTTCGCTCAGAACGAAATTGCCCCCATCGCCGCCCAGATCGATGAGACGGGTGAATTCCCCTACAATACCATCAGGAAGATGGGCGAGTTGGGCCTCATGGGCCTGGAGGTATCGCCAGAATGGGGCGGTGCTGGTGCCGATACCGTCAGCTATGTCCTGGCCATGGAAGAGATTTCCAAGGTCTGCGCATCTCACGGTGTCGTAATGTCGGTCAACAATTCCCTGGTCTGCTACGGACTCGAAAAGTTTGGGACCGACGCTCAGAAGGAGCGCTTCCTCAAACCGCTGGCCAGCGGCAAAGCCATTGGTGCTTATGCGTTAACAGAGCCGCAGTCGGGTTCCGATGCCGGCAACATCCGCACAACCGCCGTGCGCAACGGTGACGAGTGGGTCATCAACGGGCACAAATCCTGGATCACCAGCGGCCCGGTGGCAGACTACATCATCACCTTCGTCTCCACCGACCCGACAGCCGGCCATCACGGGACCAGCGCCTTCATCGTTGATACCTCATTGCCGGGGTTCGCGCGTGGGAAGATCGAACCAAAGCTCGGGATTCGCGCCTCTGCGACCTGCGAGATCACGTTTGATGACTATCGGCTGCCGGCTGGTCACCAACTCGGCGAGGAGGGCCAGGGGTTCAAGATCGCGCTGTCGATCCTGGACGCCGGCCGCATCGGGATCGCGGGGCAGGCCAACGGCATCGCGATGGCAGCGTACGAAGCGGCCGTCGAATACGCCAAAGAGCGTACCGCCTTCGGCCAACCGATAGCTGAGTTTCAGGCTATCCAGTTTAAGTTGGCAGATATGCACACGCGAATCGAAGCTGCGCGCATGCTCACCTTCAGCGCCGCAGTCAAGAAGGACCGTGGGGATCGTTTCAGCGACGCGGCTGCCATGGCCAAACTCTACGCTTCGGAAACGGCCAACTGGGTGGCGTACGAGGCTCTGCAGATCCACGGCGGCATGGGATATTCGCGCGAACTTCCCATCGAGCGCTACTACCGCGATGCCAGGATCACGACGATCTACGAGGGGACGTCGGAGATTCAGCGGTTGGTCATCGCGCGGCATGTTCTCGGAAAATCGCATTGAATCCAGAGGAGACGCTTCATGGCCGTTGAGTTGAGGGAATTCGTCAAAGAGCACGCGCAACAGATTGAATCACTGATCGAATCCGGAGTCGATCCACACGTTGCCACGCTGCGGGAACTCAAGGAGCAGGCAGCCCTCGGCGGGGGCCTGAAACGGATTGAGCAACAGCACGCCAAGGGCAAGTTGACGGCTCGCGAGCGACTCGCCCTTCTTCTGGACGACAACAGTTTTCAGGAACTGGACACGTTCGTCACCCACGACATCCACGATTTCGGTATGCAGGACAAGAAGTTCATGGGCGATGGCGTGGTGACTGGCTACGGCACCATTGATGGCCGGCTGGTCTACGTTTTCTCCCAGGACTTCACCGTCCTGGGTGGGTCGCTTGGCCTGGCTCATGCGCGAAAGATTTGCAAGATCATGGACATGGCCGTGAAGAATGGCGCTCCGGTGATCGGCCTGAATGACTCTGGCGGTGCCCGTATCCAGGAGGGCGTGCTGAGCCTGGGCGGCTATGCCGATATCTTCCTGCGGAACGTACTGGCATCCGGCGTTGTGCCGCAACTCTCGGCGGTCCTCGGCCCGTGTGCCGGCGGTGCCGTGTATTCGCCGGCCCTCACCGACTTCACCGTCATGGTCAAGGATACCAGCTACATGTTTGTGACCGGGCCGGACGTGGTCAAGACGGTAACTCATGAGGATGTGACGTTCGAGGAGCTGGGAGGTGCAGTTGTACACAGCAGCAAGAGCGGGGTGGCCCATTTTGCTGCCGACAGCGAGGAGGCGGCCCTCTCGACGTTGCGCTTACTGCTGGGGTACATCCCCCAGAATAACATGGATGACCCACCCGTTGTGCCCCCAACGGACGATCCACTTCGCATGGATGTAGCTTTGGACAGTATCGTACCCGAAAACCCCAACAAGCCATACGATATGCACGAGGTGATCCGTCGAGTCGTCGATGATGGGGAGTTCCTCGAAGTACACGAACACTATGCACAGAACCTCATCGTGGGCTTCGCGCGGTTGAACGGCCGCTCCATCGGCATTGTAGCCCAGCAGCCGATGGTGCTGGCCGGCGTGCTGGACATCGACTCGTCGATCAAGGGAGCCCGTTTCGTGCGCTTCTGCGACTGTTTCAACATCCCGCTGGTGGTATTCGAGGATGTGCCAGGGTTCATGCCGGGGCTGGCCCAGGAGCATGGTGGCATCATCAAGCACGGGGCCAAGCTCCTGTACGCCTTCTGCGAGGCGACGGTCCCCAAGGTGACGGTGATCACACGCAAAGCTTATGGGGGTGCTTATGACGTGATGAACTCCCGCCACGTGCGGGGCGACATCGTACTCGCCTGGCCCAGCGCCGAAATCGCTGTGATGGGACCACAGGGCGCAGTCAACATCATCTTCCGCCGCGAAATCGCAGCCGCTGATGACGCGGACGCCAGGCGCGATGAATTGGTGGACGAGTATCGCGCCAAATTTGCCAACCCGTACGTGGCCGCTTCCTACGGCTACATCGACGACGTGATCGAGCCGCGCGAAACCCGCCCCAGGCTGATCAGCATTATGGACATGCTGCAAAACAAGCGTGACAGCAACCCACCGAAGAAGCATGGCAACATCCCTTTGTAGGAGAAATCTATGTTCAAGAAAGTCCTAATCGCTAACCGGGGTGAGATCGCGGTCCGCATCTTGCGCGCATGTCGCGAGCTGGGCGTGCAGACTGTCGCTGTTTACTCAGACGTGGACCGCTCTGCGCTACACGTTCGGTACGCAGACGAGGCCTACCACATCGGCCCTGCGCCGGCCCGCGATAGCTATCTGCGCATCGACAAGTTGATCGATGTCGCCCGGCAAAGTGGCGCGGAGGCGATTCATCCTGGTTACGGTTTCCTGGCCGAAAACCCCGAGTTCGCCGCCGCCTGCGAGGAGGCCGGCATCGCGTTCATCGGCCCAACTGCCGATTCCATCGCAGCCATGGGCGACAAAGTCGAAGCTCGCCGGCTCATGAAAAACGCCGGCGTGCCCGTGATCCCAGGCACAGAGATGGACCTGAGAGACGATGAAATCGTCGGCGCCGCCAATGAGGTCGGCTTTCCACTGTTCATCAAGGCCGCAGCCGGTGGGGGTGGCAAAGGCATGCGGCTGGTCACAGGCCCAAATGAACTGGAGCGTTCCCTGGGCGCAGCCCGCCGCGAAGCCATGGGCGCCTTCGGTGATGACCGCGTCTATCTGGAAAGGGCGATCCAGGGCGCGCGCCACGTGGAAATCCAGGTGCTGGCCGACACGCGAGGAAACACCATCCACCTGGGCGAGCGCGAGTGCTCCATCCAGCGCCGGCACCAGAAACTGATCGAAGAGTCACCGTCCATGGCCATTAACGACGAAATTCGACAGCAAATGGGCGATGTTGCGGTGCGGGCGGCGAAAGCGGTGGACTATCGCAGCGCCGGCACCGTCGAGTTTCTGGTCGATGAGGACCGGAACTTCTATTTCCTCGAGATGAATACGAGACTCCAGGTGGAACATCCGGTCACCGAATTCGTCACCGGCGTCGATATCGTCAAAGAGCAATTGCGGGGGGCGTCCGGGCGACCACTGCGCTACACACAGGACGACATCGAGCTGAAAGGGCACGCCATCGAATGCCGAATCACCGCCGAGGACCCGTACAACAACTTCCTGCCCTCCAGCGGTCGCATCACCAGCATTTACGAGCCGACAGGGCCAGGCGTGCGGGTCGATGCCGGCGTGTATGAGGGGTTCGAGGTATCACTCTACTACGATCCGCTGATCGCCAAACTGATCGTGTGGGGCGATACGCGCGGTGAGGCACTGCTCCGCATGCGCCGGGCCTTGAATGAGTACCGCATTATTGGCATCCAGACCTCGATCCCGTTCCATCAGCAGGTCATGGACATCACGAATTTCATCGGCGGTGCGTACGACACATCCTTCCTCGACAAACACTTCTCCATGATTCCTGACAAACACGGTGAGCTCAGCGAGGTCGCGGCAATCGTCGCGACGGTGCTGACACACAGGCGCCGGCAGCAGGCACTCACCACAATCGCGCCACAACATGGTGGGGAGCGTGTCAGCTTGTGGAAACTGGCCGGCCGGCGGGGGGCACTGCGATGAAGTACATTGCTACCATTGATGGCCAGGATTTCACCATTGACATCGATCGCGACGAGCGCATCTCTCTGGGAGATGTGCCAGTCAACATCGACCTGGAAAGCATCGATGGCCGGTCCCTGTTCTCGTTGATCCTCGACGGCGCCTCTTATGAGGTGTTTATCGAACGGGATGAGGGGCGATATTTCGTGACGATTGAGGGCGATCGCTACGAAGTTCGGGTTGAAGACGAACGGATCAAGCAACTCCGAGAACTCAGTGGCACGAAGCACGAGGAGGCTGGCGAGCTACGGATCGCTGCGCCAATGCCAGGCCTGGTCGTGGGCGTCATCGTCAAGGAGGGCCAGCCTGTTTCCGCTGGCGATGGGGTGGTGATCCTCGAAGCGATGAAGATGGAGAACGAGATTCGGGCGCCGGGCGCCGGCATCGTCGAGAGTATCCGCGTGTCCGCGGGCCAGACGGTCAACCAGGGCGACGTGATGGTGGAGCTGGGACCGGTTCAGTGATTAGCTCGACAATGTCAGACACCTCACAGGGTGGCTCCCCTGAGTTCCCTCGAGTTGCCCCGAGCCTCTGGCGGGAACTCGGGGGAACTATGATTGCTGACCACTGTCAAGATGGCTGATTACACGTTGATCTTCGACGGCGGCAGCCTGGGCAACCCGGGTCCGGGGTACGGGAGCTATATGCTCGTCCGCAATGGGGATGGCAAGCAGCGCCTTGAACGGCTGGATTTCAGCGAGGAGATGACCAACAATCAGGCCGAGTACCGAACGCTGATTGCAGGCCTGGAGGACATTGTCCGTACCATCAAGCGGGCCGGCCGCGATCCGGCGGAGTTCTCCGTCGAGGTGCGGGGGGATAGCCGACTGGTTCTCAATCAGACCGCCGGCAAGTGGAAAGTCAAACAGCCCCATTTGCGCCCCCTGCATGACCGTGCGCGTGAACTCCTTCGTCGCTTCGGTGGGTTTGAATTGGTCTGGCAGAAGCGGAGCGAGAGCGTCGCTGTGTTAGGGCACTAGACGGTGAAGAAAGTGACAGACAACCAGGCGATTGAAGAACTCAAGAGCACGTGGGAAAATGACATTCTGGAGCCGGCTCTTGCACGGTTCCCGGAGCGACAGCCATCGTTTGAAACGACCTCGAGTGTTGAGGTGGAGCGGGTGTACACCCCCCTCGACGTATCCGATGTCGATTATGCCAGGGATGTGGGGATGCCGGCCCAGTACCCCTTCACCCGGGGCATCTACCCGACGATGTATCGCGGCCGGTTCTGGACCATGCGGCAGTATGCCGGCTACGCCACCGCCGAAGAATCCAACCGGCGCTACAAGTACCTGCTGGAGCGCGGCCAGACCGGCCTGTCCGTCGCCTTCGACTTGCCCACCCAGATCGGCTACGACTCCGACCATCCCCTGGCACAGGCCGAGGTGGGCAAGGTCGGCGTGGCCATCGATTCCCTGGAAGACATGCGCATCCTGTTCGACGGCATCCCACTGGACCGCGTCAGCACCTCCATGACCATCAACGCCACCGCCTCGATTCTGCTGGCCTTGTACATCGCCGTCGCCAAAGAACAGGGTGTCAATCCCGCCATGCTGCGCGGCACCATTCAGAACGACATTCTCAAGGAGTACCTGGCCCGAGGGACCTACATCTACCCACCTGGGCCGTCACTGCGCCTCATCACCGACATCTTCGCCTACTGCAAGGACCACCTTCCCCGCTGGAATACCATCTCCATCAGCGGCTATCACATCCGCGAGGCCGGCGCGACGGCGGTCCAGGAGGTCGCTTTCACCCTGGCCGACGCCATCGCCTACGTCGAAGCGGCCCTGGAGGCCGGCCTGGACGTGGACGACTTCGCCCCGCAGCTCAGCTTCTTCTTCGTCGCCCAGAACAACCTGCTGGAGGAGGTCGCCAAGTTCCGCGCGGCGCGCCGGCTGTGGGCGCGCATCATGCGCGAGCGCTTCGGTGCCCGGGACGAGAAGTCGATGATGCTGCGCTTCCACACCCAGACCGCCGGCGTCGCCCTGACGGCCCAACAGCCGAAGAACAACATCGTGCGTGTGGCCATCCAGGCACTGGCGGCCGTGCTGGGCGGCACCCAGTCGCTTCACACCAACTCCTACGACGAGGCGCTGGGACTCCCCACCGAGGAGTCGGTGGAGATCGCCCTGCGCACGCAACAGATCATCGCCCACGAGTCGGGCGTGGCCGACAGCGTGGATCCGCTGGCCGGCAGTTACTACGTGGAGCGCATGACCCAGGAGATCGAAGATCGGGCCCAGGAGTACATCGACAAGATCGACGAGCTGGGCGGCGCGCTGCGGGCCATCGAACTGGGCTACACACAGCGGGAAATCCAGGACGCGGCCTATCAACTGCAGCGCGAGATCGAGTCTCAAAAGCGTGTGGTCGTGGGCGTAAACGAGTACGTGGACGAGGAAGAACCCGTGTCCGAGATCCTGCGCATCGACCCCGAGGTCGTCGAGCGACAGATTCGCCGGCTGGAGGCTCTGCGAGGCCGGCGCGACCAGGCCAGGGCCGACGACGCCCTGGCCGCCCTCTCCGACGCGGCCGCCGGCGACGACAACCTCATGCCTCACATCCTGGCCGCCGTCGAGGCCCACGCCACCCTGGGCGAAATCGCCGACACCATGCGGGAAGTGTTTGGGGAGTATCAGCCGGCAACAGTGTTTTAGGAAGCCCACCACCATGATCAAACGCATCGACCACATCGCCATTGTCGTGGAGAATCTGAACAACGCCGTGGAATTCTTCCAGAAGAGCCTGGGCCTGGAGCTGGCCGGCACCGCTGCTGAGCCGGGACAACGCGTTACCGTCGCCTTCCTGCCCGTCGGGGAGAGCGAGGTGGAGCTGTTGGAACCAGATGGGACAGACAGCGGGGCAGCCCGCTATTTGGAGAAGCGTGGCGAAGGCATTCATCACATCTGCTTCGAAGTCACCGACATCGACGCCGCGTTGGCACGACTGAAGGCGGCCGGCGTCGAACTCATCAACGAGGAGCCAGTCACCAACAGCCGCGGCTGGCGTTTGGCATTTGTGCACCCGAAGGCGGCCCACGGGGTGCTTATCGAGCTGTATGAGGCGCCGGAATAAATGCAACCATCTCTCGCGCTGCCCTGATCCGCGTCTTTCTGGAAATCCGTGGCTGTGTATGTTATGAGGCGCCGGCATAATGGAACCCTCTCTCACCCTTTTCCTGAATCGCGAATATACCGAACCGCATCGCAAGTTCACCCTGACCACCGATGACGGCACTGCCATCCACGGCATACATCTCGGCGAACGCGGCGACGTGGTGCTGATCTACTGTCACGGTCTGTTCAGCAACAAGAACTACCTGCGGGTGCCGCGCTTCGTTGAGCACCTGTCTGAACACTTCGACGCCATTGCCTTCGACTTCCGGGGTCACGGCGATAGCGGCGGGCTCTGCACTTTCGGTCGCGAGGAGACGCGCGATCTGAAAGCTGTCATCGACTATGCGCGCCGGCAGGGTTATCGGACCGTCGTCGCCATCGGTGCCAGCATGGGCGGGGCGACCGTGTTGCGAACCTTCGGCCAGTATGGCGGACTGGATGGCATCGTCACCATCGGTGCTTTCGCCGACGCCAACCACTTGCAGCGCCTGCCCACACGCCTGACCCTGCACTTCATCTTCGAGACCGATGCCGGCCAGGCCCTGGCCCGCTGGACCCGAGGCACCCGCATCGGCAACCTGCGAGCCATGGACCAACCCCTGGCCTTCGCCGACCGCATCCACATCCCTCTCCTGGTCATCCACGGCGAATGGGACCCCCTGATCGAGCCGGCCCAGGCTGCGCAGATCATCGACCGGGCGCCGGAACCCAAACAGGTCGTCATCGTGCCGCGCGGGGGTCACGTAATGTCGAACTTGAACGGCGAAACATGCCGGCTCATTGTGGACTGGACCCACGACCAGGTGCTGGCAGCGGGAGTTCGCAAAATGTAAGAATGTGCGCTACAATTATTCTGCACTCCGTTCCCCAGCAACATCACGGCCTGGACAGAGGAAGATGTTCGTAGTAGCCACGCAGTCCTTCGACGGGGATCAGGATGAACTCAGCGGAGTGGCGTTGGACCCGCCTCCACCTCAGTTCCTTCGTTCCAGTCAGGACTCCTGACTACGAACATCTGATACGAGGAGAAATAGAATGTCATCGCCCTTTCCCGGAATGGATCCCTATCTCGAAAGGATCTGGGCAGACGTCCACACCCGCCTGGTTCCGGTGTTCGGCACCCTGCTGACGCCACTGCTGGTGCCTAAATACGTCACCGACCTGGGTTCGCGTGTTGTCGTTGAACGCCTGCCGGACGATGACCTGGACGGGCGGGGCATCTTGCCGGATGTGGCCGTTTTGCACCCTGAACGCATTCCTGTCCCGACGGTTGCCTCACCACCGGACATCACGCCACCACCGCTACGGCTGAAAACGCCCATCGAACTCCCCACCCGCCTGGTCACCCTTCACATTCGAGAGGCCGTCACGATGAAGCTGGTGACGATCATTGAGTTGCTATCGCCTGTCAATAAACGAGGGGAGGGCCGGCGGGAATACCTGCAGAAGCGAAATGAGGTGTTGGATTCGGCGGCGCACCTGGTGGAGATCGATCTGCTGCGGGAAGGCCGGCCTATGCCGTTTCTAGGGGAACTGCCGGCCACGCCGTACCGGGCCATGGTCAGCCGCGCGTACGCCCGTCCCGAATGCGAGGTGTGGCCCATTCGACTCCAGGACCCGCTGCCCGTGCTCCCGGTGCCCCTGCTGCGACCAGACCCGGACGTGCCCCTTGACATCGGAGAGGCACTGCGTCGCACCTACCAGGACGCGCGCTACGATCTGCGAATCGATTACTCCCAGCCGCCACCTCCACCGCCCCTGTCGGATGAAGAGACCGCGTGGATAGAAGCGCAGTTGAGACGTGCCAGTGGACAGTAACCAGTGATCAGTGATCAGTAATCAGTCGCCAGTATTCGGACTCTAACTACTGGTTGCTACCCTAAGAATGGGTTATCGTCAATTTTTATGCTTCATGGAGCCCCGTAGGGGCATGTTGACTGATCACTGATCACTGGTCACTGATTACTGGTCACTGATTACTGATTACTGAAACGGGAGGTGCTGAATGTCCCTGTACAACCACGAAGTTCTGAAACATTTAGAAGCTGAGCAAGCCCGCTGGGAAAAGGAAACGTTGGAGCCCGTCACCGACCGCTACCCAGAACGTCGAGACGAGTTTATTACCACTTCCAGCAAGCCGATCAGGCGGCTGTACACACCCCAGGACAACGCCGGCCTGGACTACATGGAGGATCTGGGCTATCCGGGCGAGTACCCCTTCACGCGCGGCGTCCACCCCACCATGTACCGGGGCCGGCTGTGGACCATGCGCATGTTCGCCGGCTTCGGCACCGCCGAGGAGACCAACCAGCGCTTCAAGTTCCTGCTGAAGGAGGGCCAGACTGGCCTGTCGGTGGCCTTCGACCTGCCAACCCTCTACGGCTACGACACCGACAGCCCGTGGGGGCTGGGCGAGTTCGGCAAGTGCGGCGTTGCCATCTCGTCGCTGCGCGACATGGAAGTCCTGTTTGACGGGATTCCGCTGGGCCAGGTGAGCACCAGCATGACCATCAACTCGCCAGCGGCCGTCCTGTGGGCCATGTACATTGCCGTGGCGGAGAAGCAGGGCGTGCCCATGCACAAGCTACGCGGCACCATCCAGAACGACATCCTCAAAGAGTACATCGCCCAGAAGGAGTTCATCTTCCCGCCCGAGCCGTCGATGCGCCTGGTGGTGGACACCGTCGAGTTCGGCGCTGAGCACCTGCCGCTGTGGAACCCCATCTCCATCAGCGGCTACCACATCCGTGAGGCCGGCTCGACCGCCGTGCAGGAGCTGGCCTTCACCCTGGCCGACGGCCTGGAGTATGTCAACTGGTCTTTGGATCGGGGGCTGGACATCGACGACTTCGCCCCACGGCTCAGCTTCTTCTTCAACGCCCACAACGACTTCTTCGAGGAGATCGCCAAGTATCGCGCCGCCCGCCGCATCTGGGCACACGAGATGCGCGAGACCTACGGGGCGAAGAACCCGCGTTCGTGGTGGATGCGCTTCCACACGCAGACCGCCGGCGCCAGCCTGACCGCCCAACAGCCGGAGAACAACGTGGCACGCGTGGCGATCCAGGCTCTGGCAGCGGTGATGGGCGGCACCCAGTCCCTCCACACCAACTCCATGGACGAGGCACTGGCCCTGCCGAGCGCCTTCGCGGCCAAGGTTGCGTTGCGGACGCAGCAGATCATCGCCCACGAGAGCGGTGTCACCAACACGATCGACCCCCTGGGCGGCAGCTTCTTCGTCGAGGCTCTGACTGACGAGATGGAAGCCGACGCGCGACGCTACTTCGACACCATCGACGATCTGGGCGGCGTGATTCGAGCCATCGAGCTGGGGTTCTTCCAGCGCGAGATCGCCGATGCGGCGGCGCGCTACCAGGCCGAGATCGACAACCTGGAGCGGATCGTCGTCGGCGTGAACGCCTACGAGGATGAGGAGCCGCTCCACATTCCGCTGCTGGAGATGGACCCAGAGGGGTACGACCGGCAGTGCCGGCGTCTGGCGGAACTGCGCCGTGAGCGGGACAACGAGGCGGTGCGGCGGTCGCTGAACGCCCTGGCCGGCGCCGCCGAGAGCGAAGACAACATGATGCCCTACATCCTGGAGGCCGTGAAGGCCTACGCCACGCTCCAGGAGATCATGGACACACTGCGGGAGGTGTTTGGGGAGTACACGGAGCCGGCGATTTTGTAGTGCACACTCTTTGAATATGACTCACGAACCTTGCCCGAGCACCCGCATCACGTTTTCACGGGTCAAGAGGTCCAGATTGGCACTCGGCTCCAGGAAGGGGTGGGGCTTGACCTTCTGGAAAGGGGGCGCCAGTGCATACAGCCCGCGCCGAAGCTGGTAGAGGCGGCCCGCCTTGGTCCAGCGCGAAAGCTGCCGGCGCACGTCGGCTGGATCCACGTCGCCGGCCAGGAGGAGGCTCGTCTCAAAGACCGGTTCGTTGCCTACGATCTCTAGCAATTGCTCGAATTCCATGCAAATATGATACCATGGCAAATTATTGCAATAGTTCTGGTGATGACGGCGACCGGATGCAGATCACAGCCGTCGAGGGCGCGGAGATGGTGGAGGTGATCATTCAAGCCCGGCGAGACATCTCCCCCGATCTCCGGTCCCACGGTGCGCAAGTGCGGTCCGTTACCGGCAACGGGACGACTATCATCAGTGCAGACATCCCCGTGGACGCTATCGCAGCTATCACCCAGATATCCGACTTGGTGAGCATGCGAGCGTCACGGCCCGTTCATCGCAAACCGCAGAAGTAACCTGCACACACCACGACACAAGGAGAAGACCATGAGAACGGTGCAGGACAATCGCCCAGTACAGCGCTGGCTCACTTTCCTTCCGTTCCTCGTCCTGCTGCTGTTCGCCATTGGGCTGCCGGCCTCCGCCGCCGGAGGGGGTAGCGAGGCCAGGCTCGATCCAACGCTCCGCTTCATGCTGCGGGGTGGCCGGCTGCCCGGCCTGGTGCCCACCCGGAGCATCGCCGGCATGGAGACAGTGGACGTGATCATCCAGGCGGAAGAGGACATCTCACCCCAGTTGCGACGCCTGGGAGCGCGGGTTCGCTCCGTCATCGGCACCGATCCGGTAATCATCACGGCTGACGTTCCCCTGCGCGCCCTTCGAGCCACCGCCAACATCCGTAGCGTGTTGAGCCTGCGGGCCAGCCGGCCAATCCATCACACCCTGAATGCCAGCATCCCCGAAATCCACGCCGATCAGGTGTGGGCCACCACGCACAACGGCATGCCGGTGAAGGGCCGGGGCGTGGTCGTGGCCGTCGTGGATAGTGGGATTGACTGGCAGCACGGGGACTTCAAGGACGCCCAGGGCCACTCCCGCATCCTGAAGATATGGGACCAGACGGCCAAGAGCGGCACCCCTCCCGCCGGCTACGACTACGGCAACCTGTGCACCCGCGACCAGATCAACGGAGGCCAGTGCCCGGAGACGGACGGCGAGGGACACGGCACGCACGTATCGAGCATTGCGGCGGGCAACGGGCTGTCCACAGATCCAGCCCGGTACGTAGGCGTTGCGCCGGAATCGGACCTGCTCATGGTGAAGGATGCCGGACGCGATGCCAATGTCCTCGATGCCTGGAACTACATCGTGAGACAGGCGCGGGCTCTGGGGAAGCCTGTGGTCATCAACAACAGTTTTGGTAGCCATGGGGGAGCGCACGATGGGACGGATGAGCTCGAGAAGGCCATTGACCAGTTGTCGGGCAGTGGTGTGGTGTTTGTGGTGGCAGCCGGCAATGAGGCCACTGATGCCATCCACGCGGCGGGAACCATTGGCCCGGGAGAGACGGTGAACACAACCTACACCTTTCCTGAGCCGTCGCCCCTCAACGTATCCGAGGCCGACATCTGGTACAACCAGGCCGATGCGATCAGCACTGCCGTCATCGCGCCTGGCGGGCAGACTTTCGGGCCGGTGCACAAAGGGGAGATGCAGCACTTCAGCGGGCCTGACAACACGACCATCACCATCGACGCCGGCCCGTGGGCAGGGAACCCCGACAACTGGGTCTGGATTCAGGTCCAGAAGCCCGACGGTGAACACGTCAGCGGGAATTGGGCCTTCACCTTGCATGGAGACAGCATCACAGCCGGCGGTCACTGGGACGCCTGGCTGGCCACCGGCCAGGGGGCAGGGAGTGGGACCGAATATTTTACGGCCAATGTCGATTCCCATATCACTGTGGGCGAGCCCGCCACGGCACGCAAAGCGGTCACCGTGGCTTCCTACACAACCAAGGCATGTTGGCCGTCGTTGGAAGGCGACAAGTGCTATGACCCCGAGCCGACTTTGGGCGCGATCTCCGACTTCAGCAGCATCGGTCCCACCCGTGACGGCCGTCAGAAGCCCGACCTGGCCGCCCCCGGCGAGGCGATCACGGCTGCGCTGTCGCGAGACGCCAGGTCGGAGTTCTCCTCGGCTCGGGTGGACCCTGACAACAAGCACCTCTCGATCCAGGGCACCAGCATGGCTGCGCCCCACGTGGCCGGGGCGATCGCCCTGATGCTGCAGGTGAACCCCACTTTGAATGCGACCGCCGCCCTGGATATCCTGCGGCGCACGGCCCGCACGGACAGCTTCACCGGCAGCGTCTGGAACGCGGCGTGGGGCACGGGCAAGCTGGACGCCAAAGCGGCCGTGGAGGCAGCCCGAGCAGTGCCGGCTGGGGCGAGGGTGTACCTGCCGGCTGTGGCCAGGAACTACGCTGCTGTGAAGCAGCCAACCCCCACGGCGACCCCAACCGTGGCCGGCCCGATGCCGACACCTTCTCCCACGCTGCCCGCGCCGACACCGACGCCGCCGGGGGAGACATGTGAGGAATACATCGTCAATGGTGGCTTCGAGGAGGGGGCGGATGGGTTTGCCGGCTGGAATCTAAGCGAGAACGTGCAACTCAGTGACCACGCCTACGAGGGCGGGTATTCGGCCTGGCTGGGTGGCTACAACAACGCTGAGGACTGGCTTGGCCAGGCAGACGTCCACTTTCCGGCCAATGTCACGGCGGCACGCCTCACCTTCTTCGCAGACCTCACAACGAATGAGGACCCCAACGTGAATGTGGCTTATGATGATTTCTGCGTCGGCATCTGGCCGATTGGCACTCCTTCCGGGAACGCTCTCATCTCAATGGGCTGTCTGACGAACCTCAATGCCACCGATGGTTGGGCGGCGCTCTCCTATGACTTTACGCCGGAAGACTTGAACCTCGTAGACAACCAGACCCGCAGTCTGTGGTTCCGCGTCAGGACCGATGACGAATTCCCCACATCCGTCTACCTCGACGGGGTGAGTCTAGAGGTTTGTGCGACGGGGGAGTAGTCAACATGCCCCTACGGGGCTCCATGCAGCATGAAAGTTGCTGGATGGCTCACATTGCTACCGCTCAGCCATCTAGCCATTAGCCATCAAGCCAACTATTTTCAGAGCAGTAGTGATTCACGTGGGAGTGTCTGATCCGCTTTGGAGGGTGAGGGCGATCAGCGTTCCCAGCACAATGACCCCCAGCAGGCCCAGGGCGTAGAGCTTGTACAGCCGATTGGTGAGCACTAACGCCAACAGGCCAAAGCCGGCACAGAACCCATAGTACCCGACCACCACCTGGCGCTGCGACAGGCCGAGATCAAACAATCGGTGGTGCAGGTGGCTGCGGTCCGCCAGCCACGGAGCGCGGCCGTGGCGAAGGCGCATCATGATCTGCCAGGCCACGTCGAGGATGGGGATGCCGAGGACAAGAAGGGCTGTTGCCAGCTTCGCCGGCGCAATCAGCGAGAAGGCCGCCAGATTGTAGCCCAGAAACATCGAGCCGGCTGTCCCCATGAACACCCGCGCCGGATAGAAGTTCCAAGGCAGAAACCCCAGACAGGCTCCCACCAGCGCCACAGGAAACAGCCCGACCGTCAGTTGCCCAATCCGGCCGTAGCTGTGAACGGCGAAGAGCAGCGCGGCAATGGCAGCGACGCCGGCGGCCAGCCCATCCAGGCCATCAAGCCAGTTCACTGTGTTCATCATGCCCATGACCCAGAAGATGGTGATGGGGATGACCAGCCAGAGGGGGAGGATGACAAGCTCGTTTGTGAGCGGATTCCAGAACCGCTCCAGAAAAACAGTGTGGCTGATGGCGATGAGCGCCAGCACGAATTGGGCGGCAAATTGCGGCCATGGCGCTAGCTCCCGCCAATCATCGTAGGCGCCGAACAGGGTAGCAACGCCGGCCCCCAACAAAACACCCCGCAGCCGGAGCCAGTCTGCCGGGTCGCGGGGCTGGGGCATGCGTCCGGTGCCGTGTAGCCAATAGATCACGGCCGTCGCAGCGAAGAACCCCAGTGAGAGTGCCAGCCCACCCCACCGGGGTATGGGGTGCATGTGAACGTGCTTCGGTGCGCGCGGGACGTCAACTACCTGAAGCCGGCGCGCCAGCCAGGCGACAGCCGGCGTCAGAGCCAGGCTCACGACGAAGGCAACGACGAACACGATCAGGGGAGCCATGTCTTGTTCACCCCATGAATAAGGGGCTGCCAGTCCGCAAAGACATGCAACCCCTCCCACCTCCTTCGTGAACCTGGTGATGTGAGTCCTGTGCCATGGGCGAGCCTGCGCTGCGAATCCCGTCGCCCATCGCCGCGGCACGACGCCATCCGATCAGCGCCGGATTCGCCGTTCCGCTGCAGCTTTACAAGACACACACATCGTGGCCTCCGGCACAATCTGAAGGCGTGCCGGATCAATGGGTTGGCCACACACCTCGCAGATGCCGTAGGTGCCCTCTTCGGCGGCCCGCAGTGCAAAGTCGATTTCATCCAGCTTTCGTTCAAGTGCGCGCAGGACTACCAATGTCTTCTCTCGTTCAACAATCTCGGGATCCGCTTCCTCCTCGGTCGGATCGACTTCCGCGCTGAGCGCAACGCGCAGATGTTCGATCTCCTTCAGTATGTCCTTGCGTTGCTCGATAAGCGTTTCGATTCCTTGCGTGATATCTGTACTCACCATAACAATTCCCCTCACACCAATGCTCTTCCGTAATGGGCAGTGTCCCCCCGTGATGAGCGAAGGTCTCCCGACTGGCCCCCCCATTTCACCTCGGTCAGAGCCCCTTCGACCAGCCTGTTGGGGTCCCTCGACAGGTCCCCCAGCAGGCTCTTCGGCAATCATGGGGGACGTCAGGTCAGGAACAGTCGAGCATATAAAAGTGGCGGGACTTATACCACGTTTTTGTGAATCTGTCAAGGCTTTTCAAATCCCCGTCAGTCTGGTATAATTGTTTGCACGAACAGTTGTGCGAGTAGCATGATCGGATGGCAGGTTGAAATCGGGAAGGAGTAGAATCGGTCGGTGGCGGACGATTCGGATCGAGTAGTGTCTCGAAGAAGGCGTGCAGAGGAGGAGGGCGTTGAGGCCAGCCTTCGGCCACGCTATCTATCGGAATACATCGGTCAAGAGCAGGTGAAGGAGAATCTGTCTATTGCCATCGAAGCTGCCAGGGCGCGGGGCGAGGCCCTCGACCACGTGTTGTTGTATGGTCCGCCTGGGCTCGGAAAAACCACCCTGTCGCACATCATCGCCAATGAGATGGGGGCAGACATCAAGGTAACCTCCGGGCCGGCCATCGAGCGTGCCGGCGACCTGGCGGCTATTCTGACAAACCTGCGGAAGGCCGACGTGCTGTTCATTGACGAGATCCACCGACTGAACCGGGTGGTTGAAGAGGCGCTGTACTCAGCGATGGAGGACTACGTGTTCGACATCACGCTGGGTAAGGGGCCAAGTGCCAAGATCATGCGTCTGCCCCTCCAACACTTCACCATCGTCGGCGCCACCACGCGGCTGGCCCTGATCACCGCGCCCATGCGCAGCCGATTCGGCGTCATTCACCGGCTGGATTTCTATGATGATGAAGCGATGACGCAAATTGTGCGTCAGAAAGCTCGGGTGCTGGACGTCTCAATTGATGACGGCGGTGTCCGGGAGATCGCCCAGCGTGCGCGAGGCACACCGCGAGTTGTGATCCGCTTGCTGTCCCGAGTCCGTGACTACGCCCAGGTCCGCGCTGATGGCGTGATTACCGAGAAGGTGGCCCGGGAAGCGTTGGATATGTTGAACGTGGATGAGCTGGGGCTGGACGAAGGCGATCGACGGGTCCTGGAGTCGATTATCACCAAGTTCGGAGGCGGTCCGGTGGGGTTGGAGACGATAGCCGCCTCGATCAGCGAGGAATCGGACACGATCATGGACGTCTATGAGCCTTATCTCTTGCAGTTAGGCTTCATCGAACGAACCTCGCGTGGGCGCGTTGCGACGCGGCGTGCTTATGAGCACCTGGGCTACGAATACCAGGAACAACCTGAACAGCAGCGTTTGATCTATAGACCTTCAGATAATGTTTTTGACAAATAGCCTCTCGGCAAGCGCGAAAATCGGGCCAAATGTCAAGATCTTTTTCTGAACATCTATAGATACAGGTTTGATGGATGTCGGAGTTCGAGTCTATTGGGCGTCTCCTGTTGATTTCGGGAGCCGGCCTTTTTGCTTTGGGGCTGATCCTGATCCTGGCTGGCCGACTGAGCCTGCCGTTTGGCCGGCTGCCCGGCGATGTTGTGTTTCAGCGCGATCATGTGACAGTCTACGCGCCGCTGGTCAGTTGCCTGATCGCCAGTGTCGTGTTCACGGTGTTGCTGAATCTGGTTTTCTGGTTGCTGCGACGCTAATAGAGAAGGGTGTGTTCAAAATCGGTTGGTAGGGGCGGGTCTTGCGCCCGCCCAGGGCACCCCAAGAGGCGCCTCTACAACCCGATTTGAATGCACCCAATGAGAATGCTATGGGGGAATCGAGACGAGTCCGGGCCACTACTAAGCACCACAACGGTTGGCAAGCGTGGACCACTTTGCTCGTCGAGTGGATAAATGCCCTCCAGCCGCCGGAGATGGCAGTTCTCACTGGAACGGCACTGGTAGTTGGCCTGGGGGCCGGCTTTGGAGCCGTTGTTTTCCGCTGGCTCATTAACAGCTTTACGACTTTAGCTTTCGACGGGGGGCGACAGGCCCTTGGATTCCTGGGGCACTACTATGTCCTGCTCGTTCCTGCCATCGGCGGCCTGTTCGTGGGCCCGATGATCTATCGTTTTGCGCGGGAAGCCAAAGGCCACGGTGTGCCCGAGGTGATGGAAGCAGTTGCCTTGAAAGGTGGTCGTATCCGACCGATCGTGGTCGTAATCAAGGCGCTGGCTTCATCGATTTGCATTGGAACCGGTGGCTCGGCCGGCCGTGAAGGCCCCATTGTGCAGATCGGTTCGGCCCTGGGATCGACGGTTGGTCAGGCCCTGCGGATGTCCGACGACCGGATTCGAATGCTGGTCGCCTGTGGTGCAGCCGGCGGTATCGCGGCCACGTTCAATGCCCCGGTGGCCGGCGTGCTCTTCGCGCTTGAAATCATCCTCGGCGAGTTTACCGTGGCGCACTTCTCAACCGTTGTGATTGCCTCCGTCACAGCCAGCGTAATTGCCCGGGTTTTTCTGGGCAATGTCCCGGCATTCGCAGTGCCCGAGTACGCGCTTCGTAGTCCCTGGGAGTTGCCCCTCTACATCCTGCTAGGCGTTGTCGCCGCACCTGTCGGTGTCGGCTTTATCCGGACGCTGTACCGGCTGGAAGATACTTTTGATGCCTGGAACTTTCCCGAATACCTGAAACCGGTCGTCGGCGGCCTGGGGGTTGGCGCTATCGGTCTATTTGCACCGCAAATCTTCGGTGTCGGCTACGCAGGAATCGAAGCCGTTCTCCACAACGGGACTGCGCTCAGCACCCTTGCCATCCTGCTCGTTGCCAAAGTGCTTGCGACGTCGTTGACGTTAGGATCTGGCGGCTCGGGCGGTGTGTTCGCGCCTTCTCTCTTCATGGGCGCTATGCTCGGCGGTGCCTTTGGGGACCTGGTGCACCGGGCGCTCCCGAACATAACGGCGTTGCCCGGGGCTTATGCTCTGGTGGGCATGGCGGCGGTGTTCGCTGCCGGCGCTCACGCGCCCATTACCGCGATTATTATCCTTTTTGAGATGACCGGCGATTATCGGATCATTCTGCCCCTCATGTTGTCCACTGTCATCGCGACGCTGCTGGCTCAGCACCTGGAGTCGGAATCGATCTACACGATGAAGCTCTCGCGTCGGGGGGTCCGTCTGGAGCGTGGGCGGGACATCGATGTCATGCAGAGCGTTCGCGTGGCCGAAGCCATGACAACGGAGGTGGAGCCCGTGCCGGTGGATATGCACCTGTCCGAACTGGCGCGGCGCTTCCAGAACGATCGACGCCATGCTTTCCCGGTCATCGATCATGATGGCGCGCTCTACGGGATTGTCAGCCTGCAAGATGTGGAGCGGACTCTCACCCGGGAGAGCGGGAACAAGTTGACGGCCGGCGACATTGCCACACGGTCGTTGGTCACAGCCTACCCTGACGAGCCGATGCGGGTGGCTCTGAAACGAATGGGGCCTCGGGACCTCAGCACGTTGCCGGTCGTGGATCGGGGTAGCCCGCACAAGCTGCTGGGTATTATCCGGCGGCGAGACATTGTCAAGGCTTACAACGTGGGCATCATGCACCGGCAGGAGCTCCGGCACCGTATGGACCAGATGCGTTTACAGCGGGGGTCCGGGCCTGAGTTTGTTGAGCTAGAGATCCCACCGGAGTCGCCGGCGGTGGGCATGCGCCTGGCCGAACTCACCTTGCCCAAGGATTGCGTGCTCGTCTCAATTCAACGGGACCAACAGTTGTTCATCCCGCATGGAGATACCGTGTTACAGGCCGGCGACCGGGTAACGGCTTTTGTGGAGGGGGATGAAGCCGCTGCCCTCAAGCAGTGTGTGGGATGTCATTGATTGCCGGTCGGGCATCGCTTGGCCTGGTGCTCAGCCTGGCGATTGAAATCGCGGCAACCGTTGCGAAGTCGCCCTTCGGCGACTGACTCTCAGTCGCCGAAGGGCGACTTCGCAACGGTTG
>CAZHMV010000055.1:0-31630 GCA_964532665.1 uncultured Anaerolineales bacterium
GCAACCACCCCATGATGGGGTTGATCTTACCCTATTCTATTTGCTGCGCATGCCCTGTTTTATGCGGAAGAATTTCCGCGTATTGAGAATACGCGGAAATTCTTCCGCATACTCAGTAGTTAGCCGGCCCGTTTAGCGAGCATGGTATCATAGGAACGTGTGTCTAGAGGATCGGAATGAGTCCGAAAATACTTGTAGAAGGTGCCCTCATCTTCTGGTTTCACAGCTACGATGCTCTCCATGAGGATCGAGCCAGTGTGCATGTAGGCAAAGGCTCGCAACATGATTACAACGATGCCAAAGTCTGGCTGGAGCCGGAGATCGAAGTGGCCCGACCTGGGCGCACGTTGAGGGATCACGAGTTGAATCGGGCGCTCAAAGTGATCGAGCAGAATCACGATTACTTACTGGAGGAGTGGTATGGCTATAGGCGCAGAACGGGTTGAGGAGCACTTCAAGGTCAAGCGTTATCAGGTTCAGTATCCCATATCGGCCTACACGTTTCCCCGTGAGGCCCTCATCCATCAGGTGCAGTTTGACGACGAGCGTATGCATGTGGAGTTGACTGATGGAAGGGCACTGTCTATACCACTGTGGTGGATCCCCACGCTATATAATGCGGCGCCTGAAGAGCGAGAGAAGTATGAGATCAATCAGAGCCGGACCATGATCATCTGGGATCCGGACAAGTGCGCCATCAACGACGAGATGTGCATCGCTGACTATCTAGGCCCATGCAGAGAGGAGACGTAAGCATCTAGCAACCACGCCCCACACTGCCCTCTGAGTTGTCGAATCGGAAGTTGGAAGCATAATAGGAGTGCAGGCGAGTACGCCAGACAAGAGGGCCGGCTGAGACAAGGGTGTTGAGGGGGCGGCAGTTGGGGGGTGATTTTGCATGGATAGGGGGCCGGCTAAGTTATGGGCGGTGAGGGGATCG
This sequence comes from uncultured Anaerolineales bacterium, assembly GCA_964532665.1. Lineage (GTDB taxonomy): Bacteria > Chloroflexota > Anaerolineae > Epilineales > JAANWY01 > CAZHMV01. Next base: position 941 of record CAZHMV010000055.1, read on the forward strand.
CTTCCCTCACCGCCATTCCCGAACGGAGCGTAACCGTTTCCCGTTATTCTGCTCTTCAGCACGAGGGCTGTTGTCATCAGCACCGTTTGCCGTGGATTTCGTCGTGGCAGTGGCCGTGGAACAACGCCAAGCCGGGCTCACGTCAGCATATCTCTGCCATTACAGCCGAGCATTCGCTTCTTGAGCCATCCTTCCCGCCAGGGCATACGGCCTGGCCGCCTGCTCACCCCATCCGTCACCCTACGAGGGGCGAGGTGAGAGCCGTTGGCGGGTTCCACCGTTCCGCCTGTCCATTTTGCGTGGCCGTAGAGCCTGCCCTGAGCCGGCCGAAGGGATGATGCTTTGCACCGGGTCCCCTTTGGGTAGATACCATACACCGCGTGTTTGTATGGCCTCGAGACCTTCCCCTTTTTGGGGCCTGCCGCCTGTCTTTTGAACAGGGCTCTAGCCAGCTTCGTTGGCAGGTTCTCCATGACGGCACGTACATACGCATCTTCACTTTCGTTGTCCGTAGCCACCTGCTCGACGTGTGGCTCCGTCTGGCCCGGAGTTGACGCCTTTCTGCCCTTGCTCCCGGTCCTGAGCCCGCCGAAGGATTGATGGCCAGTCGCACGTCGTAGGGCAGCGCTCTCTCCCCTCCACCTGGGGGCCAGGAGTTGATGTTTCATGCGAATCATGCTATCATCTCACCTGGATGGACACACAGTTGTCAAGGTTCTCGCGATCCGATGGTCGTGGCTACCTTCGGTCACTTGATCCTTGCCCTCCATCCCCCGTTGCTTGATGACAACGGTTTCGGAGGAACGGGTCGCACCAAGCGGATGGAGCCGCCAGGCCGCCTGCCTGGCTCCGCCAGCCGCCGGCCTGGCGGCTTATCCGCCGCGCCGCTAGGACGCCTCCGTTCACACGCCAGGTGGGCCCCGCCAGCGAGGGCGTGCGCGTGGGCCGGGCGGTCAGGGCGCGTTGGTTACGCAGAGCGCAGTAGGCGTTCATACCGACGGGTTGCAATGTCAAGTCCTTGAACCTTAAAATTGTCTAAACTCGTTCTCCTGCAGTGCGGCACGGGTTTTTGTGCACACAGACACCCAGCCTGCGGCGGCCAGCAAGAAGCCGCAACAGGATGGCCAACGCATATACTGCTGTCAGGCCAGGCTGCGCTCAGCCCGGTGCGGCCAGGTCCGGGCAGATTGCCAGTACCTCCTGCACCGGAGCGATCGGCCGGCGGGTGGCCTTGCGGGGAGTGATGTGGGTCAGGTCGTCGCCGAGCCGTAGCCGTAGCAGCCCGTAGCGCACGAACTGACGGGAGGTGAGTCCGCCGCGCTGCTGGTCGGTCAGCTTCCAGGCCCAGATCATCAACTAATAACAATATGCTGCATCATATGACAACTTTTGCAACCCAATTCGATTTCAATCCCTACGCTTTCAACGCCGTTTCTCTATTCATCATCGGACTGGTCAGTGTCATCTACCTGCTGCGCATCCCGGAGAAAACGGCTGCTATCTGGTTCCTCACTGCCGGCCTGAGTGGTCTCACCCTGGGCATGGTGAGCATGTTCTTCAGCGGCATCGTCCTCTGGGGCGGCGCTTTTCTGCCCCTCACCGAAAGCTGCGCCGTACTCAGCATGGCCGCCTTGCTGGGATTCAACTACCACTACCCGCAGCGAGTTCGCTCCCGCGAGGCCACCATTGTCCGATTTGGGGCAGTCATCGCCAGCCTGTTCTCGGTGGGCATCAGTCTCCCCTATGCCTATCGCTTTTTCAAATTACAGGCATTTGGTGCAGCCGCGCCCGCATATTTCTGGTTTATCAATCCCGTCATGTTCTTGGCCGCGCTGTTCACCGCCATCCGCCGCACCTGCACAATCCAGGAACGGTCAAAAGGTTGGCGCGGCGCGCTCGCGTCGTTCTATCGTCCATCCACCCGCCCGGCGCGGGTGATGCGCAATTTTTCCCTGGCCCTGGCCCTGGGCCTGCTTCAGGGCATTGCAACCGCGGGCCAAATCCCGCCGTTATTGGCAGTTTACGCCGTCAATCTCTCTTTGCTGCTGATGACCGTCGCCATTGTGTACGCTTCCCTGGACTTGACCCAACACCCCCCCGGGTTGATTGTTCGTCTGACCGGGCTTGCCCTGGTGACGCTCTTGGTCATTTTGGGAGCAACAGGGATATTGGCCGTCAATACTGCCACCAAAGAGGCTGACGCCCAAAGCCTTTCTTACGTTGAGGTGACCCGCCGGGCCATTCGCTCCGGTGCGATGACGGCACTGCCCGAGGAAGTGATCTATGTCGCTGTCTGGCCCGATGAGCAGATGGGAACCCTAACGCCCGGCGTGGCCCATGGTCAACTGCTCTATCAACGCTCGGTGGATTTCAACTACCCCTCCCTGTTGTCAGAGCAACAGCAGCGGTTAGCCGGGAACCTGCCCGCGCCTGTCTGGGGATATTTCGTGGAACAGTTTCTCCGTGCGCCGGATCGAGCCGCACCCGTCATCACGCGTTATGGCCCCAATCCCGCCGGCAGTTTTTACCAATACGCCGGGTACACATTTCAGGATGGCAGCCAGACCTATGAGGTCGGTTTCAGCCTGGAGCAGATGAGTCGGATGCCGCGCCGCATAAGCCTGATTATGCTCTATACCGTTATCGGCGGCAGCCTGTTCATCTTGCTCATTTTCCCGCGGTTTTTTCAGGCCAACCTGATATGGCCGTTAGACCGCCTCCTGGCAGGCGTCCGGCAGGTTGATGCCGGCAATCTCGACATTTCCATCCCCGTTTCTTACCGGGATGAAGTGGGCTTTTTGACGGCCTCATTCAACAAAATGGCGGCTTCATTACGCGGGGAACGGACCCAGCGACAACATGCCGAAGGCGAACTGCGTGATCTGACCGACTCCCTCGAGCAGCGGGTTGCCGACCGCACCCGCGAGTTGAGCACCTTGTATGATGTCTCCACCACCGCCAGTCAGGCCCTGGATTCACAAACCTTGCTGGAAGAGGCCTTAGCGCACACCACCCGCGCCTTGCACAGCCCGACCGGTTTTATTGCCTTGCGAAGTGCGGGCGACAAAACTCCCGGCTACGAACTGACCACCAGCCGGCACATTTCTCCTGACTGGCAGGTGCAAATCGAAAAGATGATCTTAGCCGGGGAATTATTTGAAACCATCAACCGGCAAGACGAACCCATCTTAATCGCCAACACAACCGCCGATCCGCGCGCCCCCCTCTTTCTGCAAAACACCCCCATGACCCTCCTCATCGCTCCCCTGCCCGCCGCCGGGCAGGTTTTGGGCATGATCGGCGTCTTCCGCGAGCTGGGCCAGAGTTATAATCTGGATGAAATCACCCTCTTGATTTCCATCGCCGGGCAGGTGGGCAGCGCGGTACAGGCCGGCCGTCTGCGCCAGCAAAACATCGTCCTGGAAGAGCGGCAGCGACTGGCCCGCGACCTGCACGATTCTGTCATCCAATCGCTGTACGGATTGGTGACATTAGCCGAAGCCGGGAAAATGCACGCCCACGCCAGTCACCCGGAGATGCTCCTCCCCATCATCACCCGCATCAGCAAAACCGCCCGGCAGGCCATCCGGGAGATGCGGCTCTTTATCCATCAACTGCGCCCGCTGATTTTGGAACAAGAGGGATTGGTCAACGCGCTGGATTTGCGCCTGGCCGCCGTCGAAGGGCGCTCCGATTTGCAGGCCCGGCTGCTGGCCGACCCCGATTTGCACCTGCCGCCGCCCGTTGAAGCCGCCTTCTACCAGATTGCCCAGGAAGCGCTCAACAACAGCCTGCGCCATGCCCAGGCCGCTTCCGTGACCGTCAGCCTGCGCCAGGAAGAGGGCCGCGCCGTTTTACAAGTCCGTGACGACGGCCAGGGGTTCGACCTGGACGAGGTCGGGTTCGGCGGCCAGGGATTGAACAATATGCGCATGCGGGCTGCAGCCATTGGCGGCGAACTGGAGATCATCACTGCCCCCGGAGCCGGGACGACGGTTCGCGTAAGTGTTGACTGTATGGAGGCCGAGTAATCATGGCACAGAATTCCACATCCATTCGCATCTTGATTGCCGATGACCATGCCGTTGTTCGGGAAGGACTGGCCGCCATCCTCGCCACCCAGCCGGACATGGAACTGGTCGGGCTGGCCGTTAACGGGCTGGAGGCCGTCTCCCTGGCCCGGCAGTTGCACCCGGATGTGATCCTGATGGACCTGGTCATGCCGCGCATGGACGGGTTGGCCGCCATCCGCCAGATCACGGCCGAAACCCCCGAAGCCCGCATCCTGGTATTGACCAGTTTTGCCGACGACGAGAGCGTCTTTCCGGCCATCCAATCTGGCGCGATGGGCTACTTGCTCAAAGACGCCCTGCCCGAGACTTTGCTGGGTTCCATCCGCGATGTGGCCCGCGGGCAAACCTCGCTGCATCCCACCATTGCCCGGCGCATGATTCAGGAAATTCAACGCTCATCCCGGAAACCCACCTCCCCCGACCCCCTCACCGCCCGCGAATTGGAGACATTGCGCCTGATTGCCCGCGGCCTCACGAATCAGGAGATTGCCGCGGCCTTGTGTCTGCACGAAAACACCGTCGCCAAATACGTCAGTAGTATTCTGGGAAAACTCCATCTGGCTAACCGCACGCAGGCCGCCCTCTACGCCCTGCGCGCCGGAATAGTTGGGCTTGATGAGTAGCTCCTCCCCAAAACGAAGTTTTCATCCCCCCAAAAACCAAGTTTTCATCCCCCCAAAAACCAAGTTTCAGGTATACCGCCGGCCTCTCTTTTTTGTTATGCTTAGAGCATGACAAGGGAGCCAATAGCCACGCTAATCATTGCCCCGCCGGGACGTTTTAGAGACAGCCTGCGCGTGTTGCTGCGCGCCGGCAATATGATTACCTTGTCGGGACAGGCAAGCGATATGTCAACGGCTTTACAACTTGTTGACGTTCACCATCCCGCCCTGGTATTGATGGACGCCGATTTACAAAGTGGAGACGTCTGGCGCGCACTGCGTCAATTACGCCGGGAGTACCCTCAAATTCGCGTAATCGTATTCACCCACACCTCCCAACAAAGCCGTGAAGCGCAACAAGCCCCCGCCGATGCAGTGTTAGCGGATGGCTTTACCACCAGACAGTTATTTGAAACCATACTCGCCATTTCAGAAAAAGAAAAGGAGTAACAAGAATGAGTGCCCAAAAATCATCGACCTGTGCAATTAATCTGCCCACCCTTGCGAAGGTTGTGCAAAAACCCACCTGCGAGGCAGCTCTTGGTCTGGGAAAGTACCCCTGGCCTGAAAGACTGCTGCTAAACCTTCGCAAGGGTTGCCCTAAGTGCACAGGTGTAAGATTATTAGCGCAGCTCATTCGTTTGGCCTTACTCGGTTGGTTATTGACCGGGTGTGGAAAGGCCGCGCCCACCACAGCGCCCACTGTCGCGCCCCCCACCGCAGCCGCGCCCACCACAGCGCCCACTGTCGCGCCTCCCACCGCAGTGCCCGCGGCGGAAACCGGTTTCATCACCGGCAAGGCGCATTTGATGGCCCCGCCAACGCCGCCTTTGGTTATTTATGCAGTAGACACCGCAACCGGCAAATGGATTTCTGTAGAAACCCCCGAAACCAATGGAGAAACGCCCTTTACGTTGGAAGCGCCGCCGGGGTCTTATCTGGTCTTTGCTTTTCCCAGCGGTCTGGGCTACTCGGCCAACGGCAAGGGATTGACCCCTGTTGTTGTCAAGGCCGGGCAAACCACGCCGGATATCACGCTTGCCCCTCCAGGCCCATCCGATTGTGGCCCGATGTTTGCTATTCCCGCCTCGCCGGACGGGCGATATGCGGAAATTGCAGGCGCAACAGACGAATGCCTGGCCTCTCTCACTACCCCTCAACCCGAGGAGGCCACCCCGTCCCCGCCAATCGAATCTGCACTGATGCGCATCCAGTTTGCAGCGGGCGAGGATTCCACCCAGGTTTTTGGCCACATTCCTCCAAACGGGATTGACCATTACGTATTGAGGGCAATGGCCGGTCAAAAAATGACGGTGAATGTTGACGTATTTGACGACAAGCCGATAACGCTCGCTATCGCGGGCGTAGATCATACCATTCTCAACCAATACGATACCGACACCACCACCTGGACCGGCGTACTTCCCTCGACCCAAGACTACACGATTGATATCCTCTCCAGGGATGACCAGGCGACGACTGATTATGCTTTGGTCGTGGCGATTCTCCCCGCAGAAGAAACGACAAGTGGCAGCTATGAGCCAGTCTCCCCGGCAGTTTGTCAAACGCTTCAGGAAGTAGCAAACCAGACCCTGGGAACCACCTTTACTATGCTATCCAGCATGCCTTTTACAGATCCGCTATCCGGGGAGACGGGGTTGGGATGCACCTTAACGGCGACCGGAACGGGGGGCGATTTTTCTGATCCTACCAAGGTGATAACTGATCTGGTGAGTGCCTTTATCGGTTGGACCGAACGGCCCGCGTATCAGGCCGGCGGACCAACCGGAGCGGCAACCGCGATGACCCGTGACAGGGGCTTGATGCTGATTCGCGCGGAATGGATGCCTGCGCCAGAAGTGCAGTGCCCCTCTGACCAGCCGATATCGGCATGTGACATCAAACCGGAACAAAAACTGTACACCATTCAGATTCAGGCCGCGCAGAAGTAAGCGTGCCGGACACAGACGTTTTTGGATTTTGTCACGAAGGAGACACAAAAATGCCCAAGCGCAAACCCCTTTTTTTGATCTTCGCCTTGACCTTCGCCCTGCTCCTGGCATCGCTGAGCAGGCTTGCGCTGGCCGCCGCGCCATCTGCTTCGCCGGGGCAACAAGGGGCGGAAAGCCGCGCGGTCCTTTGCTTCCATCGTGGTGAGGACATTCATTGCGTTGAGCGTTCCCTGCCATCAGGGGGTAACGTGACACAGCGCCTCCAAACCGCCCTGGAAGCCCTTGTTGCCGGGCCCACTCCCGCTGAACAGGCTGCGGGTGTCTGGTCGGCTATCCCGGCCAACTCCGGTCTGGCTGGCCTGAGCGTGGAGGGAGCGCGGGTCAGCGTTTACCTCAACCTGCCCGAACACTTCTTGACCCAAGAATTCAATCCCCTGCTCTCCGACCAGATTGTGGAGCAAATTGCCAAAACGACGCAGCCCCTCCGAACGGAGGTGATGCGCGCCGCGGGAATCCCGTCAGGGTCCCCTGATGATCGTCTCATCATCCACGTTCTGGCCCGGAATTCTGCTGCGCGCGCCTCTTCCTTCCGCGACCTGGCCGCTTTCCTGCGCGAAGCGCCATTGACCCACAAATCGGGCCGAAGCACTGTCGCGGCGACGGCCGGCCGGCGGGCGTCGAACGGCGCTCTCGCCAACAAAACGATTTACCTTAGCGCCGGCCACGGCTGGTATTGGAACGCTACGACGGAAACATGGCTCACACAGCGCCCCGTCTGGGAGAACCTGGTTGAAGATTTCAACAACGCCGAAGTCCTCAACCAGTACTTGCTGCCCTACTTGTACAACGCCGGCGCCGAGGTCTGGACGGTGCGCGAACGTGACCTTCAAACCGATGAATTCATCGCCAGCACGCTTTCGCCCACCTACATCGAGGCCGGGGCGTGGTTTACAGCCACAGAATTGATGACCGGCACGGTCCCCTGGGGTGATGCCACGCGCAGCGCCCCGGTGAGCAGCACCGCCACCGTCACGGCCACCTGGGCCTTCACCCCCACCCAAACAGCCAACTACGCCGTTTACGTCTGGTACGCATCCGGCGCAGACCGCGCCCCGGATGCTCACTACCTCATCAACCGGGCGGGCGGCCTGAGCGAAAAGCGTATAGACCAAACCGTGCACGGCTTCACCTGGCGCTATCTGGGCACGTATCCCTTTTACGCCAATCAGCCCGCCAGCGTCAGCCTGGTCAACGATTCCGGCGTCGCAAATCGCGTGGTGAACAGCGGGGCGGTGCGCATCGGCGGAGGAACGGGCAGCGAATCTGGCGGGTATTTTACCTTATCCCCTGCGACCAGCGGGCGCCCGCGCTGGGAAGAGGCTTCCCGCTACTGGGCCCAGTTTCAGGGCGCGCCCCCCTCGGTCTACGCGCCGGCCAGTATAGCCTGGAACGGCGATTGGGATTTGTACGACGACGTTACAGCCCGTTCGCGCTACGCCGAATGGGAAAAACCGGCAGGAGAAGATGCCATCTTTGTCTCCTGGCACACCAATGGCGCCACGAACCACAACGCGCGTGGCACCGAAAGTTATATCTATGATGGCACCTGGGGGGGAATCTGGACACCCGGTTCAGACCTTTTGCAGTATTTCATCCACTCCACCCTGGTTGACGACATCCGGAGTGGTTGGGACCCCCACTGGACAGATCAGGGAATGTTGGCCGATAACTTTGGCGAAGTGCGCCTGCTTTCAACAATGCCCGGCGTTCTGATAGAGGTTGCTTACCACGATGATCCGGAAGATACGCGGGCGCTGCTGGACCCCCGTTTTGCGGAACTTTCGGCGCGGGCAGTATACCGGGGCATTGTGCGCTATTTCGCCTACCGGGATGGCGTGACGCCTGTGTTCCTGCCCGAAGCGCCTCAGGGTCTGGCGGTGCGCAACACCGCCACCGGCGCCCTTACCCTGAGCTGGCTGCCGCCCGCTACAACCTATGGCGATGCGGCTACCAGCTACAAGGTCTACACCAGCCCCGACGGCTTCGCCTGGAGTAACGGCGTAGCCGTCACCGACACAAGTTATACGCTGACCGGCTTGACACCGGGGCAACTCATCTTTGCGCGAGTGACCGGCGTCAACACCGGCGGCGAATCGCCCCCTTCGCCTACGCTGGGCGCGCGCGTTGCTGCGGACGGGCAGGCGCGTATTCTGCTGGTGGAAGCGTACCGCCGCAACGATGGCAGTAACGACGTCTGGCAAGACGACGGCATCAGCATGGGCGACACAGCAGAGACCGGACCCAGCCTGCGCATGTACAAAGATCGCGCCAACCGGCAAGATTACGCCATTCAGCACGGTTTCGCAATGAGCCAGACCTTTGATAGCGTCACGCGCAGTATGTTGCCCACCGGCATCGCTTCCACCACCGCGGTCAGCCTGAGCGATTACGGCGCCGTCTATTGGATGGCGGGCGAAGAAAGCTCACCTGAAGAAGCGATCCCCGTCAACGCGCCAGAAATCGCCCTTTCTGCAACCGAGCAGACGCTTTTGGCCGACTTTCTGAACAGAGGCGGCGCGCTGTTCATCAGCGGGTCGGAGATTGGGCTGGACCTGGTGGCACGCGGGCTTGGGGCAGACTTTTACGCCAACGTCCTCAAGGCGCACTACCAGGGCAGCAACGCCTTCAAGCGCAACACCCAGCCTTACCCCAACAAAGTCATTGCTTCTCCTGGCGGCCTTTTCAATGGATTGGACCCCTTCACCTTCGACAACGGTTCGGGCGAAACCTACTATGCCGACCGGGTGGATTATTTCCTGCCCTCGACGGAAGACCCGCGGGCGCAATCGGCTTTGCTCTACCAGGCCGGCATTGGACACGCCGCCTTGACATGGGATTCCGGAGGCTGCTCTCGTCTGGTCTATATGGCTTTTCCCTTTGAGACCATTAACACCGCCGCCACCAGAGAACAAGTTATGGCGCGCATTCAAGATTTTCTGACTCCCTGCGCCTCGCAAACCCGGCGCGTGTATCTGCCGGTTGTGACCAAAGGGATTCAGTGAGAAAAGAAGCCTATTCCATTTACAGGAGACAAGACAAATGGCTACCTACCCCAAAGCGTGGCGCTGGCTGATCGCCAGCGTGCTGATCGTAACGATGATTTTCCCCGCGCTGAGTGTAGCGGCTCCCGCGCCGGTGCGGGAGGCAAGCCCGCTCACAGAAAGCAGCGAGGTCGCCCCGCCGGCCGGCCTTTCCGGCGCCGAATGGGCTTCCATTCAGGACCAAATCCGCCAGGCGGAATACTACCTCACCTGGCAAGCGCCGGACGGCGCCAACCCGGCCTACCGCGCGCCGAACCGCGCCCAGGGCTTTGGCGTGGCCTTTGCCCCATCGGGCTTTACCGCCCGCGGCGAGGACTGGCACCTGAGCCTCACCCTGACCGGATACGGCGACACGGCGCTGCCCCCCAGCGCCGACCTGAGCGCCCAGAGGGACACCGCCACCTACCGCTGGAGCGACAGCGTCAGCGAATGGTACGTCAACGGACCGGAAGGTGTCGAGCATGGCTTTACCCTCAACGCCCCCCCCGCGCGCGGCGATGTACGCCTCACCCTGGCGCTGGACACCGACCTCGTGCCCACCCTCAGCGCCGACGGACAGGCGCTCACCCTGCGCCGCCCCGCCACCGGCGACTGGCAAGTTGGCCCCGCCGTGCTGCGCTATGACTCCCTGCGCGTCACTGACGCCACGGGCCGCCAACTCCCGGCGCACCTGGAATACGCAACACGCAACACGCAATACGCAATACGCAACACGCAATACCTGCTCCACATCACCTTCGACGCCGCTGACGCTGTCTACCCCCTCACCGTGGACCCGCTGCTCTACAGCCAGGTGGGCAAACTGACCACTCCCGACGGCGCGGCGGGTGACTACTTTGGCTACGCCGTGGCCATCAGCGGCGACACCGTCGTCGTCGGGGCCTACGGAGACGACAACAACGGTGACGCCTCTGGCTCGGCCTACGTCTTTACCCGCAACGAGGGCGGGGCGGACGGTTGGGGCGGGGTCGCCAAACTGACCGCTTCCGACGGCACGGCGGGTGACTATTTTGGCCACGCCGTGGCTATCAGCGGCGACACGGTCATCGTCACGGCCTACGGAGACGACGACCACGGCCACAGCTCCGGCTCGGCCTACGTCTTTCGCCGCAACCAGGGCGGTCCGGACTCTTGGGGCCAGGCGGCCAAACTGACCGCCGCCGATGGCGCGGCGTATGACTCCTTTGGCACCTCCGTGGCCATCAGCGGCGACACGATCGTCGTCGGGGCCAACCTTGACGACGACAAAGGTGCCGACTCCGGCTCGGCCTACGTCTTTCGCCGCAACCGGGGCGGGGCGGACAACTGGGGCCAGGCGGTCAAACTGACCGCATCCGACGGTGCGGCGGGTGACTACTTTGGCATATCCGTCTCCATCAGCAGCGACACGATCGTCATCGGGGCCTACGGCGACGACGACCACGGCTCTTCTTCCGGCTCGGCCTACATCTTTACCCGCAACCAGGGCTGGGCGGACAACTGGGGCCAGGCAGTCAAACTGACCGCCGCCGACGGCGCGGCGGATGACTACTTTGGCTGGTCCGTGGCCATCAGCGGCGACACCATCGTCGTCGGGGCCTGGAGAGACGACGACTACTACGGCGTCAACTCCGGCTCGGCCTACATCTTTCGCCGCAACCATGGCGGGGCCGATGCCTGGGGCCAGTGGACCAAACTGACTGCCGCCGACGGCGCGGCGGGTGACAACTTTGGCTCCTCCGTCGCCATCAGCGGCTACACCATCGTTGTCGGGGCCTACGGAGACGACGACCACGGCGCCGACTCCGGCTCGGCCTACACCTTTGTCGGCGCGGGCAACGTCTGGGTGCAACAAGCCAAACCCACCGCCGCCGACGGCGCGGCGGGTGACGGCTTTGGCATGTCCGTGGCCATCAGCGGCGACACCATCGTCGTCGGGTCTCTGTATGGCGACGGTAACGTCGCCGGCTCCGGCTCGGCCTACGCCTTCCGCCGCAACGAGGGCGGGTTGAACGGTTGGGGCCAGGTGGCCAAACTGACCGCCGCCGACGGCGCGGCGGGTGACGGCTTTGGCGTGTCCGTGGCTATCAGCGGCGACACCATCGTCGTCGGGGCTTTCTGTGACGAGGACAACGGCGCCAACTCCGGCTCAGCCTACGTCTTTAGGCGCAACCAGGGCGGGGCGGACAAGTGGGGCCAGGCGGTCAAACTGACCGCCGCCGACGGCGCGGCGTATGACGAGTTTGGCGTATCCGTGGCCATCAGCGGCGACACCATCGTCGTCGGGGCCGACGGAGGCGACGACCACGGTGCCGACTCCGGCTCGGCCTACGTCTTTAGGCGCAACCAGGGCGGGGCGGACAAGTGGGGCCAGGCGGTCAAACTGACCGCCGCCGACGGCGCGGCGTATGACGAGTTTGGCGTATCCGTGGCCATCAGCGGCGACACGGTCGTCGTCGGGTCCCCCGGAGACGCCGACCACGGCGCCGACACCGGCTCGGCCTACGTCTTTAGGCGCAACCAGGGCGGGGCCGATCACTGGGGCCAGTGGACCAAACTGACCGCCGCCGACGGCGCGGCGGGTGACTACTTTGGCATATCCGTCGCCATCAGCGGCGATACTCTCGTCGTCGGGTCCCCCGGAGACGACGACAACGGCGCCGGCTCCGGCTCGGCCTACGTCTTTCGCCGCAACCAGGGCGGTCCGGGCGCTTGGGGCCGGGCGGCCAAACTGACCGCCGCCGACGGCGCGGCGGGCGACCAGTTTGGCGTATCCGTGGCCATCAGCGGCGACACGGTCGTCGTCGGGGCCGACGGAGACGCCGACCACGGCGCCAACACCGGCTCGGCCTACATCTTTACCCGCAACCGGGGCGGGGCGGACAACTGGGGCCAGGCGGCCAAACTGACCGCTGCCGACGGCGCGGCGTATGACGAGTTTGGCTACGCCGTGGGCATCAGCGGCGACACGGTCGTCGTCGGGGCCTTCTGGGACGACGACCACGGCGCCGACTCCGGCTCGGCTTACGTCTTTCGTTGGACTACTCCTGTGGTGGGGATTGGGCCTGCTCCTGACCTGACCATTGCCAAGGCGGTCACCCCCGCCAGCGCCGTCCCCGGTGACCCCATCACCTACACCCTCACCTTTTCCAACGCGGGCGATCTCATCGCCACCGGTGTGGTCATCACCGACATCGTACCCGTCAGCCTTACCGTGCAGAGCGTGGTCAGCAGCGGCGTCGCCATCACCGATACCGGCGCCAGCCCGCCCTACGTTTGGGATGTACAAGACCTGGCTCCCGGCGCGGGCGGCGTCATCACGGTCAGCGGCGTTTTGTCCAATCCGCTGGCAGCAGGGACCTTTACCAACACCGTCGCCATCGCCACCTCCGATACCGAGAGTGACCTCGACAACAACGAAAGCAGCGCGAGTGTGACCGTGAGCACACCACCGGGTTGTCACGACTTCAACCAGGATGGGCAAGTGAGCGCCCTGGACATCCAGGCGGTGGCCGACCGCTGGAGAATGCGGGATACGGACCCGGGCTGGGGCGCAGCCCAGCCCTACGACGTGGACGGGAATGGCATCATCACCGTGCTGGACATCATGCTGGTAGCCGCCCAGTGGGGGCCGTGTCCGTGAGTGATGGAGACCGTATCTACCTGCCGTTGGGGCTGAGGTGCTAACCTGACCGTGTGTGAAGCCGACGCTCCCCCACCCTTGCAACCACCAGTGGTGCCAGGCGGGGGAGCGCGGCCGAACTTGTGCGGCCTGATGAAGTCGTTTTTTCGGGCGGGGTATGGTCAGGGTATCTTGTACTCAAACAGTGGGAACCGGTCGTCCGTGGAGGCTGGGTGCATAGTTGGCTTTGTCAAAATCTGTGCCCAACAAGCAGCTTCACCCGACCGCGCTATCGCGGCAGCTTGTAATGGTGGTTGGGCCTGCCACGGGGCCTTTGAGCGAGGGTGTCTCGCCTGGGCCGCGCGGCGGCTGAGCCCGCGCCGTTAGCCTGCATTACTGCATGATTGCCTATTTCATTCGTCTGGACAAAGAGGGAAGAAGAGATGAACACAAATAACAGAGCTATCCCTTTCATCTTGCGCAGGCTATTGGAACTGACGCCTATTATACTACTGATTGCCTTGCTGGTACTCTTGGTTATATTATACCCGGCCCGCGTGGCCCTGGCGTCCAATATCACCGTCACCGCGAGCAGTAGTGATGTGCTTGACGCCAATGGGGGTAATTGCTCAACAATGACCATTGACGATCTGTCTAACGACAACCCTAACGGCGCTATCAGCCTGCGAGAAGCGATTTGCGCCGCCAACAATGCAGCAGGGGCAGACACTATCAACATCCCAGCCGGCATCTATCAGATTAGTATCACGCCCGACGCAAGTACCGACGACAATGCTGACGGCGACCTGGACATCACCAGCGAGATCACTCTCCAGGGCGCAGGGAAAACGACTACCTTTATCCAAGCTGGCACCGACGCCAGCAACGGCATTGACCGCCTGCTCCACGTGGTAAATAGTAATGCCAGCCTAACCCTGGAAGGGCTGACTATCCGCTACGGGAGAGCCTCCGTCAATGGTGGTGGAATCTACAACGAAGGAACCCTATCCTTGAGCAATACTATGGTGATCAGCAATACAGCCGTGGCGCAGGACGCGGTTGGCGGCAAGGGCGGGGGCATCTACAATCTGGGTTCCGCCTCTATCACCGGCAGCACCATTCAGGGAAACGACTCGACCAATCAGGGTTCGGGTGTCGTTAATCCTGGTAACCTCAGCGGCGGTGGCCTGTATAACGATGGTGGCACTTTCACAGTTACCACCAGCCTGATCACCAGCAATACAGCCAGCCACACAGGCGGTGGGATTTACAGCACCGGTGGCGACCTCAACATCTCTGCGACACAAATCGTCACCAACTCGGCAGATGGCACAGGCGGCATTTACATCCAGGGCGGCAGCGCGGATATTCAATCCAGCACTATTTCCGGCAACTGGAGCAATAGTTTCAACAGCGGCGGCATCTACAATCAGGGCAATACCACTTTGGCCAACAGCACCATCACGAATAATCAGGCAGACGGCAGCGGCGGCGGCATCTACAACGAGGGGACAATCACCATCACTGGCGGTACAATTTCTGGTAACTCGGCTAATAGCTCGGGCGGTGGCATTTACAATAACGCCGGGACAGCCACGATTTCCACTTCCACAGTGAATGCCAACTCGGCTAATAGCTCGGGCGGCGGCATCTGCGGTAGTGGAAGCGGGGGTGTTATAAGCGTTTCATCATCCACGATCAACGAAAATACGGCCGGCGGCGGTGGTGGCGGTATATTCAGTCAGGGTGGCGCGCTCCACATCCTTGCCAGCACCATTTCCGGTAACCAGGCCACAGGAAGTTCCAGCGGCGGCGGCATCGGAAATGTTTATAATACTGTGAACATTGCCAATAGCACCATCTCCGGCAACACTGCTGCGGGCTACGGCGGCGGCATTTACAATATCGGGGGCGCGCTCAACGCCACCAACGACACATTCGCCCGTAATTCGGCTGCAACGAGTGGCGGTGGCATTTACAATTACCAGGGCACAGTCAATGTTTCTAACACCATTATCACCAACAGTACAAACGGCGGGGATTGTGGCGCGTACGAAGGCACGATTAGCGGAAGCAATAACCTGATTGATGACAATAGCAGCGGCGCGTGCAGCGGAATTAGCAGTGCAGCAGTGGATGGCTTTGAGACTGTTTTGTATGACAATGGCCCTTCGCCAACCACGGGGCCAACGCTCCGCACCCATGCGCTTTTGCCCGGCAGCAACGCTATCGATGGCGTACCAGACGGTTCGTGTAAATACGTCAGCGGCCCCAGCAATCCACTGTTCAATAACGGAGACGACATCACTGACGACCAGCGCAGCGAAGGCCGCCCGACAGATTATGACCAAGACAGCAGCAGCCTGTGTGATGTTGGCGCTTTCGAGCGGCAGGCTGATGAGACTTACACTTTCGACGTAGGGGACGGCGACGCGGTGCGCTTCGGGGCCACGATGACAAACATCCAGGATGTGGCAGGGGGCAATAGCCCTGGCAACACCACCATCATTCGCTACAATCAACCGCCAGGCGGGGGCACGCCGGGAGCAGGCGAAATGCCATTCCAGGTCGCGATCACTCCCACCATCGGCTCTAGCCTAAACATCAACCTGACCTTATGCTATACTGACTGGGAAGTGAGTAACGCAGGAACGGGTGTGGCGGAAAGCAACTTGGTGTTGTTCAGGAACACGGGTGGCTCAAGCTGGACGGAAGTGGGTTACGATAGCAGAGACACTACCAACAACTGTGTAACTAAAAATAATGTTAATGCCCTTAGCTCCTGGACGCTGGGACAAGGCGGGAGCAATCCCACAGCTATCACGTTGCAAAAGTTCAGCGCCCGGACTGGTGTAGATGCAACGATTCCTGGAGACACATCGTTCTTGGTAGTTATGCTGGCGCTGGGGGCGGTTGCTGTGCTCGCAGGCGGTGGCGTCCTGCTCCGGCGAAGGCGACGTGCGTAAGCCTGGTCGTTATGTGGCATTGCGCGGCAATCCCCCGGCATCGCACTTTTCGTTGACTCTCAGCTCAATGCCGAAATGAAACAGCTCAATGGAGGTTGATCTCAATGGAAGTCGAAGTCATTACCAAACCTGCTTTCGCCGTACTCGGCATAGAGGGAAGTGGCCCTGCAGACAAAGGTCCCGAATGGATCAGGCCCTTATGGGACACAGCTCGAAAGAGAATTGATGAGATACGAGATCTCATTATTGGAGATAGTTGGGGCCTCATGAGTGCTATTGATGAGCCATTTGGCGGTTGGAAAGAAGAGGAGAAGTATTTGGCTGCCTGGGAGGTCAGACTTGAGACCCAAGCCCCGAAAGGCTGGACTATGTGGAAAGTCCCGGAAACCACTTTTGCAACGATAGCCTGTACTACGACAACGTACGGCGACGCCTGGGAATACGTTCACGATCAATTCCTGCAAAACGAAGGCTACGAACAAGCAGGAGCGGTTCACGAGTTTTATCCATCAGAGTTTCGGGATCCCGAGAAAGACACATTCTAACGATTGTTCCCAGACTGCGCTGGGAAAATGAGGCCCTGGCGGACAGCAGCTTGACCGTTCCTGCCCAGAGCTGGGGAACTAGGAAACCAGGAAATTGGTAAACTAGGCCCAAAGAGGCGTGTTCCCTGTCACGCGTTCCCCCATTCTCGTTTCCCCGTCTACCCATTTCCTCGTCTACCAGCCTCTTGATCTCCCCAAGCCCTCCTCAAATCGACAACTGTTTGTCGATGTTGGCGCTGTTAGCGCCTAATGGAAGTAGGCGGTATCCCAGCCCCCACACTACCATGGTTCCAGAATCGAACGAGTGAGTTTTTCCTACAAACCTCATTTTGGCATCCCAAAGCGGACGTTGTAGAACGAATTCTGTTAACCCACGCCCGTCGGGTCTTGGAACCTGGCTCCGAGAGTGACAGTTCGGGCGTCGTCTTCACCACCACCGCTTCTTTTCACACCAACCGTGCTAACACGGCGTACAGGCGGACGGGCTTCGGCCCGTGTCGTAAGCAGTGCGACGCGCAGGCACAAGGCTCGCCGGTCAAGAAAGTTGGCGTACCAACCCGCCCGCCGCTGACGTTGGCCGTTAGCCGGCCCTACCTCCCAGTCAGGCCGTGAAATGTCATCACGGAATATAGCCCCCTTCCGATAACATACAAGAAAATCCCGCCAAGCCCCATTTCTGTGATGGCATATACGGTGCTATAATAGTGGTATGATCAACATCTTCAACTTGCGCCTCGTCGTTGATACCAACGTCGTCTTTGAGGGGCTAACCAGCAGCGGGTCGGCTTCTGATCTGATTGTGACCGCGTGGCTGGCAGGGTTTTGGAAAAGCTGGTGTTGGGGCAAGACGGTGAACGCCAGGCGCTGACACCCGAAAAGGCCAGGTTGCTCGCCAATATCAGACTGATCCCGCCAGAGCAAGTTGCGGAACAACATGCCTCCTTTGAAGCATTATTGTCCAGATTGGGAGTGGCAGCATCAGACGAAGAAGTAGAGCAGTACTTGTCAGAGAGAGAGCCGGTAGAGCCGGAGCCGAACCTCAAGCCGGAAGCGGTTATGCGTTTGAGAGAGCGCATAGCGCAAGCAAAACAGGTTCCGTGATGGTAGATTGGGCAAGGTGTGGGGCACGCCGGCAGCCGAGGGTTTTGTAGGCAGCCGGGCCGAGATCGCGGCGTTGCAGGCGGCGGGCCGGCTAACCCTTGTTGGATCTGACCGTGCTCCGTTGCGACTTCCAACAAGGTTGATCGGGCTAACAACGGCTCTGGTGATTGGAGCTCATGAGACCCAAGCCGCACGGCAGCTCAACTCCGCCGTTAGCCGGCCACGCCAAAAGAGCGGTTCATCTTCTAGAACTTTGTCAAGCAGAGTCTTGGTGATGGCGAAGCAACGCACGATAGTGTGGACAGAGTACATGAAGTACAGGGCAAGGTTGCGTGGGTTTGACCTTGCCAAGATTGAGGATATTGTACGATATTCTACTGAACGGTACTTCGATACGGCAACGGGCCGCTTTGTCGTCATTGGACGCCATGACAAGATGCCGGTCATGATCCCGTATGAGACAGACGAAGACACAATCACTCCGGTCACTATCCATGCAACAACCCGTCAGCAGATCAACTTCCGTCTTAGGACAGGGAGGTACACCCATGTATAAAGAGAGCAAAAGCCGGATGGCATATTTCGCGCAAGACGACGTATTGCATCTAGCCATTTCAGATGAACCGGAAGCCAGGAGTATTGAACTGATCCCGAATGTCACGGTGGAGCTGAATGACAAGGGGGAGCTGATCGGCATCGAAATACTGAATGCGAGCACCTTTCTGCGGGATATCATTTTGGAGTCGGTACAAGGAAAGATGCTCCAGTTGTCCGAGGCATAGATCGCTTGAACACCGTGAGCCCGGTTTAAAGCCGTGACCAGAGAGCGCAGCGAAAGAAAGGTTGCGCCTGCATGGGGAGGGCCGGCTAACAAGCGGATAAGCCGCGCCGTTATACGGCGCGCTGTCGAACGGAGGGCGTCGGCGCTGTGCTCCGCCAGCCGGCGGCCCTTCGCCGGCGGCTCATCCGCCACGCCGTTGTGCGGCTGGGAAACAATCACTAATGATGTTAACCAAGCCTGGATTATACCTGGACCTGGTGTTCGCCCTTATCCTCGCCGGCATTGGCTGCGCGGGCAAGGCGGCGCGGCGGGCCCTCCCGGAAGCGGTTGCTTCCACTCCGGCCGCGCTGACCAGATCGCACGCTACGCTGACGCCATCCCGTTCCCCCTGGCGGCATACCAGTTCTCCGCCCTGGCTCAAGACAAACCCCGGCGGAGGCGGCGCCTTCAACACCATCAGCGCCGGCCCCACCGGTATCATCCTCGCCGCCAGCGACCTGAGCGGCGCCTATCGCTCCCGCGACGGCGGGCAGACCTGGGACGTCATCGGCTCTTTCCGCGGCCTGACCTCTACCCACGTCAGCGGGCTGGGCTTCGACCCGCTCGATCCAGCCATCCTCTACCTGGGTACGGAGACGGGCATCTTTCGCAGTGACGATGGCGGGGATACCTTTGAGCAAGTCCTGGACCACGGTTACATCACCGACATCGCCATCGCCCCCGGCAACCCCCACGTGGGCTACGCTGCCCATCACTCCCAATACAACGTCGCCGACGGCGCCGTCTACAAGACCACCGACCGGGGACTGACCTGGACGCGCGTCAGCACCTCCTCCCTGCCCGGCAACCTCCACATCCTGAAACTGATCGTGGACCGGGAAGACGAAGACGTGCTCTACCTGTTGGCCGGGGAGGGACGCTTCGCCTGCGGCCCGGCCGTGCTCTACGAGAGCGCCGACGGCGGCCTGACCTGGAGGCGCATCGCCGCCGACCTGGGCCAGATTGCCGACGTGGCCCTGGACCCCAATGATGCCAACACCCTCTACCTCACCACCTATGGCGATGTGTGGGACCCCGGCTACGAGTGCGTCACCGACGACCCGAACGGTGGCTACCTCTACCGGGGCCGCTTCGACGGAGCCTGGACATGGGCCCAATGGAGCCACGAGGACGACCTGGGCCGCCGCAACCTGCTGATCTGGCCCGATGCGGACGACCAACACGCTCTCCGGGTGATCGACATAGACTACGCCGAAATCCGGGAGACCACCGACGGCGGCGCGACGTGGCAGTGGCTCAGCAGCAAAGAGGATTGGGACCCCGGCTGGACGAGCGTGGATTTCGCCTATGGCACCAGTTTCAACGGAGACGCCAAAACCCTGGGTCTGGACCTCTCCGACCCGGACGCCTTGCTGTGGGCCGATTCCCAGTTCCTCTGGGCCACGCGCGACGACGGGCGCACCTTCGCCCCCCTGCACACCGACGAGATCGCCCCCGGCCGCTGGCAGTCGCGTGGGGTGGACAACATCGTCCCCTTCGACCTGGCCCTCAACGCCGATTCCACCCACGTCTACCTGGCCCTGGCCGACCTGGGCTGCTTCCGCAGCGACGATGGCGGCGCCACCTGGCAGAACTGCAACGACCCCGATTACGTCGGCACCTGGGAAGGCAATGGCGGCAACAGCATGACCGTTGCCGCCGACCCGGCCCGTCCCAATGTGGTCTGGATCACCCAGGCCAACGAAATCGAAGGCAGCCCCCACACCCTCTTGCGCAGCGAGGACTACGGCGTCACCTGGAGGCCGGCCAACAACGGCCTGCCCGACGGCATCCCCTCCGGCCTGAGCGTGGACCCCCATAGCCCGACCGGAGAGCGCACCCTGTTCATCACCGTGGACGGCGACGTGTACCGCAGTACGGACGATGGGGCCACCTGGGCCCTGGTGCTGGATTGCAACGGGTGCCGCTACACCGCCGTAGACCCCTTTGACGGGAGCCTGGTGTATGCCGGTGGAGAGGCAGGCTTCTGGCGTTCGATCGAAGGTGGAGATTCGGGGACGTGGCAACAGACCGGCCTACCGGAAATGAGAGGCGCGCGGGGAGGCGAATTCTGGGACGTGTACTACTGGGCCGGCGTGGCCGCCATCCGGCCCGATCCCATGCGGCGCGGGTGGATTTACGTTGCCGTCTTCGGCGACAACCGGGGGCTGTACCGCAGCCAGGATGCCGGCCTGACCTGGGAGCACCTGCTGACCAACGACTTTCTGCGCGATGTGGCCCTCTCGCCCACCGACCCTGGCCTGCTCTTCGTCGCCTCCGGCAGCGCACTCTCCTCCGGTGGCTACGATCCGGCCTCCCAGGGTGTTCTCTTGAGCGCCGATGGAGGGCAGACGTGGACGCCCTTCAACGAGGGATTGGCCTGGCCCTTCGCCAACGTGCTCCTGGTGGACCCCAACCCCCCGCACACGCTCTGGCTCGGTTCCCCAGGAACGGGGTATTACCACCATCCCCTCCCGTCCGTCGCATCGGCCCACAGACTGTTCCTGCCGCTGGTCTTCAGATAGGAGTTGGTTCGTGAAGAGGCGAGATTCCGCTCACTGGAAGCGGTGTGTGGGCCGGTGTTTTGTAGCCGCCCTACCTGCGTTCGCACCTGACGCCCTCCGCTTCGGCCCGGCCTCCGAGAGCGGCAGCGTGCTGGAAGTTTCATTACCTTATGCAAGAGAAACCTGATGCATGGAACCCACCCTTCCCTTCCCGATGAGAATAACCCTTCCCTGCCGTCGGCAAACCGCCCCCTGGCCTTTGGCTGCGGCTGTCTCTTCAGCCTGGCCTTCATCCTGGCGGGACTGCTTCCGATTGCTGCGTTGATGAACATCCTGCCACGCGCAGAATACTTCGGCAACCAACCACTTTTCCCGGTCGTGAGCGCAGGCCTGGCCTTTCTGGCCGTAGGCATGTCCATGCTTATCAACATCTTCCTGACCGCTACCGGCGGTCAGCGGCTCTCTGGCCGCGTCATCGCCGACCTGATCGCCTTCTTCCTCGCCATCCCTTTCCACTGGTGGCTGTTCTTCGGCAAACCAGATAAAGACGCGGTCACTGGCCTGGGTCTGGGCGTCATCACCCTCTTCACAACCTCCAATCTGCCATTGAACTTCATCCTGGCGAAAATCGCCACCGCCGTGATTTGCCTCATCATCGACCTGTACCTGATTTCGGAAATCTTTGGCCTGGGCTGGTTCTATATGGACGACTAAGAGCAATACCTTTCAAATAAGAGGAGCAAGGCATCCCCAGATACCGTTCGCACGTAGGCGTGCTCACTCCTCGGTTGTTATTTGAAAGGTATTGGGCCCAGGAGAGCACTGAAAAAGTCCCTGTTCGACCTGGACCTGCACCGCCGAGGCGCGGAGAACGCAGAGAAACAGGTTGTTTCAGCCTAAAATCCTCCGCGCCCTCGGCGTCTCTGCGCTGAAAACAGGGCTTTTTCAGCAGCCACCTAGTAGGTTTCGCCCGCCGGGGAGGTTGGACGGCGCCGCCGCGCCGCTGACGCAATCGTTACGCCTTCTCCGAGTTCGGACCACCCGGCTTCCGCCGGCGATACGCCTCATCCGGGCGGGTGTGGATGCGGGCCACAGCCTCGGGGGTATGAATCTCGGTCCCCCCAGCGCATAGGTTCCCAGCAGGATGCGAGCCGTGTTCACGCACATGGCTGTGTGTACTGCACTTCCTGAGGTGACTGACCGAGAGCGATCAGGCCATGGTTCTGCATGAGGATGACTCGGGGCGGTTCCTCGTGGGCCTCGATGTGGGCCTCGATCGCTTTCCGCACCTCACGGGCCAGGGGTAGGCCGGGGTCGGTGTAAGGCACGTAGGCCAGCGCGGGGCCACAGACCACGATCTCATCGGGAAACAGCCGGCCAGCAATCGACTCTTCGGCTCGCCGCGAGCACAGGATGGCGTTCACCGCCGTAGGATGGGTATGCCCCACGAACCTGGCGCCGCCAACCGTCAGTGCCAGAGCATGGAGCGGTGTTTCCACCGATGGACGGAGGGGGGCGGTTGGCCCCACCCGGGCGGCCATGAGCGTCGCCGTCACGGCCTCATCAGAGGTGTCTCCGTGCTCCGGGAATTCCAGTATCGGCTCGAAGGCAATCTCGACGAACCCCGCCGGCTCGATCTCCTCCAGGGTCACCCCACTGGCCTTGACGAAAAAAACTCTGCTCATCAACCCGAGCGGAGGTGTTCCCCTCGCCCAGGATGACCAGGTCCCGCGCCGGATCGCCCAACTAGCGGCTCATTCATGGCCACCAGTTCGTTTAACAGATCGCTCTTGCCAGCCATAGTCATTTCGCTTTCAGTCAGCGACCAGTGATCACTGGTTACTGGTCGCTGACCCAAGCAACTCCGCTTCCGCCTCATTGGTCCAGTAGCGGCCATCCTCCAGCCGGGCGTAGACGTCGGGCAGCACATCTTTCAACTCCGGCAACGGGATCAGACCCAGGTCACGAATCTGGGGGAAGACGACCACCTTGCCGGCGAAGCGGCCCTCAGCCACGGCCCGCAACCCGTCCTTGGCTCCAGCCATGCCCGAGATGGCAGCCACCGAGCGCCGGGTGGTGAGTTGCCCATGACGGACCTTGTCCAACACCCGCTGCATATCGGCAATCCTGGAACCACTGGAGCCGATGAAGCGCACGTTGCGCACGGCTACGTCCGACAGGTCGATCTGGGCTGTCGTGCCTCGGGGCAGGCCGGCAAAAACGTTGAGCACACCATCGCGGGCCAGGAAGGGAGCGGCCTCGGCAATGGCCTCGGTACTGGCCGCCACGACCACGATGTCATCGAAACCATCGGGGCCGGCCAACTCCTGCAGGCGCTCGAAATATCGGCCCCGCCCCAGAGCTTCCCTCGTCAGACAGATCAGCTCGATGTCTCGCCGGCCGGCGGCAGCCACCAGGTCCTTCAGCACGTGGATGCGGCTCGTTTGCAGATCGGTGGCCACGATGAGAGAGGGAAGATCAGGGAGGCCCAGCGCTCGCTGGACGTGCATCTGGCCCATGGGGCCGCCGGCTCCCAGAACCCAGAGCCGGCCTCCCGGCTTGACCTCGGCGCGCCGGTTGCTCCGGTACCCGGCCAGAATGCCCGGCCCCGGCGTGCCGACGTAGCGCCATCCATCGTAGTGCACCCGCCCTACGTCCACAGCAATGGCTACCCCAATCGATTCCCACATGACCAGGTTGAGGTAACCGTCACGATTCAACGCAGCAGCCGCCTCCTCCAGAAACGCCGGCGTGGGGCGGCCAAGCAGGATGATGTCGTCGAAGCCGGCGCCATCGGTGTACCGCTCGCGAGCCTCGGTCGGGGGCAGCAGCGGCGCTTCCACAAGCTTAAAGCCTCGGGACGACGCCCAGTCCCGCAGGGTGGCCAGGAGATCAACCGGCAAGCGGGTGGCAATCACCCGGCCGGGGTTGAACTCGCCATCCAGGGCGTAGTCCCCTCCAGCGAGGCCCACCATCCATACCGTGCCGCCTGGCTGTACGGTGGGCCGGCTCGGGATGACATAAGCAGCCTCGACGCAGGCCCAGGGTTCGGTCAGCGCCGTCTCAGCGTAGCCGGCTTCCGGCCAGATAGGCAGCAGGTAGCTACCTTCGTCGCTGGCCAGGACTTCCTCGCCGATAACACCGTACTGCGACAGCCCGCCCTGGATCCGGTAGCCGTAGGCAGTGCTCTTGCCTTTGTTGTAGATGTCAGCCTGGACAGCAAAGCGATCCCCCACGTGGTACTGGTCACGCCAGTTCTCACCCACCTGTACCACCGTCAGGCTGACTTCGTGGCCCTGGACGACAGGTTTTCTGACCATGTCCCGTCCCACGAGGCGTGGGTGGGCGGGGCCGGCTTTGATGATCTTGATGTCGGAGAAGCACAGACCCGTCACGTCGTGCCGCACCAGGATCTGGTCTGGCCGGGGGGCCGGCACCGGTACTTCAATGGGGCTGTCGTTGCGTCCCAGGTTCTCCCATCCAGCGCCATACAAGGGCCAGATGAGTTGGGTCTTGGGGATAGGGTTGTGTCCGCGCCTGTAGGTTGCAAAGTCCGTCATTGCGCTGATCTTTCAAGGGTGCGTAGTACGTAGTGCGTAGTGCGTACTGCGTTTGTGAGACACGGAATACGCAGTACGCACTACGCAGTACGCTCACACATCACTTATTTCCAGTGTCAGGCCGCCTTCAGGGATGAACCGACGCAGATAGCGCGCCGACTCTGCCAGTTCGTCCAGCAGGGCTGTCTCGGTCTTGGTGGACCCGGGGATAACCTCCAGCACCAGGTAGCTTCTTGACACCGGCGTCATGAACTGGGCCAGTGGGCTGTCACGAAAGCGGCGATGGGAATCTTCAATGGCGGCCAGAACTTCCTCCATTCGAACGTGTCCCATGGCGTTGAACTTCTGCGTGAAAGGCCAGTGAGCACTGGCGTCCGGCGTCGTTTGTTGCAGGTGGATGTTCTCAGAAACGGCGGCGAATTCGCGTAACCAAGCCCGGTAGTTCAGGTCGCGACCTGCAGCGCCGTAGTGCATGCCGGCGGCGTGCCCTGTGTCCACGGTGAGGTAGACCGGCACGCCATCCCGATTGTCGCGGTTCACACGTGCCATGAACTCGTGGGCCTGGTCAATGGTCCACGGGACCTCGCTGGGGATGTACATCTGCTCATCGTACAACGCTGCCAGGCCCTTGCCGGCAGCGATGCGAGATAGCGCCCGGAACTCCTCACAGATTCGGTCGAACGCTTCTGCACGGCGCCCGTCGTTTTCCACCACTTCGACCGAGAAAGCATCCCAGTGCCCGCCCAGGCGATCCGTCCCCATGGCCAGGGCCAAATCCATGGCCTGGACCACCCATTCGCGCATGCGCGCCCGCACAGCAGGATCGGAATGAGAGAGGCCGTGGAAACGATGGGTAGCCATACCGGTGTAGAATGCACTGATTTTGACCCCGTATTTCTCGGCCGCCTCTCTTACCGCCTGAGCTGTTTGCAACTGATAGTCTTTATCTCCCATGAAGAAAGGGTCCAGGACGTCGCCGCAGAACTCGTGGTAGGGGTACCCCAGTTCCTTTGTGAGGCGCATCCAGTTGTCCGGGTCCTCCCAACGCCGGGTGATGAAGGCCCCGCTGAGTCCGATGTCCAGGGTTACGATACGTGGGGTCACAAGACAGCTCATCCCTTATCGCTTATGTAAATCACGGTCTTCAACACATGGTCGGCATACCTGTCGGCCAGCCGGAAGGCTTCAACTGCCTTGTCCAGTCGAAAGCGATGGGTGACCATGGAGCGCACATCTACCTGGCCTGCGCGCACCAGCGCGATGGCTTGGGGATAGGTGTGCTTCATGCGGCGGGATAGTTTGATGGTCAACCCCTTCCGCCGGGCCACAGAGTGACGCAGCTTAAACTCGTCCTCGGATGGAATGCCCACCAGTACAACCCTACCCCCTGGCCTGGCCAGGGCAGCCGCCTGATCCGGCGTATCGGATGCGCCGGCGGCCTCGAAGGCCACATCCACCCCCCGGCCGTGGGTCGCAGCCATGATAGCCTGCGCCACATCATCAGCCCGAGGGTCGAAGGTCGCCGTAGCGCCGTAGCGCTGCGCTGCAGTCCGGCGGTGAGCCAGCGGGTCCGTGGCGTAGATCTCAGTAGCTCCAGAGGCTCGCAGCAAGTCGATGATGGTGAGTCCAATGGGGCCGGCGCCCAAGACAGCGGCCGTCTCCCCAGGGCGCATCTTCCCCAGTCGCAGGGCGTGTAGCCCGATGCCCAAAGGCTCCAGCATGGCACCATCCGCCGGCGTGAAGCCCTCGGGCAGAGGGTAAAGAAACTCTGCCGGATAGAGCAGATACTCCTGCAACGCACCGTCAATGCCCGGATAGCCGCAAAAGATGATGTGGGGGCAGAGGTTGGGGTGTCCGTTCTGGCAGCTTTCGCACCTGCCACACGCTCGCCCAGGCTCCACAGCTACGAGTTGCCCCACCTCCAGATCCTCTACGCCAGGCCCCAGTTCGTCAACAAACGCCGAGAACTCGTGGCCCATGATGAGCGGCTCTTCCACATCGGCCGTGCCGATACCTCCCTCGCGGTAGTAGTGCAGGTCCGACCCACAGATGCCGACGGCAGCGATGCGCAGCCGCACCCAGCCGGGGCCAGGCCGGCCGGGATCGGGTACCTCTTCTACTCGTAGATCATGAGGATGATAGAGTCTGGCAGCCTGCATATCCTATACCGTCTTTCAGGCAAGCGAGACAAGCGGACCAGAATCACAATTCACTCAGCAACAAATACGGCTCTTCGATTCGCTCTTTGATGTACCGCAGGAAGCGCGCCGCCGGCGCACCATCTGTGATGCGGTGGTCAAAAGCCAGGCTGAGCGTCCACATCTGGCGGATGACGATTTCGCCGTCCCGTGGCACCGCCTTGGGCGCAATACGCCCCACGCCCAGGATGGCAGCTTCTGGTGGATTGATGATCGGGGTGAAGAAATCCACGTCGAACATGCCCAGGTTGGTGATGGTAAACGTCCCGCCGCTCAAGTCGTCCGGCAAGACTTTGCCACTCCGCGCGCGCTCTGCCAGGTCACGCAACTCGGCGCCAATCTGGCGCAGGTTCTTCTTGTCCGCGTCGCGGATGACCGGCACCAGCAGTCCGCGATCCGTGTCCACCGCGATGCCCAGATTGATGCGCGCCAGGTATTCAATGTTGTCGGAGGTCAGGCGGGCATTCATATACGGGAACTGGCGCAGCGCTGCTGCCACCACCTTCGCCAGGAGGTCGTTGTAGCCAGGAGCGAATCCCCACTCCTCCGCAACTCTGGCCTTCAGTCGATCCCGCAATCTCACAAACTCCGTCGCATCCACCTCCATCCCCAACGTCACGCGGGCCGTCGTCTGCGCGCTGATACCCATCCGTTCGGCAATGACACCGCGCACGCCCTTGAGGGGCACGCGCTCCAGCACCTCGGCTTCCGGCCGGGCCGGGGCTGGTACGACCGCCGGCGGAGCAGGGGCTGCCATCGCCCGTTCCACGTCGTGGCGAGTGATTTTGCCACCCGGCCCGGTCCCACCCACCGAGTGCAGGTCCACGCCGGCCTCCTCCGCCAGTTTCTGTGCCACAGGTGTGGCCCTGGGGACCGCTTTGAGGTAGGCCATCACGTCCGCTTCGGTGACACGCCGGCCTCCTCGGCCGGTAGGCGTGACTTGCGACAGGTCCACCCCTTTCTCCGCGGCAAGCTTTCGGGCCCGTGGTGAGGCGAAAACTCGTTCCACCTCTTCCGGCTCCTTCGGCGCACCGTCCGTGGGGGTCGATCTTGCCGGGGTCGCAGCCAGACGTTCGGGAAGCGATGCAAGGGGTTGCTCAGCCGGCGACTCAAACTTTTCGTCTTTCTCCCCGATGATGCCGACCACGGTCAGCACGGGTAGCACGTCTCCTTCGTCGTACGGCCCCCGATGCAGATAGCCGCCGGCAAGCGCTTCGACGGAGAACACGGCCTTGTCCGTCTCCACCTCAAGAATCTCCTGCCCCGGCTGAACCCGGGCACCGTCCTCCACCAGCCAACGAATGAGTGTGACTTCCTCCACCGTCTGTCCCAGCTTTGGGATGAACACATCCTTTGCCATCAGCTCAGCACCTTCACTTCGACTAGCTCAGTACCAGCCGACAGGCTTCCACGATGCGCTGAACGTTGGGGATCGCCAAATCTTCCAGTACCTCGGCGCGGGGTACCGGGACGTTGGCGGCCGCCACGCGCACCATGGGCGCATCCAGCCAATCAAAGGCCCGCTCGTTGACCTGGGTCAGCACCTCGTTGATAAAGCTGGTATTCTCATAGGCTTCCGTTACGCCCACAAGCCGCCCCGTCTTCTTCACGGAGGCGACAACCGTCTCGATGTCCAGCGGTTTGAGTGTGCGCAGATCGACAACCTCCACGTCGATGCCATCCTCTGCCAGAACCTCGGCCGCCTCCAGCGAACGCAGGACCATGCGCGAATAGGTGACGATGGTCACGTCCTGGCCCTCACGCTTCACGTCTGCCACGCCCAGCGGGATGAGGTACTCGTCCTCGGGCACCGGTCCTTTCTCCTTGTAGAGCATCTTGTGCTCGATGAACATGATCGGGTTATCGTCCCGGATGGCGGCCTTCAGCAACCCCTTGGCATCGTAAGGGGTTGAGGGCATGACCACGTAGATGCCCGGGAAGTGGGTCCACAGGGCTTCCAGGCTCTGGGAGTGGTGTGCAGCGATGGCCCGGCCGGCCCCGCCTTCGGTGCGGATCACCAGCGGTACGGTGGTCTTGCCGCCGAACATGTAGCGGTTCTTGGCCCCCTGATTGGCCAGTTGATCCATCGCCAGCGGCGTGAAATCGACGTACATGAATTCGGCAATGGGACGCAGGCCGGCCATGGCCGCGCCGACGGCTGCGCCACCGATGGTGGCTTCAGAGATGGGCGTATCCAGTACCCGTGAATCGCCAAACTCCTCCCACAGTCCGCGGGTAGCGCCATAAGCGCCGCCATAGAGCCCGATGTCCTCACCGATGAGAAACACGCGTTCATCATGCAGCATCTCCTCGCGCATGGCTTCCCGCAACGCCTCGGCATAAGAAATGACACGCATGTAAGGGTTGTGGCGCACCCACTCGCGGAGTTTCTGCTCCGCTTCGACGTCGGCAGCGCTGAACTTCGAGGGCGCATACACGTCGGCGTAGAGCTCATCCGAGGCCGGCTCCGGCGATGCCTCAGCGAAGGCCATCGCCCGGCCGAGTTTCTCCTGCACCATCTCGTCCAGTTGCTCAAACTCCGACTCGGTCAGCACACCCAGGTTTTGGAGCTTCGCTTTGAGCAGGTTAATTGGATCCCGCTGCTTCCATGCGGCTTCCTCCTCCCGGGTCCGATAGGTGCGCGGATCGGAGTGCGAGTGTCCATACCAGCGGTAGGTCTTGGCTTCGATCAGGGTGGGGCCTTCGCCCCGACGGGCACGCTCCACAGCATGGCTGACCACTTCACGCACCGCCAGCACGTCCTGCCCATCCACCACCACGCCGGGCATGTCGTACGCACAGGCGCGGTCGGCCGCATCCTGCAAACTACTGGCCTTTTCCCAGGGCACTGACATGGCATACTGGTTGTTTTCCACCACATAAACGACCGGTAAGTCCCACACACTGGCCAGATTCAACGACTCGTGGAAATTACCGGTGTTCACTGCGCCGTCTCCGAAGAAGCAGAGCACGACTCGATCTGTCCCCTGGAGTTTCTGGGCCAGCGCTGCGCCGGTGGCGACGGGGATGTTGCCGCCGACGATGCCGGTTGCGCCCAGGTTCCCGTGAGCCACGTCGGCGATATGCATCGAGCCCCCCTTGCCCTTGCAGTAGCCGCCGGAGCGCCCCAGCACTTCGGCCATCATCTTATTGAAGTGCTGCTGCCTGGCTTCAGGCGTCTTTGCCACTTTATCGCCGTGGGCGTGGCAGTGCCCGTGCCCACGATGGGTGCTGGTGATCAGGTCATCGTCCCGCAGAGCGCTGATGGCACCCACCGCGACGGCTTCCTGACCGGCTGACAGGTGCGACGCCCCCCTCAATACGGCGCGAGTGAGCAATTCGTGGATGTTGTTCTCAAATGCCCGAATCTCCATCATCTGGCGCAGGTAGGTGATCAACTCTTCTTTGGTCAGTTGTTGCTCTTCGATGATCGGCAAGACACTCTCGGTGGTCATCGGTTCTGTCACATTCATTCCCAATCGACCCTCTGATAAACATCGCCCAGTGGTATCTCGACACCTATTGATTGAAGGCTTAGCGTGTCCGCCTCATCGTCGAATACGCTAAGCAACCACCGTCCATCATCCAATTGCCGAAAATACTCAAC
>CAZHMV010000056.1:0-24994 GCA_964532665.1 uncultured Anaerolineales bacterium
CGCTGCACGGGGCCCACGTGGTGCACATCAACGCCACCGCCTTCGGCGGCGGCGTAGCGGAGATCCTGCATACCCTGGTGCCGCTCATGCGCGATGCCGGCCTGGATGCCGAGTGGCAGGTCATCGAGGGTGCGGATGAGTTCTTCAACGTCACCAAGGCGATGCACAACGGCCTGCAAGGGATGGACCTGTCTCTCACGGACGCGATGAAGGCCATCTGGCAGCGCTACAACGAGTTGAACGCCGGCAAGTTCGAGGGCAATTATGACTTCGTCGTGGTGCACGATCCGCAGCCGGCCGGCCTGCTCCACTACGCGCAGGGCAAGCAGGCCACTCACTGGATCTGGCGCTGCCACATCGACACATCGCACCCCAACCCCAGCTACTGGGATTTCCTGGCACCCTATATCGACGAGTATCCGGCGGCTATCTTCACGACGGAGCAGTACGTCGGCCCGGGCGTCGATTTCGAGCACCTGGCCATCGTTCCACCCACCATCGATCCGCTTTCTCCGAAAAACACGCCCATGGACCTGGCCGCCGCTGACGCGATTGTGGCCGGCTACGGCTTTGACACCAGCCGGCCACTGCTGGTGCAGGTCAGCCGGTTCGACCCATGGAAAGACCCGCTGGGCGTCATCGATGCCTATCGCATCGTCAAGGAATGGGTACCCGACGTGCAGTTGGCCCTCGTCGGCTCCATGGCGTCCGACGATCCGGAGGGGTGGGACTACTACGACAAGACCGTGCGCCACGCCGGCGAAGATTTCGACATCCGTATCCTCCACAACTTCCATGGCGTGGGCAACCGCGAGGTGAACGCCTTCCAGACAGCCGCCAATGTCGTCATCCAGAAATCTACGCGCGAGGGGTTCGGGTTGGTTGTGACGGAGGCCCTGTGGAAAGGCAAGCCGGTCATCGGCGGCAACGTGGGGGGCATTCCGCTGCAGGTCGTCGATGGCGAGACCGGTTTTCTGGTCGAGGATGTCAAGACGTGTGCGGAGAAGATTTTGTACTTGCTGGATCGACCGGAGGAGACGGCCAGGATGGGCGCGGCAGCTCGGGAGCATGTCCGCCGGCATTTCCTCTCCACACGTCACCTGGCGGACTACCTGAGGTTGTTCAACAGCCTGCTTTGACCGTTCTTTAACAAACCTTAAAATTGCCATTGTCCTCTTGACAGGGCCGGCCGTAGTTTGATATAATGGAAGCGCTTCCATTTGGAAGCGCTTCCATTCCAGCCTGCTGAGTTGATTGAGGTCAATGGTGTCTCCCACGATATACGATGTAGCTGAGCGAGCCGGCGTAGGTATCGGGACCGTATCCCGCGTACTCAACAACAGCCCCAACGTGCGACCCCAGACGCGTGAGCGTGTGCTGGCAGCCATTGAGGAGCTGCAATATCGGCCCAGCCCCATTGCCCGCCGGCTATCCCTGCGCAAGACCCTCACCATCGGTGTCATTGCCCCCTTCTTCACCCGCCCTTCCGTCGTCGAACGCCTGCGAGGGGTAGAAGCCGCCGTGGCCGAGAGTGAGTATGACCTGATCGTCTACAACGTCGAGACACCGGATAAGCGCGACACCTATTTCCAGGATATGCCCCAAAGGCGGCGGATTGATGGCCTCATCATCATATCCCTCGCGCCTACGGATGAGGATGTTCACCACTTCGCGGAGGCTCTCATGCCCACAGTGCTCGTCGATGCTCGCCACCCGGAATTGAACCGGGTGGTTGTCGATGATGTGCAAGGCGGCCAACTGGCCACGCAGCACCTGATCGACCTGGGGCATCGCAGGATCGGGTACATCAGCGATCCGCTGGACAATCCGTTCAACTTCACGTCCAGCCGCGACCGGTGTCTGGGTTATCGCCAGGCGCTGGAACAGGCCGGCATTCCCGTTCGGCCAGAGTATCATCGGCAGGGCGAGCACGGTCATTATCAGGCAAAAGTGATGGCCGAGCAATTGTTGGACCTAGATGATCCGCCAACGGCCATCTTCGCTGCTAGCGATACCCAGGCTATGGGCGTGTTAGAGGCGCTGCGGGAACGAGGCCTCAGGTGCCCAGATGATGTGGCGCTCGTCGGCTATGATGATATCGAGATAGCGGAATATCTGGATTTGACAACGGTCAGGCAGCCACTGTACGAATCCGGGTTGAGGGGTGTCGAGCTGTTGCTGGATGCCATTGGCAATCCTGATCGTCCGCCGGTGGCGGTGCAGTTACCGGTCAGTCTGGTCCAGCGCCGCACGAGCCGCGTGTCTGGCGAATGAATTCGCGGCAACGCTTGCGAAACCGGCCCTCACCGGTTGGATTTCGAGTCGCCGAAGGGCGACTTTGCGATGGTAGGCGCGGTTTCAACCGCCAGCAGCAGGGGACTTGAGTAGTTACGAATCATCAATCTAAAGGAGGTGCATGCCAGGCAGAGGAAAAATCGTTTCGCAGCAGCACAAATAGTGGGTTCTCGGGCACGGTGTCTTGTGCCCTATACCCCGGAGGAGGAGAAAGGCAATGACAGCGTTCCGCAGAGGAATTGCTGCTCAAGATGTTGAACGGTCTACAGACCGAAATCAAGGAGGAAGAAACCATGTCTAAGAAACGCACGTTTGTCTCACTTCTTGCCGTGCTTTTCGTCCTGGGCGTGCTGGCGGCTTGTGCTCAACCCGCTCCGCAAGAGAAGATTGTCCAGCAGACGGTCGTAGTAGAGAAGGAGAAGCAGGTCGTGGTGACGGCCACGCCCGCGCCGGTGAAGGCGGGTGAAGACACCGGGAAGGTGTTCATCCTTGGCCCCTTCCGTGGCGAAGAGGAAACTGCTTTCAATAAGGTGATTGCTGCCTTCGAGGAGCAGAATCCCGACATCGACGTGATCTACTCGGGCACGGCCGAGTTCGAGACGCTGATCACCGTCCGCGTCAAGGCCGGCGATCCGCCCGATATCGCCGCCTTCCCGCAGCCTGGCGCTGTGGCAAAGTTGGCCCGGGAGGGGGAGCTCGTTCCCCTCTGGGATGAGGCGCTGAAGGTGTATGACAACAACTATACGCCGGCATGGAAGGATCTCTCTTCGGTCGATGGTACACCCTACGGCATGTTCCATCGGGTGAACGCCAAGGGCTGGATTTGGTACAACAAGCCGGCCTGGGAGAAGGCCGGCTGGAAGGTCCCGACCACCTGGGATGAGCTGATGGCCCTGACGGAGAAGATGAAATCCTCAGGCATTGCTCCCTGGTGCGATGGGATCGAATCCGGCGCAGCGACCGGTTGGAAAGGCACGGATTGGATTGAGAACCTCATGCTGCGCACCCAGCCGGTGGATGTCTACGACAAGTGGGTAGCCCACGAAATCAAGTTCGACTCCCCCGAAGTCCGAAAAGCCTGGGGGATTCTGGAGAAGCTCTGGATGGACCCCGATGCGGTCTATGGCGGTGCACAAACCATCGCCTTGACCAACTTCAAGGACCCGGCTGCGTGGCTGTTTGGCGACTCGCCCAAGTGCTGGATGCACATGCAGGGCAGCTTCGTCACCAACTTCTTCCCGGCGGATGTGCAGGCCGACCTGGACAACCAGGTAGGCGTCTTCATGATGCCGCCGATTGACGAGTCGCTTCCGTTTACCCTGGAAGTGGGTGGCGATCAGTATGTCGTGTTCAAGGGCAAAGATCGGCCCGAAGTACGCAAGTTCATCGAATTCCTGGGAACTCCCGACTCGGTGAAGCCCTGGGCGGAACAAGGCGGCTCGCTGTTCCCCCATGTGAACCAGGACATTACCTGGTATCCGACCCAGCTTGAGAAGACGATGGCGAAGGCGATTACCAGCGCAGGCGCTGCACGCTTCGATGGCTCTGACATGATGGCCTCCGAGCTGAACCTGGCCTTCTGGAAGGGCGTCACAGACTGGGTCAGCGGAAACAGGACCCTCGATCAGGCCCTGGCGGACATCGACGCTTCCATGCAGTAGTCACTCTTGCTCAACTTCAGTCACGGATTCGAAAGCAGGGTGGGTAGAAACGGCCATTGGCCTGATACCCCCCTGCTTTCCCCCGTTCATTTCGTGGATGCCCCGATCGTCTTGAGGAGAAAGAGAGATGGCATACGCTGAAGATGTAGATAGGTCAGGCGGGATCCTGGAGTGGCTTGCCACAACCCTCGGCCGCTTACTCGCTGCCCTGTTCGTTCCTGTAATCACCTTTGTGGTCCTTTGGCGGGCTTTCATCTTTCTACGGGACACCCGAGCCCCACAATGGATCACGGCGATTGTGGCCATCATCTGGGGCGTTGGCGGGGTTCTGGCTTTGTTCCTCGTTGCCAACATGGTCATCGAGCAACTCCCGGATCGATGGAAAGGACGCCTGACGCCCTTCGTCTTCGTCGGGCCGGCCCTGGCCATCCTGACCTGGTACCTGGCTCTGCCTACGGTGCGGTCCTTTTACACCAGTCTGTTTGACGCCAGTGGGAAGAATTTCGTAGGTCTTGCAAACTACGTGTATGCCTTTACCAGCAATGCAATGGTCGAATCCTTTCGCAATAACCTGATATGGCTGGTGGTGGGTACCGGGTTTAGCGTGGGGTTTGGCTTGCTTATCGCTGTCCTGGCTGACCGTACGCACCCCGGCTTTGAGACGTTTGTTAAGGCGTTGATTTTTATGCCGATGGCGATTTCGATGGTGGGGGCCTCTGTGATCTGGAAATTCATGTACCAATTCAGGCCCCCCGGCGCAGACCAAATCGGTCTACTCAACGCCATTATGACCGCCCTGGGGAAAGAGCCTAAACCCTGGCTCTTAATGCAACCGTGGAACACCCTGTTCCTGATTGCTATTCTCATCTGGTTGCAAACCGGCTATGCCATGGTGATCATCTCAGCCGCGATCAAAGGAATTCCGAGCGAGCTCCTGGAGGCCGGCCGGATTGACGGCGCCAACGAGGTGCAAGTTTTCTTTAACATCATCATCCCTTACGTTCGAGGAACGATTGTCACCGTAGCGACCACGATCATCCTCTTTACGCTAAAAATCTTCGACATCGTCCAGTCCATGACGGGCGGCAACTTTGGCACGCAAGTGATTGCCAATGAGCAGTATGTCCAGATGTTCAGGGCGTTTAACTTCGGGCGCGGTGCCGCGATTGCCATCGTCCTTCTGGTCGCGGTCATTCCTGTGATGTGGTACAATCTGCGCCAGTTTGGCGAGCAAACGGAGGCGTTCTAATGACTGCAAGAAGACAGAACTTGCTTGGGAAGGTCTTTGTATATGGGGCACTGATCATCATTGCTATCCTTTGGACAATACCGACGATTGGTTTGCTCGTCAGCTCTTTCCGCCCGGGTGACGATGTCTCTACTACCGGCTGGTGGACCGTCTTGCGGAATCCGGCTGAAGCTAATTTGACGTTGAACAACTATCGGATTGTCCTGGGCGCTGCCGGGAAAGATCCCCAATTGCAGAAACTCGTCAAGCGGGGAGAAGAGAACATCAACCTGTTCAGTGCCGTGTTGAACAGCCTGACGGTCACGGTCCCGGCGACGGTGATTCCCATCTTGATCGCTGCGTTTGCCGCCTATGGCTTTGCCTGGATACGATTTCCTGGGCGCAGGATCTTCTTCATCGGTGTGGTGGCCTTGCTGGTGGTGCCGCTGCAGATCGCCCTGATTCCTATTCTGAAAGACTATATCCGGCTTAATTTGAGTGGGACCTTTCTGGGTATATGGTTGGCCCACACAGGCTTTGGCCTACCGTTAGCCGTCTATCTTCTGTACAACTATATCAGCTCGCTGCCCAGGGACATCCTCGAGTCGGCCTTCATGGATGGCGCTTCGCATTTCACTATCTTCACACGCCTGATTCTGCCCCTCTCGGTGCCGGCCCTGGCATCCTTTGCTATCTTCCAATTCCTGTGGGTGTGGAATGACCTGCTGGTCGCCCTGGTGTTCCTCGGCGCCAACCCCGAGGTCGAGGTGCTGACACAGCGGCTCCTGGGCATGTTGGGAACGTTTGGCACGGACTGGCATTTGCTCACCGCGGGCGCTTTCGTTTCCATGATCTTCCCACTCTTCATCTTTTTCTCACTCCAGCGCTACTTCGTGCGGGGCTTGCTGGCTGGCTCGGTGAAGGGGTAATACGTATTCGAGCAAGAGTGACACGGGCGGCCTGGGGTGCCCTGTATGGGGTAGGGTCGATTTCGGTCAGAGCTAGCTAATTGCAGCTTTGGTTCAGCTCAGTCGTACCAATTGCGATATCGACGACGTCGATGATGCCGTCTGCATTTGGATCAAAGGTGGCGTTGTAGTTGGGGTCGCCGGCCTGGGTGTGCCAGCGGCTGGTCATCTCGGCAATGTCCGTGAACGAGACCGTGCCATCATTGTTGAAATCGGTTAGACAGGGGTTGGCGGGGCCCGGGTAGATAAAGCGAATGCCATCTATATCGTTCTGGTACAGCGTACGTTTGACAGTCCCGGCCGCAATCGAGGGGTACATCACAGCATTTTGATCAGTGTCGTGCCCCAGGTGTAAATAATGGCCGAACTCGTGCAGGGCTACGCTCTCGAGATCGAACTCATTGCTGGCCGGCGAGCCACTCGTATCCCACTGGTAATAGTCGTTGATTACCATATCCGCTTCAAAAATCTCGTTGCTTCCCGTCCAGTACCAGATCCAGGTTGTGCCAAGTACCCCGGTATTCCCGTTGTCCTGCCACATAATGTCGTTCTTATTGTTGTTCCCTTTGTCAGTTGCCGTCGATGGGCCGCCATAGGTAAACTCAAAATCCGCTCCACTCACATTCGTCCATCTGCTTGCAGCCGACTGGATTGCCTGTAGTGCGGCATCCGGCGAGACATCCGACGTGTTGACATTGACCAGGTAGTCCTCTCCCATGGGATTGGGGCCAGGCCAATGCACGCCCTCATACAGAAAAGACAGAGGCTGAGAAATGCTAGAGGCAGTCTCGCGTTTGTCAGGTGAGGGCACGGCTGCAGGGACCGAGAACCGGGATGTCCAGTTGGAGGGCAGCGTTGATATGGCCCCCTGAGCTTGCATGATTTCCAGGATGCGGTGGACAAGGGGGACTAGTGGCACGGACGTTTCCATCCCCTCACGGATCGCCCAGCCATGCCGGATCGTATACTTGCCCTGAATCGATCCAACAACGTGGTAATCGCCGGCCGGCAATGGCTCCAGGAACACCAACACTTCCTCTCCCGGAACGAAGTGTGGCGCCGGCTCTACCCACAGGCCAACGTCGCCGACAACCCCACCCGGTGTTCGGATCACCAGCCTATGCGCCTCGGTATGCCCCTTGATTTGATCGAGGACGTCCACCGTGCTGTCCGTGAAGATGGCGGTCTTGTCATCGCTCCAGGCACTGGACTGCGCAGCGACCTGCCCGCGGATGATGATGCGGGAGCGGAGTGTGAGCTGTGCGAGGCTCCACGGCGTCACTGCAGCTTCGGCACTTGGCATGGCAGAAAACATGCTGAGTGCCAACACCGCGACCCAGACCGCAAGTCGTCTGCCCACCGTTGCGTATTGTTTCACCATCTCTGTCTCCGGAGGAACACCTGGCTGTCACGAAGGTAGTTTCACAAGCAGGCCGGCAGCGCAGCACAAAAAACTGAGCCGCCACTTGACCACCTGCGCCCAATTACATGATACCACAAATGATCTGCGCCTGAGCGTTGCAGTTATCAAGCTTCCGTGAATTTCGGGGCCCAACACCGGGCAATCATCATGCGTGACCTGGGCAACAGCGCCGGCCTTGGCATGGATCCGAAATGACAGGGCGGTCATGAACTGGGAGGTTGGAGCATACGGCGCGAAGGGAGAACGCGGGGTAGGCAAAACCGCAAGGTCTACAATCTCAAATCTGAAATCTGAAAGCAAGGGGGGTGAGGAGGGCAGGGCAGATTACGTAGCGATGACTGCCCCGCCCTTCCGGCTCACCCTTCTCCTCCTCTGGGGAACAGGGAACGAAGGGACGGTCACTTCGTTCCCCACCGAGTGGGGATGAACTCAAGTGCCAATTGATCGTCACCTAGTCCGCCGGCCCATGTCGCGTCACGGCAATCCACGGCAGGCAGATTGGTTGCGTCTCCGACGAGAAATCGAACTCCTGAGGGATGAATACCCCGAATGGACAGCGACTGCACCATTCCCCCTCCTCGCCGCAGGTGTTGCTGAGTTCGGCGCGAGACGCGCGGGATTCGACATGACGCTGGAGGTCCCGGAGCAGAGCTTGAACCTCCGCCTCTCCCGGTTCCCCCTGCACCTCAACGCGCTCGCGCATCAGCTTTGCCAGCCGGACCAAGAGCTTGGGGAGAACCTGTTCATTTCGCTGGAGACGGTTCATGAACTCCGCTGTCTGGCGTCCTCGCTGCTGATTCATCGGGCAGCCACCATTTTCTGTGAAAAGGCTTCGATCTCCAGAGCCTCCTCGGTTCGGCCCAGGCCGAGTAGGGCAAAGCCCTTGCCAATCTGGGCGTCTTCACTATCAGGTTCTACTGCAAGGGACTCCTCGAAGAGTCCCAGTGCTTCTTCGAATCGCCCGAGTTCCGTCAGGACCAGGCCTGTACTAATCTTCACGGCCACATTGTCGGGACGCACCGCCAACGCGCCGTCGTAGTAGCCCAGCGCTTCCTCCAGCCGGCCATAGTCGGCCAGGGCGGCGGCCGTTCGCACCCAGGCTGTGTACTCATTCTCAGTCCGACGGACCGTCTCAAAGAAAGCTGTCTCGATATGCTGCCACCCGTTTTCAAACACCGGTGCGAAGTGGCCGGGCAACAACCGCTTCACCCGATACCCCATCAACTTACGGAGAGACTCGATCAACTGGTCCCAATTTCCTGTCTGAGCATCCGGTTCACTCACGCGGATTAGCTCGTCGGTGGGAGGGAACACCATATCCTGGGAGAAGAGGGTCTGGCTATCTCGATGATACAGGCAGATGCCGCCAGGGGTATGCCCTGGCGTGTAGATCACCTCCAGGTTGTAGGTGCCGACTTCCAGCACATCGCCGTCGTGAAGCGGGAGCAGCTTGTCCAGTGTGCCGAGTTGCCGTGCGATCTCCGGGAGGCTGAGGTCCCCCAGAAAGGTGTAGGCGAAGGCTTCCTGATGCATGTAGACGTCGGCGTCACAGTACAACAGCAGCCGGCCCAGGGCACCAACGTGATCGTAGTGGGGGTGGGTCAGGATAATGCGTTCGACCCGGCCCACCCCTTCCGGGTACTGGGCGTCCAGTTCATGGATGATGTCAGATGTGTTGCCGGCATCGATCAGCGTCCGACCCTCATCCATCACGTACACGTTTGATGTGTGACGCTCGATGCTGGGTGACAGCCAGATACCCTCGAGTTGAGGATCGCGGTCTCCAAGATGGATCATGCGCTCGGTTACTCGGGCAATCCGCCGGGAATGGGCGGTACGGTCGCCGGTCCCACGGTATCGTCGTGCTCCACGAGATTGTCCAACACCTCGTTGATCCCGAGCATGCGTTCCAGTCCTTTATCCATCCGTGGGAATACTTCAGCCGGATACAAGTCTCCCTTGCCCTCGTAGCAGACCAGGGCCGGCACGGCCCGCCCGAAATCATCCTCCAGCGCACCTTTGGTGCCGAAGACAGGCCGCAAAGCCACTTTGGGGCCTACCGTGGCGCGGTGGTAGTGGGGGAACAGGTCGTCGATCTCATTGACATCGAAGATCTCAACTTCCGTACCCTTTTCCTTCAGTCGCTCCAGTTGCTTCAGGGCCTGCTCGCTGTCTGTGTAGTATTGCTCCGCCGGCTTGTCGCTGGGGCTGTAGTAAAACCGCACAAGTTCGAACTTCATGAAATTACCTCCTTCGCTGAAATTTGGAAATCGAGAAAATGGAACGTGGAGAATGGAAAATGGAGCCGGCCAGATGGGGGGGCCATTTTCCACTCTCCCCTTTCCATTTTCCGTCTTGTTAGTCGGGCTTACCCCTCGCCAGGTGGTTCATGAACTTCTCTCGTTGCTCACGTTCCCACTCCAGGACGTCGGTGCCAAGAATCTCGCTCAAGATGGCCAGCTCACCGTCCACACGTTCCTGGGATGGGTACCTGAAATGGTCCTCCCCCGTCTCCCGGTTGATACAGATCATCCCCATGTTGGCCACAGACCCGGAGGCGAACCCAAAGGTGATTTCCACCTGATTTTCTTCTTCGTTCAGGTAGATGCCATTGAAGGCCTGAAAGAGGGCATCGTACTCCACCTCATAAATGATGGCCCATGCCCGCTCCAGGTACGCTTCGATCTCGGTCTGGCTGAGGTGCGGATCAGCATAGATGAGGGGATAGTCCTTATACATGGTCTCTGGATGGCCTTTCATTGACAGCTTACAGATGAGGGGGGCACCGGCAATGGGAACCGGAGCCCCCCAGTCTCCCCATGCTAAGCGCGCGGCGTCGGCTACTCGAAGCCGTTGGCCTTCAGAAAGGCTCGCGTTGCCGCTTCCTTCTCTTCCATCTCCTGGCGGTGCTCTTCGCACGTCTTCTCATGCATGAAGGCACCGGGGCCAACGTACTCCTTGAAGATGGCGATGGTGAAGGGGTATTCCACATGCTCGCAGTAACCCCAGATATGCTTCATCATCTGTGGTGCCAGCGCGGGTGCGAAATGAGAGCATTTCTGCTGCACTTCTTCCACGGAGTTGTAGACCTTGTCACCGACATTGAATGCCATGGATGTGATTCTCCTTTCTGCACTGAATCTTTCGGCCAAGAGGGTAGGTGGTTGTCCATGTACTTCAGCACCGAGGACGAACCTGGCCAAGGCCGGCTAGGCCTTCACCCGCCCGAGGCCCTTGGCCTCGTAGATCTTCGTCCACATGCTGCCAGTCAATTCCTCCGGTGACAGCGGACGGCCACTGAAAAGGTTGCCACGCACGTTCGTCTCGCGAGGAATCGGCGCGCCCACGTAGTCCGCCCGGGCCAGCACCGGCGGTGCCACCTTCCCTTCCTCCGTGATGCCCTGGTAGTCCAGGGTCTCGGCAAAGCCAGGCAGCTCGTATGTTTCGGCGTCGGGTCCGGTCACCTCTGTGGGGCCATCCACCAACTGGCCGTTGTCCTTCTTCACATAGTACACCGTGTCACAACCGGCGCACTTGAAATTTCCATCATAGTCCCAGAAAGAGTACGGGTCCAGGTAGTTCCGGATCTCGCACTTGGAGCATACGATGATCGCCATGTATATCCTCCTAGCATATTGTGCATCAGGGGGCACAGCCCGACTGAGGGTGGCCCCCCGCGGCATGACCTAGATGACAGCTCGCTCCTCCAGGTCCCGGATTTCGGCCATGCTGAAGCCCAGGAGCTCCTGGTAGATATACTCATTGTCAGCGCCGACCGGCTTCCAGGCCCACTTGATGCGGCGTGGCGTCTCGGACATCATCGCCAGCGGGCCCTGATGGCACATCTCGCCAAAGTAGGGATCGTCCAGCCAGACAATCTCACCGCGCTCCAGGAAGTGCGGATTGTTGGCCACCTCCTTGTTGCTCCACACGGGCTGGCTGTTGATGCCGTTCTCCTCGGTCAGGATGTGGTACACTTCTTCCTTGGTCTTGTCGGCCGTCCACTTCTCGATCTCGGGGTAGAGGGCTTCCTGTGCCGCCGCCTCAATCCGGTCGTCGTGGGTGGCGTACTGCTCAGCCAGATCGGGCCGGCCCATGACGTCGCACAGCTTCTTGAAGTCTTCGTCGGTGTAGGCACTGACCAGAATGTAGCCCACCTCCTGCTCCAACGGGATTTCGGAATCCGGGTAGGAGGACTTTCCGCACTTGACAATACCGTGGACGCAGAGGTTCTTGTCCCAGTTGCCCCAGCGCTGCGTGACAACGCCGAAGCGACCCCACAGCGGTAGCGCGGACTCCATCTGGCGGGTCACACCATGGACCTGGGAGTACTCGATGTAGTTACCCTCGCCGGAGACGAACTCTCTCCAGTAGAGAGACGCCAGCGCCCCCGTCGAGCCTACCTGACCGCCCCAGAAGTCGGCCAGCCAGATGGTGTGCTTGGAGGGCGTGCCACCATACTTCCTGGGCAAGCCGGTGATGGAGAAGCAGCCACCCTGGGACTGCCCCAGGATGTCGTACGAGGCGCGCTTGCGGCCCGGTCCCCAGCCACCGAAGCCACCCATCCACGTCTGGATGAGCCGCGGGTTGACCGTCTGAGCGGCGTCGTAGCCGAAGCCCCAGCGGGCGAAGGTGCCGGGGCGGAAGTTCCACAGCATGATGTCGGCTTTGCGCATCAGGCTGTGCATGACCTCCTTGCCTTCGGGCTTACGCATGTCCAGGCTGATGAAGTACTCGTTGACGTTGGCCGCGCTGAATCCCAGGCCGGTGCCCCGGTCCGTCACCCAGCGGGAGCAAGGATAGACGTATGGCTCGTTGTACGGCGTGGTGTGGCGCATGGGCTCACCCAGGCGCGGCATCTCGATCTTGATGACCGTTGCCCCCAAT
Source organism: uncultured Anaerolineales bacterium (assembly GCA_964532665.1). GTDB lineage: Bacteria > Chloroflexota > Anaerolineae > Epilineales > JAANWY01 > CAZHMV01. Next base: position 12,463 of record CAZHMV010000056.1, read on the forward strand.
TCGGCCAGATAGCTGGCCGATGCCGGCCCCAGAATGTACTGGGTTGGGGACAGGGCGATGTAGCCCTTCAGCGCCTCCGGCTTCGAGGCCGCCGTCTTGGGATCAAACACGGTGCGACAGTAATCCTCAAAGGACATCTTGTCCAGATCTTCAGGCTTGTATTCTACGACCTCCTGCAACATGGAGGACCTCCTTCTTCTCAGCTCTTACTCGGTGATTTCCGTAGGCGAGAACGCTAGATGATGTTGTTGGCCTTCAGCTCCCGCAGGGTGTCGGTATGTAGCCCCAGGAGCCGCTTGTACACGTCCTCGTTGTCATAGCCGGCTGGCCGACCCAGCATCTTGACGCGGGCCGGCGTCTTGTGCATCTGGTTTGGTGGTGTGCCGAACAGGACTTTGCCGTAGTGCTGGGTCTCGTTCATCGTCAGGTGGCCCCGGTACTTGAAGTGGGAGTACTCGGCGATCTCGTCGGTGAACAACACACCACCGGACGCGACTTCCTCTTCCAGCAGCGCGTCCTCAGCTTCCTGGCGGCTCTTGTCCTTACCCCACTCCGATAGCACGGTGTAGGTCTTGACCTGCATGTAGTGCCCCAGGCGGTCCGTCACCAGGCGCAGGCCCGGATCCTCGACGATGAGCTGTTCCAGATCAGGTCGGTCCTTGGCCACGGTCTTCCAGATGCGGTACCACAGCCGGTCGTGGCCACCACCCACCATCAGGAAGCCGTCCTTCACCGGGTTCACGGCGTAGATGTTGATGGCCAGGTCCCAGTTGCCGTAGCGCGGCCGGATACTGCCGTCGAAGCCGTACCAGGTCCAGTTGTAGTCAATGATGCGGATGTTGCCGTTGGCGGCTGTGTTTTCGATGAACTGGCCCTTGCCGGAGACCTTGTCACGGTAGATGAGGGCTGCCAGGGCACTGTGGGCCGCACCCGTGGCGCACACGTGATCCAGGAACCACAGCCCGGAGCGGGTAGGCCGGCCGCCGAAGGCTTCCGGTGCACCGGTGCCGTGGGTGAAACCGCTGGCGCACTGCCCCGTGGGTTCCAGCTCGCCGGGGCGGTCCTTGTACGTCCCCCACTGGCCCCGCTGGCCCAGCCAGACGTAAACGAGGCGCGGGTTGATCTTGGAGAGTTGACGGTAGCCGATGCCCCACTCGTCGAACTGCCCTGGCGGGTAGTTCTCCACCAGAACATCGGTGTGGCGAACCAGGCGGCGCAGGATCTCCCGTCCCTCTTCGGTCTCCAGGTTCAGGGTCACGGACTGCTTGTTGCGGCACTCATGCAAGAACTGCGGACCGCAGGGCTCCCCCGTCTCGTTGTCGAAGAAGTACCAGCGCCGGCGGCCAAAGGGCACATATCGGCGCGCCGGATCGCCACCGATGGGCTCCACCATGATCGTCTCGGCTCCCATCTCCGAGAAGAGGGAGGAGAACCAGTGGGTGGCCATGTTCTTGATGCCGCAGTCCAGCACCCGGAGCCGGCTGAGGGCTTCATACTTGGGGTCCTCGTCGCGCCAGTGGAGATGGTCCTCCAGAAACTTGGACCACTCGCGCTCCGCCTCGGCTGCGCCGGCGTAGACTTCGTCGAAGGTAGGAATGGGACTTAGCGGCCACAGAAGTTGTTCTGTTTCCTGCTGTATGTCCTCTAGTGTTCGTTCTGCCATGCTTCCTCCTCGGTGTATCAGATTGATAGTACAGATAGAGACAACTGCCCAGGTGTGGCTAAGCAGCTATACAGCCATCTTGCCTCACTGGTAAGATCGGTTCATCAGTCGTGGTGTTTCATCACCTCCCTTCGTACGCTGAGATTCCCAACGAGCGGGATGGATCTGGATTTGTATCGAATATGTGTACCAGGATGCGAGCCAGAATCGGGGTCACGCAGACCCCTTTTCGAGCGACATGATGGACCGCCGCGATTGGTTTAGAATCGGTTCAGGGTGCACGAGTAGCCTGGAAAACAGAGTTGTCAACGTCCTTCCAGAAAGGTGCCAGGGGCGTGCCAAGAGGGCCTGTCATCATCGTCAGCACGAAAGCGACGCTCATTGGCAGGTGACATCGGCGATGCAAGTGGGGTGCGTGCAGAAAGGGTACGTGGTCGGAGAGCGAGACCCCAACACATTGGATTACCACACATGAGACCTGTTTGAGCTATGTACCGTCTGCCACGCACCTCTCACCTGCGAAACCAGATACCGTAATTGGGTTGTGTCCAAATATTGCGGAACGTTGAGCGGTCTTGCATACGAGCATTGGACACGATAGCTCGCTTGTAATCTGACTCCGTCTGCCGCGTTTCAATCGAGGAAAGCTGGTTGCCCTTACGCTGCGTCGTGTGGTTGTCTTGGTGTTGAGCGACCCTGATAAGTCTACAAGTAGTGAAGACAGCTCAGTTGTTGTCTACGTTATGAAGTGTTTCTCCCAGGGGTGCGCGCCTATTATATCAAAACAACGTTTGTTTGTCAAGGGCGGATTTTCCTGCCGACCTGCGTTTGCCCGGCCAGGGAATCCAGAACACGTTCCAGTTGCTGCCGCTGGCGCCGACGCAGGCCCCCCGACTGCTCTTTCACTGCCTCCCGCAACACATTCTTCAGGTCGTCCGCATGTGTGACAGGTATCGGGGGGTCTACAGCCTTCACTTCGGCCCTGGGATGGGTAAATACGATTGCGGCTTGAACGGGTACTTCCTGATCGGGCAGCTCGCGGGCGATGAAGTCTCGGACGCGGGCCACCTCCTTGGCGGCACGTTTTGTAGGGTTCCCCAGCCGATCGAAGTTCATTTCAAGAACCGACTGCTGCCAATGGCGACTGCGTCGCCAGCGGCTGCCGTTGCAGGTAATCTTCCCGTACTGTCGCTGAACGGTCAACACATATACGCCGGCGGAGGAGGTCAGCAAATGAGGTGCGGGCGGGGTGTAGTTATACAGACGGTACTGCCTGCCCAAATCACTGAGAGCACTCTTCAAAACCTCATCTGGCCGCGGCTTACGCAACCAACGCCGGCCCAGAAACAACCCGATGTTGCCAACAACCAGTCCGCCCACGATCAAGGCCACTGGCGTGATTACTGAACCTCCCCCTCGATAGTAGCGAATGGCTCCCGCGATCATCACCGCGATGCCGCCGACGGACAACAGCCACACGAGGCGCGCACGCCGGCGTAGATAGGCTTCATTCGTAATGGTTTGCACAGAGAAATTCCTGGGGCTATTGCTGCCGCGCCGATAGCTGTGTTCCAACACACGAAGAGACAGGGGGCGCGTCCCCTGTCTCTTCGATATCCTCACCTCGTCGGCATTTTGGGTTCCGAGATCCTGCTCCGGAACTCAGCCGGCGCCGATGGGTAGCACCTCACGGCCAAAGGCCGGGTTCACGATCTCCGCTGTCATCAGATACCACGCGGTGAAGGCGGTCCAGATGCCCTCCCAGCCGGCAATCCTACCGAGAGCAGCGCTGCCGGTGGCCACGTGGACGTCCAGTAAGATGAACAGCACCAGCAGTGAAACGAACACCGTGATCAACGCCTTGTTGCCAATCCCGAACGTGCCCCAGGTCATGGCGGCGGTGAAGATGGTCCACGCGATGAGCGTCCACAGCAGCCAACCTCCCAGTTGCTCCTCGGTGATAATGCCATTCGTCTCGAATATCACCATTGAAGCAAGGGCGATCCAGAATGCGCCGTAGGACGAGAAAGCGGTCATGCCGAAGGTGTTGCCGGTGGCGAACTCCAGGAACCCGGCGACGAGCTGGGCCAGGCCGCCGTAGAACAGCCCCAGCGGCAACGCCGCACCAATGTCGATGATACCCGCGTTGTGCACGTTGAGCACAAACGTGGTCAGGGCAAATCCGCCCAGCCCCAGCGGAGCAGGATTTGCGAGCTTGCGTTCTGCCATGAGAAGTTACCTCCTGATGAAAAGTGACGAAAACGAAAAAGATCACGATCGACACGATATGTCATGAGAACGAAGGGCGTTATCTGCAAACTGTATCCGGCCTCACCCCCTTTCAGACTATCTCCTGTCTGAGAGGCGTGATCTTCACACCTCAATCCACCACGGCAACGGTGAAGTCCGTTGCCGTTTTACACATACTGCTGGAAGTGACGGACTGAAGATCGAAACGATCCAGGTGCTGCAACTGTCAAAGTAGACACCGCCTCAACTGGCGACGGTCCTCTAACAAACAATCGTTAGCCCCAACCGAACTACAATAGCAACTACTTGACAGACCTAGCGAAGGTGAATACTCCAACGTGCCTGATGCTTCGTGTGCGGTCCTGCCACTGGCGGACTGATACTGAAGCCGGCTTTTGAGTGGTACCTGGAATAATGTGGTGAATGAATCGTAGTAGGTGAGGGTCAGGAAAACAATTCCGTACTGACCGATCACCATTATACGGGAATCGCTCTCGTTTGTCAAGGGCTTCTCCCTTTAAGGTAGCTTAAAACCTGCTCATTGGAGCTCCCTGACTTAACGACATTGACTCTGTTTTGGACCAGAGACAGACCCATCTAGGACCTCTATACGACTTTGGCATGTTATCCTTATTCTACAGAGGAGAGATCCGTGTAGGGTGGTTTTCCCCACAATGAAGTGGAGGTGATCGGAAATGTTTAGCCGTATTCTGTTGGCCGTTGATGGCTCGCCGCACTCAGAGCACTCTCTGGAGTATGCCAGGGTGCTGGGTGAGAAGTTCGGCTCAGAGGTGTTGGTGACCCACGTGGTTGCGCGAACGCCTAGCTGGTTCGGCGTGGAAGCCGGCGAGAAAACGCCGGCCCAGGCTGCCCACGACGTGGATGTCTGGGGCGTGCCGGCGGAGCAGATGCGCCCGGAGCAAGCTGCCCACGACGTGGATGTCTGGGGCGTGCCGGCAGAGCGCATGCGCCCGGAGCAGGTTGCGCATGACGTGGACGTCTGGGGCATGCCGGCAGAGCGGATGCGCCCGGAGCAGCTCGCTCAAAAAGCTGAGATCGTGGGTATCCCGAAGCCGCAAGAAGCGCCGGAGCAGCAAGCCTGGGACAAGGATTTCTTCGGCGAGCCCAGCGACGTACTGCTGGAGCAGTTCGAGGCGGGCGAGAAGTTGGTGGACGACTTCACCGCCAGGCTGAAGGAGGCCGGCCTCAACGCGCGTGGAAAGCTCGTACAGGGCCTGGTGGCCGATGGCATCCTGGAATTGGCGAAGGCCAATGATTGCGATGTCGTCATCATCGGCGCACGAGGCGTCGGCACCGCCACCCGGCTGCTGGGCAGCGTGAGCCAGTCTGTTGTTTCGAAGGCCGACATCCCGGTGCTTGTGGTCCACTAGGGGAGGGAAGAGACAATGCTTCAAACCAAGGTAACGCCGCGGTTGACTGAGTACCCGAAGACCTGGCACCTGGGCGGGGGCCTCCAGGTCACGGTGCGTCCCATGACGCCAGATGATCGGGATGCGCTGGTTGCCTTCTTCCAGAGCGTTCCTGCGGAAGATCTCCAGTTCCTCAAAGAAGATGTGACGCAGCCCGAGGTCATCGACGGCTGGATTGAGCATTTGGACTACGATCGCGTTCTACCTCTCGTTGCAGAGGTGAATGGCCGGATCGTGGCGGATGCTACGTTGCACCGACGCAGGGAGGGCTGGCGCCGGCATCTGGGTGGCCTGCGGATCGTGGTTGATCCCGAGTTTCGTGAGCTTGGGCTGGCCTCCAGGCTTATCGACGAATTGGTCGATGTTGCCACCGATGAGGGGCTTGAGCGAGCGTATGTCGAGATCCCAACGGATGCTACGGCGGCAATGGAGGTCTTCGAGGAAAGGGGCTTCAAGAAGGTCGCCGTGTTCGAGCGGAATATCATTGACTTGGCCGGCCAGTACCACGATCTGGCGGTACTGCACCTCGATCTTGCGGACTGGACAACGCCGGTGTAGAGGTGTTCCTTCGCAACCGGCCGCACTGTGAGCCGGGTACCTGTCTCTCAGGTGCCCGGCTCGTGCATTTTTGGCGGGAGTGGATTCGCACCCTCTCCTGCCGGCCATTTCAACCTGCGAAGACCGGTTTCGCAAAGCTCATTGCAAATTAGTAGCCAGATTGCTTGCCCCCGTTGACACACCCCATCAAATGTGGTACACTCTGAATCCACAACATATAGGCGCCCTCATCATCCCCAATCCAATACGACATTCGCGAAATCCACTGAGGTGTGACACGACAGAAATGCTGGAGCACTACCAAGAGATCAGAAACCGCATTGTAGCCCGCGATGAGGAAATTAAGAACATTCTGGCGACACTGGACGCCGGCAAGCACCTGATCCTGGAGGGTCCGCCGGGCACCACGAAATCAACGATCTTGCGTGCGGTGACCGAAGTCGCCCACATCCCCTTCTACATCGTCGAGGGCAATGTGGACCTGACGCCCTCCAAGCTGGTAGGTCACTTCAACCCCTCCAAGGTCATGGCAGACGACTACCGACGAGAGTACTTCGAGAAAGGACCTCTCACACGGGCCATGGAAGGCGGCCTGCTGTACATCGAGGAGTTCAACCGCGTGCCGGCCGACACAGCGAACGCGCTGATCACGGCCGTGGAGGAAGGGGAGTTGGCCATTCCCCGGTACGGCGTGGTGGAGGCGGCGCCGGCGTTCCGGGTCGTGTGTGCGCAGAACCCGTTCGACGATGTGGGGACGATGCGAGTGAGCCGGGCGATCTACGACCGGTTCTGCCGAATCAGTCTGGGGTATCAGGGGGAACTGGAGGAGCGGGAGATCGTCCGGGTAAAGACCGGGGCGACCGACGAGCGGTTGGTGCGGATCGCGGTGCGGGTAGCGCGGGAGACGCGCCGCCACCGGGAGATCAAGCAGGGGGCATCGGTGCGTGGGGCGATGGACATGGTAGCTATCGCGGAGCAACTACGGCGGAGTCGGGATCTGCTCTCGCAGGGTGAACCATCGGAGGACGAAGTGGAAGTGCTTCGGCCGGCGATGCTGTCGGCGATGAGCGGCAAGATATGGTTGGAGGAGACGACAGAGCGTGCCCCTGAGGTAATCCTCGATGAAATCTTGCGCGGCGTTCTCGGCCGGCCAGAATTCCAGGAGGAAGCGCCCGGGCCGGATAATCCGGATGACGAGGGCGATGACGGAAACAGCGGGGGAGCGAGTAACCCCAAACAAGATGAGGAGGGCGATGCGAATGAGAGTCGCCCCGGGCAGCAGAATGCCGGCCAACAGTCATCACGCCCCGCTGGCAGAGATTGGGCAAAAGGGTGGATCGGCGGCACGGAGCAAGAGGTCACCAGGCAACTGAAGCAAACAGTTCGGTCGAGCCCCGAATCAGTGGTTGACTACCTGCATGGCCACCGGGAGTTCGCCAAGGCTATCCTGAGCAGCCCGGATGTCTTGGATCTCTACGGCTACATCAGTCATGAGCTGGACCCTGAACTGCAGGAGATCGCCCGGCGGTATGCCAGCCGGCTGATCGTGCAGATGGCCTCGAAAATCGCCGGCCTGGGGGTGAAGAGTGGCCGGCTGCGCCAAGTTCAGGCCGGCCTTGAGTCCGACGAGATCGAAGTCGATGCCACGCTGGAGCGGATGATCGATTACCCGGCGAAGCCGCTGGAGGAGAACCTGGTCGTGCTGGCCCGCCCACCCGAGCAAAAGGCATGTGTGGTCATGCTGGATCACAGTGACTCGATGACGGGCACCAAGGTCGTGATGGCCGCCCTCACAGCGGCCGTAATCGCGCTACACTTCAGGCAAAACTACGGGGTGGTTACATTCAACACGCGTGCCCGGGTGCTGAAGCAGCTTGCGGCGCACAAGTCGGCCACCCAGATCGCCGGCGAGATTCTGTCATTGCGGGCAAACGGATACACGAACATTCGGGCTGCCCTGGAGCTGGGGATTGGCGAGATCAGGAACGCTGACAAGAGGGTTGGCATTCTAATTACCGACGGAGATTGGACTTATGGAGGTGATCCGTACCAGGCCGCCCGCCGCTTCGACAGCCTGCACGTGATCGGCTGCCAGGAACCGCTGATCTTCGAGGATACCTACGACGAGTTCACGTACTATCAGCGGCGGAGAGGCTATCATGGGATCAAGATTGCAAGCCTGGCCAAAGAGGGGCGGGGACGGTTCTCCTGGGTGGAAGGCACTGAAGACGTGCCGGCTGCCATCAGGCGCTGCCTGACGGCGACCGCGTAGTCGGGGAGCGTGGAAGGGGGATTTGAGAGGAGAGGCGTATTGCATATTCGCCTCGGTCAGGAGACCTTCGGCGATCAAAAGAGGCGTCTTGCGTCTTGTGTACTGCGTATTGCGTATTCGCCTCGTTCGGGCAGGGCAATCGCATCTAAATAGAACTGGGAGCCAGGTCTCATTGGAATGTCATTCTGAGCGGGTTGCCGCAGTCAGTCTGGTGGGAGAACCGACTCGCTTATGCAATCGGACCGCCTGGCACAGATCAAGGGAGCGAAGAATCTCCGTCCCAACACCAGGCGGTAGGAGACGACAATCCCAATGCGCTGGTCCCAACCCGGCGAGGGTGAGTGCCGCCAGGCTGACTTCAGAGATTCTTCGCTACCAAGGTTCTGCAAGGCGGGCCGAACAAAACCGGTGGGTGAACCCGGCATGAGCGTTGAGTTCGCCACGCCGCTCAGAATGACAGAATCAAAAGCAACACGCAAGACGCAGTACCTCTCTTACCCTTTGCTCAAATAAGCACTATCCAGTTCGCGCTGTGCTTCTTTCAGCGTATTGAACGGCCACCGCTTGTAGATCCATTCCTGGCGGTGGCCGCATGCTTTACAGCCCAGGACATAGATTGTATCCACGTAGTAAAGCCCATAATTCGGGTCATCCGGGTCTTCGGCCAGTGCAATACGCTCGAATCCGTCGATTCGCCGGACCCGGTCAGCGGACTGGTTGCCGCACCCTCTGCACCGATAGCCGGCGTAAACTTCTGCCATTCTGTGATCTCCGATCTCTAACTGTGTGATTGGTTGCGGCCGAAGCCCAGCGGAATGGCCGGCGGACCGTCTTCGCCTGCTTGTGCCTGCGTTGCCGCCGGATCGGACATCGGGTCCTGAATCAATGAGTAGCGTGGATCGAACTGGACGATGTTGAGCTCGTCGCGGATTTCGCGGTAGTGCCGCGATACGGTGCGCTCGGAGACGCCGTAATCTTCGCCGGCCTGCACCTGGGACCCTTCGTAGAAACCAAGCAGACGGACGATGTATTCCACGGCCGCCGCATAGCCCTGTGGTTTTCGGTAGGTGGGCTGGGCTTGTGCGCGGAAGTCGCGCCACAGACGAACGGCGGCTACGATTTCTGGCAGTCCAAACCGATGCTCCTGCATGCCGGCCACCAGGCAATCCTCGACCCTGTCCAACGCTTCGGGACCGTCGCATTTCACCTGGACCGTGCCGGCCAGGAGCCCAATCGCATACCTGTCGCCCCGACGTGCCTCAAACATCTCCCGCGCATCGTCCACGCTGAGCTGGGCGCCGAGGCCGACAGGGCGAATCTGCGCCACGCGCCAGCCCGGCTGCATCCACTCCAGGTGGAACGTGACCTTCCCGTCTGTCGCCGGCCGGCCCTGTTCGTCTATCCAACTCACCTCGATCCGCACGTCTCGACCGGTTTCCTTGTTCCAGGCCGCTCGGGAGGCAGTGAGTGTCGCACGCTGCAGGTGCCCCTTCATGAGGAATACCAGAGGCGCAAGTCCAAAGATGCGATAAGTCAGATCAACTTCGCTCTCCGGGACCGACAGAGCGGCCACAGCTTCCCCCTTGCCAGCAGTGACAGCTCGCGCAAAGTCATAGACCGTCTCCCACCATCGCCGCATTAACTGTTCTTGATCCACGTAGTTCCTTTCCTGGAGTCAGTTCGTGCTGCTGCCAGTGCTTTGTCAGAGGTCCTTGATAATCATCGCTGCTTCCCGATCGGGCTTGAACCCATTATATCATGGTGGCCATCTACCGTCAATTGCGGCTCAAGCTTTGACTTTGACAGGGCCACGGGGTACAATTCTGGGAGGATTCAATACCAACATGGATCATGCCAATGAGTGACGACAAGCAGCGCAAAACGCTCGTTCTGATCGACGGTCACGCCCTGGCCTATCGGGCGTTCCATGCCTTGCCGGCTGAGATGTCCACCACCCAGGGCGAACCGACGAACGCCACGTACGGCTTTGCATCGATGCTCCTCAGGGTACTCGAAGAGCAAAAACCCGACTACGTCGCCGTCAGTTTCGATGCCGGCGACAGTGGCCGCAAGAAGCAATACCCCGAGTACAAGGCCCACCGGGCGGAGATGGCAGACTCGCTGCGCATCCAGATGGACCGCATCCGTGAACTGGTGGAAGCGTTGAACATGCCGGTTTACGAGGTCGAAGGCTACGAGGCGGACGATGTGCTGGGTACTCTCTCCCGGCAGGCTGAGGAAGCCGGCGTGGATACCCTGATCGTCACCGGCGACACAGACACGTTCCAGCTCATCGACCCCCACGTGAGCGTGTTGACCTCCCGTGGTCGTTTCTCGGACACCGTTATCTACGATCTGGAAGGCGTTGAGAAGCGGTATGGTCTTCAACCTGAGCAACTGCCGGACTACAAGGGCCTGAAAGGGGATCCGTCGGACAACATCCCGGGGGTGCCGGGGATTGGGGACAAGACGGCCACCGCCCTCTTGAAGGAATACGGGACGGTCGAAAACGTGGTGGCGCACCTGGACGAAATCAGCAACACGCGTGCCCGCAACGCTCTGGCCGAACACCGCGAGACGGCGCTCTTGAGCAAGGAGTTGGGGGTCATTCAGCGCGACCTCCCGGTCGAATTGGACCTGGAGCAATGCCGGCTGCGCGATTTCGACCGCGAGCGGGTGATTCAGTTGTTCCGCGAGCTGCAATTTCGGAGCCTGGTGGACCGATTGCCCGAAACAGAGGGGCCTGCCCAGCTCACAATGTTCGATGAAGCAGCGGAAGGTCTGCCGCCCAAGGAAGCCGAATACCACACTGTGGACGAGCCGGCCGAGCTCCAGAACCTGGTGGACCGCCTCGCCCAGGTTGAGGCATTCGCCGTCGATACCGAGACCACCAGCGAGGACGCGATGCTGGCCGATCTGGTCGGGCTGGCCCTGGCCGTGGAGCCGGGCGAGGCCTGGTACGTCCCGGTGGGGCACGACGCCGACTACAATCAATGGCGTCTGGACCTGGACATGGGTCCTGCCGATGCTCACCCGCGCACCAACCTGGCCCTGAAAGAGGCCCTGGACGCTGTTCGCCCCCTGCTGGAAGACCCGGGCGTCACGAAAGTTGCTCACAACATCAAGTACGACATGATGGTCCTGTCGCGGAACGGCGTCCAACTGAAGGGACCCATGTTCGACACCATGATCGCGGCCTGGCTGCTGGAGCCGTCGCGTCGCACCCTCAACCTGAAGGACATCGCGTGGTCCAGGCTGGGTGTCGAGATGCAACCCATCACGGAACTCATCGGCAAGGGCCGCAACCAGATCACCATGGCCCAGGTGCCCATCGAACCGGTTACAGCGTACGCCGGCGCCGACGCGGACATGACGATTCGACTGGCGCGTCTGCTGGAAGATGAGCTTCGCGATCACTCCGACCTGTGGCACCTGTTCCAGGACGTGGAAATGCCCCTGGTGCCGGTTCTGGCCGATATGGAAATGGCCGGCATCCGAATCGACCCCAACGTCCTGGCCGACATCTCCCGCGCGATGTACCAACGCATCACCGCCCTGGAAAAAGAAATCTACGAGATCGTTGGCTACCAGTTCAACGTGAACTCGCCTCAGCAACTGGCCGACGTGCTCTTCGAGGAACTCCGGCTGCCCCGCAAGCGGCGCACCAAGACTGGCTACTCGACGGCCGCCTCGGTGCTTCAGGAAATTCGCGACGAAGGCAAGGACCCCTACGGCATCTGTGACCTGATCCTGGAGTATCGGCACCTGACCAAGCTGAAGGGAACCTATGTCGATTCGCTACCCGAGTTGATCAACCCGCTCACGGGCCGGATTCACACCTCGTTCAACCAGACGGCTACGGTAACTGGCCGGCTCTCGTCAGCCGGCCCGAACCTGCAGAACATCCCGATTCGGACCGAAGTGGGCCGGCAAATCCGCAAGGCTTTCGTGGCCGACCAGGGCTACCTGCTCGTGGGAGCTGATTATTCGCAGATCGAGCTGCGCATCCTGGCCCACATCAGCGGCGAGCCCCGGCTGGTGGAGGCGTTCCGGCGGGACGAGGACATCCACGCCAGCACTGCAGCCACGTTGTTCGACGTGCCGCTGGACCAGGTGACACCCGAGATGCGCCGGCTGGCCAAGATGGCCAACTTCGGCATCATCTACGGCTTGAGTGGCTACGGGCTGTCGCAGCGCACCGACATGGCGCGGTCCGAGGCCAACGCCTTCGTCGAGAACTACCTGGCGCGGCTGCCCCGGGTGCAGGCATACATCGAGGAGACCAAGCGGAAAGCCCGCGAGCAGGGCTACGTGGAGACGCTGCTGGGCCGGCGGCGCTACTTCCCGGAGTTGCAGCGC
>CAZHMV010000056.1:25094-31422 GCA_964532665.1 uncultured Anaerolineales bacterium
GCCGGCGTGTCCCCCGCAACCTGCGCGAGGCCGCCTACCGCGAAGCCATCAACGCCCCCATCCAGGGCACCCAGGCCGACATCATCAAGCTGGCCATGATCCAGCTCCACGACGCATTGAGCGCACGCCGCGACAGCGGCCGAGGTGCACAGATGTTGCTGCAGGTTCACGATGAACTCGTGCTGGAGGTCCCACAGACCGAACTCGACGATGTCGTTCCCCTGGTGCGCGAAACCATGCGTGGTGCCTTTGAACTCGACGTGCCGATCAAAGTCGATGTGAAGGTCGGGCCGAATTGGTGCGATATGGAGACCTACCGGCCTTGAGGAACGTAAATCTTGTGAGAAACTCATGCTAAAAGAACAGATCGCAGACCTGATCCAACGAGCCATAAAAGCCGCCCAGGCTGCCGGCGATTTGCCGGCCTTCGACCTCCCCGAGCGTATCCCCGTTGAGCGCGCAAAGCCCGAGTACGGCGATTTCGCCTCACCGGTGGCCATGCCGCTGGCTCGTTCTGCCCGCATGGCACCCATCAAAATCGCCGAGGCGATCATTCGCCACCTGGACCGGGCCGAGTTCCTGGCCGGGGCCGAGGTGGCCCCCCCGGGATTTATCAACCTGCGGCTCAGCCTGACCTGGCTGGCGCAGCAGGTGAATGCCGTCCTGGCCGCCGGCGACCGCTTCGGCGACGTCGATCTGGCCCATGGTAAGAGCATCCAGGTGGAATTTGTCAGCTCGAACCCCAACGGGCCGCTTACCATCGGCCATGGGCGCAACGCTGCCATCGGTGACACCGTGGCCAATGTGCTGGCAGCCGCCGGCTATCGGGTGCAGCGGGAGTACTACTTCAACGACGCGGGCCGGCAGATGAACCTGTTCTACGCCAGCGTCTACGCCCGCTACATGCAGGAACTGGGCCATAGCGAGGTTGAACTCCCCGAAGAGGGGTATCGGGGCGCCTACGTGATTGATCTGGCTCGTGAAATCATCGCCGAGGAAGGCGACCGGTTTGCCCACCTCGATTACGATCAGGCTGTCGAGGTAATCGGCGAAATTGCCCTCCAGAAGATGATCGACCTGATCAAGCAGGACATGGCCCTGATGGGCGTCCATTTCGACCGCTGGTACACGGAAAGTAGCCTGTATCAAACGGGCCTGTTTGAGGAGGCACTTCAAATCCTGCGGAAGAAGGGGTTCGTTGAGGAAAAAGAGGGGGCCATCTGGTTCACGTCCACGGACCTGGGGGAGGACAAGGATAACGTCATCGTACGGTCCAACGGCTATCCCACGTATTTCGCGTCAGACATTGCGTATCACTACGACAAGTTTGTCCTGCGCGGCTTCGACGAGGTCATCAACGTCTGGGGCGCTGACCACCAGGGCCACGTTCCGCGCATGAAGGCGGTGATGCGCGCTTTCGGCCTGGACCCTGACCGTCTGGACATCATCATTTATCAGTTGGTGACGCTGAAGCGGGGGGATGAGATCGTCCGCCTGTCAACGCGCACCGGTGATCTGGTCACGCTCCGCGAGGTCATCGAAGAGGTTGGCGGGGATGTGGTGCGTTTCCTGCTGCTGCAGCGCTCACCTGACGCGCAGATGGACTTCGACCTGGAGCTGGCCAGGGATACCTCCGAGAAGAACCCGGTCTACTACGTGCAGTACGCCCACGCGCGCATCGCCAGCATCCTGCAGTATGCCCGGGAGCAAGGGGTGCCCCTCTCGGACACCCCGGACGTGTCACTGCTGACCCATCCCGCTGAGCTCAACCTGATCCGAGGAATGCTGCGGCTGCCAGAGGTCATCGAACTCATCACTACCCAGCGAGAACCCCACCACCTGACCCACTACGCTCAGGACCTGGCCACGGCGTTCCACGCTTTCTACAAGGACTGCCGCGTCATTTCGTCCGAGGCCGGCGACGAAGCCATCACCCAGGCCCGACTGGCCCTGGTTCGGGCTGCGAAGCTCGTGCTGGCGCGTACACTCGCGTTGATCGGGGTGAGCGCCCCCGAACGAATGTAGAGCCTGGATCAAGAGAGGAACTCCACAGGGAACCCATGCCCAGGCACCGGCTTCATCTCCAGCGACGTAGTGCTCTGCTTCTTGTCTCGCTGACCGCCGTCCTTGCCCCGCTGAGCGTCTTCGCATACAACGGCCGGCTGTCCAACGCGCTGTACAACCTGACCGGCGAGGAGAACACCATCGAGGGCGTCAAGGGGGTAGGGGCGCTGGCCATCCTGTGGTTCACCCAGCGTCCGCCGCAGACCGATGCCTTCGCGCCCATGCCCCATATCGATGTGAATCCATACGGCATCAACACCTTCCTCCAGCTCGAAGCCGACGAGCAGAACGTGCGTCGGCAGCTCGAAATGCTCCACGCCGCCGGCTTCGGGTGGATTCGCCAGGAATTCCCCTGGGAAGACATCGAAATCCACGGCAAGGGCGACTTCGAGGATCGCCGCACCGAGCCCCACAAGTCGGCCTGGCTCAAATATGACCGCATCGTGGACATGGCTGAGGAGAACGGTATCGAGATTCTGGCACGGCTGGACAACCCGCCGGCTTGGTCCCGCTCCCGGGGCGACGACATCGGCACCCTGGCACCGCCTGACGACTTTGAGGACTTTGGCGACTTCGTCGCTGCGGTGGCGGGGCGCTACTGCGGTCGCATCGACTACTACCAGGTATGGAACGAGCCCAACATCTACCCCGAGTGGGGTGAGCAGGATGTGGACCCTGAGGCCTACACCCGACTTCTGGCGACGGCCTATCGGCGGGTCAAGGCCGCCTGTCCCGGCGCGGCGGTGGTCGGCGCGGCGTTGGCCCAGAACATCGAGCCCGGTGGTCGTAACATGAGCGACTTGCTGTTCCTGGAGCGGATGTATGACGCCGGCGCCGGCAAGTATTTCGACGTGCTTGGCGCTCAGGCCTTTGGGCTGTGGACCGGTCCCACCGACCGGCGCGCCAGCCGAGATCGGGCCAACTTCAGCCGAATCGAGCTGACGCGCGACATTATGGTGCGACACGGCGACGCGAACAAGCCAATCTGGGTCACAGAAATGGGCTGGGCGGCCGTGCCTGCGGATATGCCGACGGTGTTTGGCCGCGTCACCCGTCAGCAGCAGGCCCGCTACCTGGCGGGGGCGTATCGTCGGGCTAACGAAGAGTGGCCTTTCGTGGGGCCGCTGTTCGCGTGGTTCCTGCGCCGACCCGACTGGAGCGAACAGGACCAGGACTGGTTCTACTTCGGCCTGATCTCACCCGACTGGGAAACAACGCCGGCCTTCGACGCCCTGGCAGAGATGGCGTTGGCGCCGCCGGCTGTGCCACCAGGGGTGCACCAGGAAGACCACCTCGCCTTCCACTACGCCGGCACCTGGCAAATCCAGCGCGACCCGCAGGCATCCCTCGGCCGGTACCGCACCGGTACACCCGGCGACAGCGTGACTTTCGACTTCGAGGGATCAGACCTGACTCTCGAAGTAGCACCGGGGGGCAAGGCCGGCACCGCGCAGGTCGTCGTCGATGGGGGAGAGCCCTGGTTGGTTGAGTTCCGGCCAGGCAAACAGGCTCCGATCGCCAGGCATCTGCCGGCGGGCCGGCACACGGTGGCACTCAAAGTCATGAGTGGCACCATCGCCCTGGATACCATCACCGTCCGTCGCACCCACGACCGCCTGGCCCGCCAGCTTCTGGCCAGCCTTTCCCTCATCTTCGCCGTGGCCGGTGCCATCTTCCTGAGCCGCCACCTCCGCCCCCATTCTCCATTCTCCATTCTCCACTCCCTGGACCGGGACAGGTCTCCATTCTCCAATCTCTGGCCATCGTGAAACGGTCTCATCTCTTCGCCCTTGTGCTCATCCTGCTCGCCGGCTACATGTTGCGAGTCTACCGCCTCGGCGCCCAAAACATCTGGTGGGACGAGGGTCTGGCCATCTGGGCGGTGCGCAAGAGCTTTGTCGGGACCACCCTGTGGACCGCCGGCGACGTCCACCCGCCGCTGTATTTCTGGCTGTTGTGGCTGTGGACGCGGCTGGCCGGCGAGAGTGAGTTCGCAGCACGCTACATCACGCTCATGTACGGACTGTTGACGGTTGCTCTGGCCTACCCGCTCGGCAAGCGACTGGCCGGCCGGCCTCTGGGCCTGCTGGCCGCACTTCTGGTGGCCCTCGCTCGCTTCGAGGTGTGGTGGAGCCAGGAGATGCGGATGTACATGCTGGCGGGGTTGATGGGGTTTGTGGCGACGTATTGGTTGGTGCGGATGGTGGCGAGCTGCGGGGCGAAGGCCTGTCCTGAGCGAAGCCGAAGGGACGAGCGACGAAATGGGAGATTGGAGATTGGAGACCTGTCCCGGTCCAGGGATTGGAGATTGTGGGGGTTTTATGTTTTGTCGCTGGTGGCAGCGTTGTATACGATTTACCTATCCATCGTTTTCGTTGTCGTACACAATGTGTGGGTCTTGGGGGTGCTGGTGTGGGGCCGGCTGCGAAACCGGTGGGCGTTCCTGCGCCGATGGGTGGTGGCCCAGGCAGTGATTGCCGGCCTCATGCTGCCCTGGCTGGCCCTGGCGCTCCCGCGAATGAACAGTTGGCGCATCATCGAGGAGCCGCCGAAACTGAGCTTCGTCACCCAGCTCTACGCCACCCTGCTGGCAACCGGCATCTCCACCAACCTGGACAACGCCTGGCTTCCCACCGCCCTCATCACCGCCGTCACCCTCCTCGGCACCCTCTACGCACTACGCAATACCCGATTGGCGATTGACAATTCACAATTGACAATTGACAATTCGATACCAGCCCTCCTCATCCTCTTCGCCCTCATCCCCCCCTTTCTCGTCTGGCTCATCACCCAACCCCGCTCCATCTTCTACTCACCGCGTGTCGAAGCCCGCTACCTGCTGCCCTTCGCTGCACCGGTGTACGTCTTGCTGGCCTGGAGCATCTGGGCGCTGTGGAGGCGGTGGAGGCCGGCCGGCGCCAGCGCTCTGGCCATCGTGCTGGTGATCTTCCTGTGGACACTGCCAGTCCACTACAAGGACCGCTACCTGCGCGATGACCTGCAGACCATGACCCGGGTGATTCGAGCGTACGCACGACCAGGGGACGCCGTCGTGCTCGTATCGGGCAACCGCTATCCGGTTTTTCTGTACTACTACGACCGCACGTTCGAGAATGCTTCACTCCGCCCGCCGGTGTACCAACTACCCGTCGGTGCACCGAGATTCACCGAGGAGAATGTGCAGGCAGAGCTGAACCCCGTCGTAGCGCAGCACGACCGGGTGTGGCTGGCGTGGGTAAACGGCCCGCTGCAGGACCCGGCCGGCCTCGCCGAAGCCTGGCTGAACGATCACCGCATCCGCACACTGAGCCTGGGGTTTGCCCACGATGCCCTGCACCTGTACTCCAAATCCGAGGGCGAACCCACCGTCCCCGACGCTCCATGGCTGGTCCCTATCGACGTCGATCTGGGCGCCGCCCACGTCCTGGGCTACGACCTGACCACCCGTGAATTTCGACCTGGTGATACCATCCGGCTGGGCCTGTACGCTCGAACTTCGGCACCGGCGACGGTAACAGTGCGCTGGGTTCCCGACGGCCACGCGGCGTTGGCCTGGCAGACGCTGGAGCTGCCGGCCACTGACGGCACCGTAATCCGCCGGCGCGTCGAATTCGCCGTCTCCGAAGCTGTGCCGGCGGGCGCTTATCACTTTGAGCTTGGCACGGCACAGGCTGGAATTGTGTCAGCCTTCGGGAAGTTGGTGGTGAATCGTACACGGGGGCCGGCCCGCGACGCCCAGCCTGACCACGTGATAAACAGCCGCATTGGTGAGAACGTGCAGTTTCTGGGCTACCGTCTGCGAGATGCAAAGGGGAACCAGGTCAAGGTGTTGAAACCCGGTCAGACGGTCTATCTCGACCTGTTCTGGCAGACCGCAACGCCCATTGACCGCCGGCTGACCGTCTTCGCTCATCTCCTGGGCACGACCTACAACCCGGCCACCAACGGGCCGGTGTGGGCCGGCCACGACAGCGAGCCGCTGATGGGGGCCGTACCCACCACCCAATGGCTCACCAACACCATCATCGTGGACCGTCACCCTCTGACCCTCGAGCACGGCGCGCCGGCCGGCGAGTACCAGATCGAAATCGGCCTCTACGACACCGCCACCGGCGACCGCCTGCCCGTGGCCGGCGATGGGGCGGATGAGGCAGGCCGGCGGATTTTGCTCGGGAAAGTGTTCGGTGGAGAACCCGATCGTGATGGCAGCGGTTAGCACGCGCGCTGTACAATGCGCGGAATGCAACCTGTATCTCTGGGGGCT
>CAZHMV010000057.1:0-30883 GCA_964532665.1 uncultured Anaerolineales bacterium
CTCCGGATAACCCGTGCGCCCGAGAGGCACCTTGCGGCGTTTCACGTACCACTCCGTGAACTCTGGTGCGGTGGTCTCATCCACCCCATCTATAACAGACATGGGCGTGCGCATGAATCCTGGAGCCACACAGTTAACCAGGATGTTGTAAGGGGCCAGTTCAACGGCCATAGACCTGGTCAAGGCTATAATTCCGCCTTTAGCGGCGTTGTAGTGACCGCAATCGCCGCTGGCGACAAAGCCCTGGATGGAAGTAATACTAATGATACGTCCTGACTTCCGAGGGATCATGTGCTGGGTAGCGAACTTGGAGCCCATGAATACCGCTTCCAAATTCACGGTTATGGTTTCTCGCCACTGCTCCAGCGTCATGTCCATGATTTTGTTATAGGTGGCAATGGCTGCGTTGTTGACTAACACATCCAGCCGCCCGAACTGCTTTACCACATTGCCCATAGCCTCTTCATAGGCCGGGTAATCGGTGATGTCCAGGTTGTATCCTTCGGCCTTTCCGCCAGCTTCGCGAATTTCTGCCAGTGTCTCTTCCAGAGTCCGCGGATTCCGTTCGACCAGGGCCACCTTCGCTCCCTCCTGAGCAAACTCGAGGGCGATAGCCTTCCCCAAACCCTGGCCGGCGCCGGTGATAAATGCTACACGATCGTGCAAGACTCCCATATAGCCTCCTTGTTCGTCATATCTAACCTCTGAGAGCCCCCGCCGTCAGACCTCGAATGAAAAAGCGCTGGAAGAGCAGATAGAGGATGAACATAGGCAAAGCGGACAGGAGGAGCCCGGCCATAGTGACCGGCACGTCCCGGTTGTACCGAGACTGAAAGACCGTAATCCCTACCATGAGGGTCTTCATGTTATCCGAGGGCAGAAACACAAGGGCTAGGAGAAGCTCATTCCAAACCCAGAGCGCATTGACCACCACGAGGGCGACATAGGCCGGGGCAGCCAGCGGAAAAATGATAGACATTAGAATACGCAGATGAGAGGCTCCGTCCATTAGAGCCGACTCGATGATCTCGTGTGGAATGGTCTGATAAAAATTAGTGAGAAGATATACTGAAAAGGGACAGATAAGCCCAGTGTAGAGTAGGATAAGCCCATAATAGGTGTTGATAATGTCAAGACGGGTGTAAAGCAGGAAGAGAGGCACCACCATGATCACTGGAGGAACGACCATCAGGGAGATAATCATATTCAGCAGGAATGTACGTCCGCGGAACTCCATCCGGGAGAAGGCAAACGCGGCTAGTGAGGAGATAGCAGTTCCAAGGAACACTGAGGCCACGGTGAAAATAGCGCTATTTTTGAACCATACGAAGAAACGCCCCCCGCGTAGTGCCTCCCGAAACGCTCGCAGGGACGGCCCCCGAGGTACCCCCCACAGGTTCTGCAGATAGGCATCCTGATTCTTGAACGCAGTCACCACGATGAAGTAGAGAGGTACTAACGTCAGAAAAAGCGCACCGAGTAAGACGATGTGGCGCGCGGTCGGAGCGAACCACCGGCGTCTGGCAGAACCGGCGGAGGCTTCTGTCCGAGGCTGAGAAAGGGGACTTTCCACAACATGATCAGGCATACGCTGCCTCTCCCACCTCTTGGCGCACTCGATTAAGCACTACCATCAGGCTGAAAGTGCCCAGTAACATGAGGACTGCTACTGCAGAAGCGATCCCTGGCAGAGCATTGCGGGTAACATAGTTAAAGAGGTAAAGCTCTGTGATCACAGTGGACTGCCCTGGCCCACCACGGGTGAGTACATACACGTAGGCAAAAACCCAGGCCAGCAGCGTGATCGTGGAAATGACCCCGTAGAACTCGATCACACCGCGAACCTGAGGTATCGTGATGTACCAGAGCGTCTGTAACCAGTTGGCTCCATCGATCTTGGCGGCATCGAAGATGTCCTGTGAAACACTCATCAATCGGGCCAGGAAGAGCACAATTCCAAGTGACAATTCGCGCCAAATGATCACAAACATGACGGTCCACAGCGCGTAGCGACTTTTGCCGAGCCAGTCCAGAGCCAGATAATCCAGGCCTACAGCCTTCAGCCCGGTGTTCAACAAACCATTGAGCTGGAAAATGTAGCTGAAGGCCACTGCCACCACCGGAACACTGAGGATGTAAGGAATGAACAGTCCGGTGCGGTAGATTCTCCAGCCCCGTGGCCGCTCATACAGCAGGTATCCCAGGACAAGAGCGCTGATAACGAGGACAGGTACCCCCAGGAGAAGGATGATGTTGTGCTTTACGGCAAGCAAGAACGTCGGGTCCTTAAACAGGGTGCGGTAGTTGTCCAGGCCAATGAAAGGCCCATTGAAGCCTCGAATGCGCCGCATAGAGAACTCCACGATTTTCACCATGGGATAGGCGTACACGAACCCCAGCAGCAACACGAGTGGGCCAATGTAGAAGTAGGGTGTCAGGCGACTGGTACGTAGCATACTTCCCCTCTCTCATGCATAGAGGAGGAGTGCCACAGATAGGCACTCCTCCCGGTGCAACTCGAACTTATACGCCGGTGCCGATGGAGGAAGCCCATCTCTTGTAGTTAGCTAGCATGTCGGGGTTCTGGTCACGCCACTTGGCGGCAACCTCGGCCGCTAGATCTCCAGCCTCCTTGCCTGCCATCTCGCCGGCAATGATCTTCTGGCCAGCGACGAACATGGCGTCCGTCCAGAAAAGAGTGGGAATGATATCGGAGAAGTAAGGGGAGTTATCGCCCTTGAACCAACCCCACATCTTCTTCAGCGTAGGGTCCTGGATGATGGTGTCACCATCCCAGCGGTCGTCAGCCGGCATCTGCTTTACGTCATCCCACAGGGCCTGGCGGCGCTCCTCAGAATGCATGAACACAATGAAGTCAGCCGCCGCCTGCTTGTGCTCGGAGCTTGCAGCAATGCCCACTCCCTGGACATCCACCACCGGCAGGCCGGCATACTTTCCGATACCGAACTTGGGCATCGGTATGGCGCCTACATTCTCTGCCCCCAATTTCTCCTGGGCGTCCGGCACCAGGGGTCCGACGATCTGGCAGAAAGCTGCTTTCCCCTGGTTGAACAGGCCATCAATTCCCTGGTAGAGCTCCAGAGAATTGGCATCTTCGTTGATGTATCCTTTGTCCCAGAGCTCCTCCAACTTTACCCAGTGCTCATGATAGCGGGAGTTCCGGAAATCCAACTCGCCGGTCATTAGCTTCAGGGCATCTGCTGGGGAATCCAATTGTTGTCCGAGCCCCTGGCCGAAGTACCATTCGCTCCAGAAACCATCTTTGTTGCCCACGGCAATGGGTGTTACGCCACTCTTCTTCACGGTCTCACATGCGGCTACAAATTCCTCCCAGGTTCTGGGTGCCTCCTTGACCCCTGCTGAAGCCAGGATCTCCTTGTTGTAGACCCAATGCACTGGGAGAAGATACCAACCGGACCGGTACTGCTTTCCCTCAAAGAAGCTGAGAGGGGAAGCATAATGATGTTTTAGCTCGTCCGCCGGAATGAGTCCATTCAGGGCCTCGATGTAGCCTAACCAGACGTTCTCCATGTGATAGATGCCATTCCACATGTACTGCAGGTCGGGTGGCTTGCCGGCAGCGGCGGCAGTGGTGAAGTCTGAGATGACGTTGTCAGTGGCCTGGAGTACCGTCTCTACTTTGGCCACCGTGTCGCTCTGCTCGGTGAACTTGGCTACCGTGTCACCGAGCCACCCCTTCAGGCCCGGAGCCTCCTGCTCCCCCCACCACCAGAAAGTGAGTTCCGTGGTCTTGGCCGGGGTCGCAGTCGCAGCGGGCACCTTGGTAGCGACGGCGGGTGCCTGGGTGGCGACGGCCGGCGCCTTGGTCGTAACAGCAGCAGGGCTACAGGCAGCAATGATGTTAGCAGCCGGCAGCGCAGCCCCCAAGACCCCCAGACGTTTCAGAAATGCACGCCGGGTTAAGCCGACCGGCAGGTCAGACATACCTTTCTGAGTCATATCTCTCCTCCTCTACCAGATATTGAGCGGATTGACAGTTTACGAATTCGCTGGCTTGCGACAGGGTCCTTCTGAAAGGGTCACATAGCGCCTCCTTTGGGTGGTTGGAAAAGCTCTACCGTAATACCGTCAGGATCAAGCATGTATAAGGCATAGCCGCCTTTATTTACTCCAGCATCGATCTCAACCGGCGGTGAACGAAACTGCACCCTCCCGGCCTTCAGGTCCTCGTACGCAGCCGGCAAGTCTTCGACAAAAAATGAGAGGTGAGAACTGCCCGGGTTATTGGTGCGTATATCCGCCGGCCTACCACGTGGGGTCACATATTCGAATAGTTCGATGACGTGTCCAGAGCCAGGTATGCTCAGATGAGCCGCTTTCACCACGCAGTCGGAGAAGCCAACAATGTCTCGGAAATACTGGTCAGTAATTTCGCGCCGCCAGAGCACTTCACATCCCAGTAATCCTGCGTAAAACTCTAATGAGCGTTCGAGGTTGGAAACTGTGTAACTCGTGTGGTGTACGCCGGTGACTTTCATGCCTTTGCCTCTCCTGGCATCTCGAACAAAAGGAATGAAACTGGTCCGTCATCCGCCATGACGATATACGCCGTGCCCGCTGGCACATGAACAAAATCGTGTGCGACAAGGGTGCCACCCAGCTTGCCAACCTGCACGCCGGCCTGTCCGTTCACGATGTATAAAATCGCTTCTTGACGTTGTGCGGTGTGCCCAGACCGCTTCGCCCCTGCCTCGATCATCAGCAGCCGACTGCGAATGTTCGCGTCGCTCGGCAGATCAACACCCGGTGCAACCTGACTTCGGATGACTCTACGATCCATCGCGCCGGACGGGAAATGGTCTGTGTGCCATTTGTTGGTCGCGAAGTTCGGTGCAACGAGCCAGAACACAATCAAGTCATCGTCACCGGCGTTCCACAGGTTATGAGGCACTTCAGGCGGCACGAGCACGAAATCACCAGGACCGAAGAACTCCTCAGAGTTGCCGACTTCCAGCCGGCATTGACCCGACACGAAATAAAAGATCTCCGATGCGCGGTTATGCAAGTGCATGACCGGCCCCAGCGAATCACCGATCAGGCCATCGTCACCGCGAGGCCACACGGTTGCCCCTCCACGCTGAATCTCGGTATATGGTATGTGTTGACCGATCCACGAGTGCCAATCCATACAAATTCCTCCAGGCTATGTGGTGGGCGGCGTGAAGAAGGTGATCAACTCTACCGGTTCATTTCCGGTGTTGCGCAACTCGTGTTCGAGTCCCATCGGGATCGCGACGATTTGCCCCGCCTTAAAGGGCACGTCAGTGTCATCCAGCGTTAACACGCTTTGACCAGAAAGGACGTATACCGTTTCTATCTCTTCTGGATGCCGATGACGACCAATTACACCCCCCGGCGGAACTTTTACCAGATTCACATTGGCGAACGGGTTGGCCTCCGAGGTGAGCAACACCTTCATGAAGATGCCACGGATACGAGGATGCTCTTGCCACTCCCTGGTAGCCGCATCAGCAATCAAGGTGGGGGACGGTCTATTCATGGTATTACCTCCAAAGTCAGCAGCGGCCCTGTAAAGAAGTCATTTGGGCTCATATACCCGCACCGTCGCGGAATCCGGCGCTCTGATTCACCTGTATCCAAAATTGAAAGAAGCCGTATTCGCAACCTGACAAACAGCTTCGATCAGTTGCGCTTCGCTTTCAGGAAAACGCGATGCGGGCACAGAAATCGACAAAGCTGCAACAACCTTGCCCTGCGCGGAGAACACGGGGGCAGCGACACAGCGGACATCTTCAGCATATTCGCCGCAATCGATGGCATAGCCCTGCGTGGCGACCTGCTTCAATTGGCTTTTCAGTTCCTCCACAGTCCGAACAGTATGCTCTGTCAAAGGAACAATGCTATGGGTAGAAAGATATTCATCCAACTCCTGCTCGCTCAAGTAGGCAAGTAGCACCTTCCCAGAAGCCCGCGCATGTGTGTGATCACTATAGCCCACCCGGATGCCACTAACCCGGACCGCTCGAGAACCTTCCACAATGGCTTGAATAGTGGCCTCACCATTTTGCCAGCCGGCCACGTAGGCCGTTTCCTGTGTAACCTTGGCCAGATCCTCAACGGCGTCGAGCAGACGTCTGTCCTGGTTGATGGTCTTCAAATATGCACTGTACAAACGGGAGACCGCGTGACCGAGATAGCACGTGCCGTCAGAGGATCGGGTCACGTAGTTCTCTGACTCGAGGGTGTTGACCAAATGGTGGGTCGTACTCGCCTTCAGTCCCACCTGTCCGGCAATTTCCCTGACGCTTAAGCCATCCGGATGCACACTGAGAGCATTGAGGATGCGGAGTGCCCGAGTTACAGATTGGATTAGAGTAGCCATGACACAAGCAAGATTGTAGAATTCGTCACTATCTAGAGAGCGATATCAGAAATGCTCAGGCGCTCGATTGTTTCATAATATGAAATTTACTTCATATTACGAACTAATTATAACATACGTTTGTTCAAAAGTCAATGGGGTTAGCCGTGACTGTCATGAGTTGGGAGTAAGATTCTGAGCCACCTCCAGAGGCCAGGCGGCACTGAGGCCGGCACAGAGAGAAGCGATAAGACACAATTAGCCCAGCCCCAACCATACCACTACCCACCGGTCATCGTAGTCAGCCCTGGCGGCCCGCAGCAGTTGCCATCCCTCTATCAGTCATCCGACACCGTAGACGGCGACTGGCGAGCGCTGGGCGATCCCGCCGCGAGTTTCGGATCATCGGTGAGGCGCCGTATCGAGGCCACTCCCGAGGTTCATCCCGATCTCGTCGAAGGGCCTGTCGAGGGGCTTGTCGAGAGGACGACTAACCGCTCGTAGTAAGCCACGCAGCCTTGCCCTGAGGTCCCTCCTGAGCGGCGTCCTGAGGTCCCTCCTGATCTTGTCGAAGGGCCTGTCGAAGGGCTCGTCGAAGGGCTTGCCGAAGGGTCAGCGGAGTGGTGTCGAGGTTCGTAGTGATCCCCGTAGAGGAGGTGATAGAATGAGCGATCTGGCAGGGGGGGCGATGTACTGATGCCGGCTGGTGGGCCTTCGAGCATCGTGGCGGAACCCAACGCCATCACCGTAGAACCCATGATCGGCCCGGGTGTCCCGTCTGGCCTCCGGTGCTGCATCCTATGCCTGGAAGCATTTCAGGCTGGCGAGACCTGGTTGCGGCTGGTGCCGGCGGATGGCGGTTATGCCATAGGCGTACACGTGGGCTGCTACCATGCCGGCCGTTGGTAGTAAGCCACGCAGCGCAGCGGAGTGGCGTATAGCGTGACGGGCGAGAGCCAGCCGGGAGACGAGTTGAGCATAGCCGGCTGACTCTCGCCCCTCACAATTGTAGCACAACTTGCTGATTGAAGGTGATCACGATGAGGGATGGAACGCCACACACCCTCTCCAATACTGGGCCATGGCTTCCACAGTTGGAAGCCATACTTTCTTGGGGGAGAGCGGTGAGCGGCGATTCCCGAATACTACACCGCTTGCTCCGCTGGCCCAAAAGGCCCGCTTCGCTCGCTCGTTTGCACCGCTGATTGAGGGGTGGTCCCCCACATCCGCTCCGTCGGACACAAGGTCGGACTCCGCTGGCCGGCAGTTGGGGGGGTAGAGAGTTCGCCGATGGAAGGTATCATCGCAGAGCCGGCCCGTTCGATGCCGCCGGCCACGAGGGCTGGCCCTGCTCACTCGTTGGTAGCTGAAGGCCTGCCCCGGCTCAAGGGGTTGAGAGGCTCCGTTGATTGTGGATGGTCTCCATGGCCGGCCCGCTCGCTGGGCTGGTCCTGTGAATACTTTATTTCACAGGGCTGGCTGGCAAAGGGACGGTTGTCCCCGCCGGCCATTCCTCACGCTTGGCCTCCATACAGCAACGTTGAAAGCCTTCAAGGAGTTGGGGCTGCCCATCGGCAGCGGCATCGTCGAAAGTGCTTGTAAGGGGCTCATCCAGCAGCGGTTTAAGGGGGTGGGCATGCGCTTGGAGAGAGGACGGGTTCAACCACTTGCTCCATTTACGACTGGCCTGGGTCAATGGGCGATTTGATGATCTATTCGCTCCGGCTGTCCCTCTCAACTGATACATACGCCCATCAGAACACACCAACACGATGGCTGTAAGAAGGCCCGCGCTTCGGCAAGAAGCTACCGTGCCCGCATGCAGGCACGTGCGGGCACGGTAGCCCGTTCTGCTGCTCAGACCGATTGTTAGTCTTCTATCCACGTATGGCTGCCACCAGCGTTCATGGCCAGGTTGCCACCATCCACAGGCAGCAGCACGCCGGTGATGGCAGCGCCCGCGTTCGAGCACAGGAGCAGGGCAGCCCCCACAAAGTCCTCTGGGTCCAGCACACGGCCGATAGGGATGCCGCTGATAAAGCGCTGGCGCATATCTTCGCCATAGTGCGGATCAGTAAGCATTGTCTTATGGAAGCCTGGGGTCATCACCTGGGCCGGTAGAATGGCGTTGACCCGGATCCCCTGCCGGGCGTATTCGATCGCCATCTCTTTGGTCATCTGGTTGACGCCACCCTTGGCTACGCTATAGGGAAAGTTGCCCCTTCCCAAAGCAGAGACGCCGGCGATGGACCCAACGTTGAGGATGCTGCCTCCGGTGTCCTGCTTGAGCATGCGGCGGATGGCCTGCCGGGCACATAGGAAATACCCTGTGAGACTGACCGCCAACGTCTTGTCCCAGGATTCCAGGCTCAGCTCATGTGGTTGAACTCGCGCGGGGAAAGCAAAGGGAACGTTGACCAGAATGTCTACTCGGTTGAACTCCCGGTCAACCCTAGTAAAGAGCGCCTCCACCTCCTGCGGAGAGGATACGTCACAGTGGACAACAAGAGCCCTACACCCTAGCGCCTCGACTTCCTCGCCTGTGACTTGGGCCCCCCCATCATCGATATCGGCAACTACAATGTCCGCGCCGTACTGCGCAAAGCCGATGGCCAACGCGTGGCCGATGCCACCATTGGCACCGGCCCCGGTAACGACAGCAACCTTGCCTGTCAGATCGAATAGGCTGTCACTCATTGCAATTCCCTCCAGACGTGTGTCTGCCGTGGAACTTCTGCCTGTGGCACCCTACCGGGAAAGCCACAAGTACGGCTGTTCCACATATTCCCGAACCGTGTTGAGAAAGCGAGCTGCCGGTCCCCCATCCACCAGTCGATGATCGAAAGTCAGACTCAGGGCCATCATTTTGCGGGATACGATCTCGCCGTGGATTACCGCCGGCTTGTCGATGATTCGCCCCACGCCCAGAACGGCGCATTGCGGCAGGTTGATGATCGGCGTAAAGGCATCAATGCCATAGGTGCCGAGGTTGGTGATGGTAAAGGTGCCGCCCTGTAGGTCATCCACTCCCAATTGGCGGGCACGGGCCCTTTGCGCCAGCGTCCACGACTCCTCAGCGATTTGCTGGATGGACTTGGATGGCGCGTCACGGACAACCGGCACGAGCAGCCCCGCTTCCGTGTCGACCGCCACTGCGACGTGAACGCCATCGGGGATGAAGATGCCATTCTCCTGCCAACTCGCGTTCAACAATGGGTACTCTGACAGGGCAATGCCGGTGAGTTTGATCATCAAGTCAGTGTAAGTGGGCACGACCATTTCGCGTGGCGCAAGGGCTGTCTTGAACCTTTCACGCACAGCCACTAACTCGGTGGCGTCAGCCTCGCTGGTGAGCGTCACCGCTGCGGTTGTCTGTGCACCTTCGGCCATGCGCTGTGCGATCACACGCCGGATCTGGGTAATCGGCATCAGTTCACCAGACACAGGCGCGGGGGAAGGAGGGGCAACGGCTGGGGGCGTGCCTGCTTCACGAGCAGCGATGGCCGCTTCTACGTCTGCCCGCGTGATCTTACCACCCTCCGGCTTCTCGGCTACCAGTTCGGCAAGGTCGATCCCGGCTGTCTCCGCGAGCCTTCTGGCCACAGGAGAAGCCTGGATTCGCCGCGGCTCAGCCCTTGTTTTAGCTGCTGCCTCCACGTGGGAGACCAAAATCGGTCCGCCACCGGGGCGCTCAATGGCACGCCAATCAATGTCCAGTTCCCGCGCCTGGCGCCGGGCAGCAGGACTGGATAGCTTCCTCGCGCTGGTGGTAGGCTCCTGAGCGGCTGGTGTGGCGGGAGGTGACGCGGCTACGGTTTCAGGGGCTTTTGCGGGCACAGCCTCCTCGGGTGTTGCCACCGGGGGTGGTTCCTCTCCGGGGGCGACGATGTAGCCGATCAGCGTCCCGATGGGCATGGGCTCTGAGGGCAGGTCCGGCAGGGGATAAACGATGCCTCCGACCGGTGCCTCCACCTCCAACACCACCTTGTCTGTCTCAACAGCAAATAGCAGTTCCCCTTCCTTGACGGTTTCGCCGCGTTCCTTAAACCATTCGGCGATGCGCCCCTCTTCCATCGTCAGCCCCAGGCGGGGCACCACAATCTCGTAGGCCATTGATCACTCCTGGTATAATGTTGAAAACTTGACAGCTTACTCAGACTCAGGCAAAGCACCCCCATCGCTGTCGGCCAGAGACCGTTGAGCAGGAGCGGGAGACGCACAGCTCCAGGTAGCTTCCTTGGACCGAGGTATTGTCTGGCAGAAGAATCGATCAAACTTGGAGCGCTCTGCTCAGCTTGAGCTGACAATGCTACGCTCGTTTTCTACCGCTCTGCCGATGGTGGCTGAAGGATTCACGCCACCCGGCATGAGCAATCTGTCTCACTGTGAGAAGAAGCTCACTGACTCATGACCTCCCGCACAGCCGCCACCACTTGCTCCAAGTTGGGCAGTATCGCCTGCTCCAACGGCGGCGACGAGGGCTCGGGCACCGATAGAGTGTGGATACGCTTAATGGGGGCGTCCAGGTAGTAGAATGCCTCGTCGGCTGCCAGAGCAGCGATCTCGGCCCCCACACCACAGGGGCTGAAGGCCTCGTCCACAACGACCACACGGTTGGTCTTACGGATCGAATTGAGGATCGTATCCCTATCCAGGGGTACCAGTGTTCGGGGATCCAGGACTTCCACCGAGATACCTTCCTCCACCAGGGCGTCGGCAGCGTTCAGGGCCAACTGGACCATCTTCAAGGTGCCGATGATAGTCACGTCCGTTCCCTCACGACGCACCACCGCCTGGCCAAGGGGAATTGTATACTCGTGCTCGGGAACAGGGCCTCTGTCGTTGAGCATACCCTTGTGGTAGAACACCAACACTGGGTCATCGTCGCGGATGGCTGTCTTGAGCAAGCCCTTCACGTCGTAGGGCGTGGCAGGTAGGACCACCTTCAACCCCGGCATCTGCGCATAAAGGGGATAATGCCGGCCCGAGTGGTGCCCGCCAGCCGACTGCCCGACGCCAACCACACCATGGATGACCAACGGGACCTTGAACTGCCCATTGGACATGTAGTGGACGCGAGCGGCCTGGTTGATGATCTGGCCAACGGCCTCGTTGGCAAAATCCCAGAACATGATGTCTACAATGGGTCGCAAACCGGTCATAGCTGCGGCGATGGCCAACCCTGTGAAACCCATTTCCGAGAGCGGGACGTCCATCAGGCGCTTCCCGCCAAACTCGGACCACATTCCCTTGGTCTGGGTAAAGGCGCCTCCTCGCGAGCCGATGCCCTCGCCAAACATAAAGATCGTCCCGTCCCGGCGCATTTCTTCCCATTGGGCTTCCCGAATGGCTTCGATGAATCGTATCTCTCGCATGGTTCACTCCCTTGTTTAGACCGGGCTGGCAAAGACCCCGGTTGCTACCTCGTCTGATGAGGGCCAGGGACTCTTGTTGGCATACTCGAGCGCATCTTGGATCAGGGCCTTTGCTTCTTCGTCGATCTGGTCTAATTCCTCTTGGGTGGCGATCTTTCCATCGAGCAGGTGCTTTCCAAAGAGGAGGATCGGATCCCGCTTTTTCCACTCCTCGATCTCCTCCCGGGTGCGATAATCGGTGCCGGGATCCCCTTCGTGGTGGCCCACATAGCGGTAAGTGCGGCATTCGATCAGGCTGGGGCCGTCGCCAGCCCTGGCCCGCGCAATAGCCTCGCCGACAGCCTCATAGACAGCCAGTACGTCCTGCCCGTCTACCTCTACACCGGGCATGGCATAGCCAGCGGCGCGGTTGGCGACGCTCTGGCCGGCCGTGGCTTTCAAAAAGGGCAACTCAGTGGCGTAGAGATTGTTCTCGCACACAAAGACGACAGGCAACCTCCAAATGGAGGCCATGTTCATGATTTCATGGAAACAGCCCAGGTTGGCCGCCCCATCGCCGAAAAAACCCACCGCCACCTGAGAGGTGCCAAGATACTTGGCCGTAAAGGCCGCGCCCGCGGCGAGGGGAGGGCCGTAGCCGACAATGCCGTTGGTGCCCAGCAGGCCATGCTCCTTTGAATAGAGATGCATGCTACCACCCCGGCCGCCCGAGCACCCGGTGCTGCGTCCCCACAGCTCGGCCATCACCTCCCTGGGCGGCACCCCCTTGGCCAGGGCGTGGGCGTGTCCTCGGTGCGTGCTGCCCACCTTGTCATCTGGCCTCAGGTGCGCACATACCCCGGTAGCCACTGCCTCTTCACCGATGTACAGGTGGATGAAGCCTGGGATCTTGCCTTCGCGGTAGGTACGGGCGGCCGCTTGCTCAAATCGTCGCAGAACCAGCATTTGGTGATACAGCGCAAGAAGCGTGTCTCGGCCTGGTGATTTCATTTATGACACTCCTTCGCGTCTCTATGCTATGAACGAGGCTTGGTCCTGTGTGTCGGTCCCTGCAAGAGTCCAACTCGGAGTAGTTAGCAGGCGCGACATAAGGACACCCAAGCATTGGTGAGCAAGGCTGAAACGACTGTTGCTCGGGTTTGAATCCTGCAGTTCGATTATATCATGTAGATGGTTAAATGTCAAATGTTGATGGTTAACAGTTGACAGTTAGATCGTTTTGTGGTATACTCGGGTTGTCGTGATTCAAGGGTGACATCCAACGAGGATTCGACAGGGTTGGGCATGACCCCACCACCATGTACCGTCACTCCTGAGAGGTTGGGCGCTATCCGTTGCAGATCGAGATGTCGTAGAGGTTGGGGGAGGGAGCGGCACTGTGGATCAGGTGGACACAGCCCCCATCGGTTGTGGAAAGGTAGGGGATACACCCACGCACGAGCACTGGCGTCGCCGCGCGTATCCCGGTTTATTGCCGTCTACGACGCCACCCGGCGAGAGTCGAGGCCTTTGCCGCCCGGTACAGGACCCGGACCTACAGCGACCTCGATGGGTTGCTTGCCGACTCTGAGGTCGAAATGGCTTCCATCTGTCCGCCCCGTCCGACCCATCCCGACCTGGCCGTGGCCTGCGCCTGGGCTGACATCCATTGCCTGATTGAAAAGCCGATGGCGGTCGATCTGCAGGGTGTGGCGCAAACTGTGTGGATTCACCATGCGTCTCAGTCTACAGCATTATTGTTAACTGTTGACCAATGACCCAAAAACCAAGACTATCTGGATGGAGTGGCAAATACTATGTCGAATGACGTCAATGCTACAAGAGAGGCATTCCGAGATTTTGTGCAGATCGGTGTCGTGGTTCAGGATTTGGACAGGACCATTGCTGTGTTGTCTGAAGTCTTTGGCATTGGGCCCTTTCGCGCCATCGATTGGCCGCCGGACGACCGTACAGACATTCAAAGCTTCTACCATGGCAAGCCCGGGGACTTCTCCGCACGAATGGCTTTTACCGAGTTGGGCCCCGTCGAACTGGAATTGATCCAACCTCTGGAGGGCAAGAGCATCTGGGCCGATTTCCTGGAGAAGCACGGCGAGGGCATCCACCATATCCGGTTCAACGTTCCGGACTTGGAGCCGGTGATCGAGTACCTGGCTGGCCACAGCATTGGGGTGGCGCAGATGGGATCCGGGCTTCGACCGGGCACCACATGGGCGAACCTTGATACTGCACACATCGTCGGCTTCACCATTGAGATCATGAACGCGCTGCCGGGCACCGACGGCCGGACGCCACGTATCGTCAATGGGCAAGTCCAAGCGTAGACATCAAGTCGATGCACGGGGAGGAGGCTACCCTTCAAGAATGAGTGACGGAATGAGTGGAGAAGCAAATCTGGCTATGTTGCTGCCGCCAAGTCGCGTGCTGAGCGAACACATTGCCGACCAGTTGCGCCAGGCGATTGTGACCGACCAGCTCAAGCCTGGAGAGCGAATTGTGGAGCGCGAAATCGCAAAAGCCATGGAGACGAGTCGCGGGCCGGTGCGAGATGCACTACTACTCTTGGAGAATGAGGGCCTTGTCGTGCGCTACCCTCATCGGGGTAGCTTCGTGACCAGCCTGAGCATAGAGGATGCGGAAGAGATCTACAGCCTACGGCTGGCGCTCGAGTTGTTGGCCGTGGAGTATGTCGTCAAACGGGCCACGCCGGAGCAGTTAGACGAGTTGGATGGCTATGTCGAACAGATGGCAGATGTGGCGGCACAGACTTATGACGTGGGGCAGTTCACTGAACTAGACCTGGCATTTCACCGCGCCATATGTCGCTTGTCGGGCCACAAACGGCTGTTGGACGCCTGGGAGCAACTAAGTGTCCAGACGCGTGTACTGCTCCTGACCCAACGCAAGCGGAACCCGCGCAAGTTCGAAGAGCGAGATGTAGAGTGGCACGGTCGGCTGGTGGAGACGCTGCGCCAGCGCGACCTCGCCAGCGCCCAGGAGGAGATGCGGAAGCATTTGGCTGCAGCAGTCGAGGACTTGTTCAATCTTTCGGAGGAGGGCTAATCATAGAGCGATGTTCCTTTGTTGGGCGGCCCGGCGGAGAAGCCTCTCTTTGGCCAGTCTTCGAAAGACATGACGCCGTTTCAACAAATGGGACCGGATCGATCCTCAGCTCATCTACCAAGTGCAGAGTGTTTCATAAGTCCCAGGCAGCCTGATGGAGGCATCGTTTTGAGAGCGTTTCGGCTCCAAAAACACGGCCAACCAGTCCCGCAGAACGCCCAGTGGCTTCAGGAATCGCTCCCGACTGACTCGTCAAGGGCATTTTGCTTGCAAATGATCACCCAGATGAGCCACCAAACTGGCAGTTTGGGCACGACCGGGGGCGTCAGGAACAGTGCTGACGGAGTTATGAAACACTCTGAAGTGCTTTGTTGGCACCCCCAGGACGAGGCCGCGTATGATGAGGACAATGGTAACGCATAAAGTAGCGACTTCGGCTCCAAATGGTGTCTGTGAAGATGTTGTACACCGCGCCGTATACGCGACATCTGTAGTCGAGGATTGGATCTCAGTGTCGGTCATAGGGCGCCTGATCCGATGGCAAGGGATGACCGTTGGGACAATCTGACCCTTCTGGATGTAGCAGTTCAAGCAAGAAATCATAGCAACGCTGTTCATCCATCAACGTGTCAATCGGAAAAATCATCATGGGCTTCACTCCTTGGGTAGCAGTTCGGCGAGATTGTGTACAGGGGCATTATGCACCTTCTATCTCTTTCCCGCAAGTGCCTTCACCCCGAAGCCCACATGAGCCCTACACCTAATGGGAAGGGAGAGTGTGTGGATACTGCTCAGCCCAGGGCAGATTTGGAACTGAATGACATTTCGAAGCGCTTTGGGGGGGTTGTTGCCTTGGATCACGCCTTCTTCCATTGCAATGCGGGTGAAGTCCATGGGCTGGTGGGCCAGAACGGTGCAGGGA
Organism: uncultured Anaerolineales bacterium; assembly: GCA_964532665.1. Taxonomy (GTDB): domain Bacteria; phylum Chloroflexota; class Anaerolineae; order Epilineales; family JAANWY01; genus CAZHMV01. Next base: position 15,725 of record CAZHMV010000057.1, read on the forward strand.
AGAGCACCCTGGTCAAGATCCTGAGTGGCGTGGTTCAGCGTGATGCGGGCGAGATCTGGGTTGATGGTCAACCCTCTCTCGTCAACAACCCAAACGACGCGATCAAGGCAGGCATCGCCATGGTGTTTCAGGAGCTGAGCTTGATCCCTGACCTGCGAGTCAGCCAGAACATCTTCTTAGGGCTGGAGGAGCGCGACCGGCTTGGGGGCACCTCTCTGAAGAGCCTACGGGCGCGTGCCCACGATCTGTTTGACCAGATGGGCATCGACGTGGCCGATCCCGATCGTCCGGTCAACCAATTACCACTGGCCCAGCGCCAGATGGTCGAAATTGCCAAGGTGGTGGCCCGCGATCCCAAAGTGATCATCTTCGACGAAGCGACCTCTGCACTGGGCCGGGAGCAGACTGCATGGCTCATCAGCTATTCTCGCCTACTGGCGGCTGCAGGTAAGATCATCATTTTCATTTCGCACAAGTTGAGTGAGGTCCGGGAAGTGGCGGACCGGATCACAGTATTTCGCAATGGCGTGAACGTCGGCACCTTCGGCTCCGAGAACAAGTCCATGGACGAGGTCGTGAACCTGATGCTGGGGCGGGTAATGGGTCGCCTGTATCCTCCACGGGAAACAGACATTTGGCCAGAGCCAATCCTCGAGGTGCATGACCTCAAAGTCGGAACCCGTCTCAAGGGCATCAGTTTTGCCCTGCGCAAGGGTGAGATCCTGGGCGTGGGCGGGCTAACTGGCCAGGGCCAGGCTGAGCTTTTCCGGGCGCTCTACGGCGTTCAGCAGAGCGTTGGCGAGGTCGCGCTGGCAGGAAAACTGGTCCAGATCAAGAGCCCCGGGAAAGCCTTGGACATGGGCGTAGCTCTGGTTCCCGAAGACCGGGCAACCCAGGGGCTGCTCTTCCCCAAATCAGTCTCGGACAATATCACACTGAGTGTTCTCCCCAACCTCCTCAAGCTTGGCTTCATCAGTCGTGCCTCCGAGAGAAACCTGGTCAGGAATGCCATAGACCGCTTCTCGATCATGGTGCCAGATCCAGCCGACCCGGTGGAACGACTAAGCGGCGGCAACCAGCAGAAAGTTGTTCTGGCCAAACTACTGGTGACAGAGCCCAAGTTGCTGATGATGTATGACAGCACCCGGGGCGTGGACGTGGGCACCAAGGCCGAAATCTATACCTTGCTGCGCGAACTGGCCGCTGGGGGTTCGGCGATTCTGTGGTATTCCACCGACAATGATGAACTGATCCACATGTGCGATCGTGTGCTGGTGCTCAGGCAGGGGCAGGTCGAAGCCGAGTTGTCGGGCGATCTGATTTCGGAGGAGAACCTTGTTCGAGCTTCGGTCGGCGAAGCGATTAATCCCCATGGCAATCATCAGGGACATCACAGGGGTCCGAACGACGTTCAGGCCGAAACGATGCAGACCTGGTGATCCCAGAACGTGGACGGCCACGACGCTGTCAGGACAGGAGACGCTCAGAATGGCTAGCTCGGTCACGACTGGCGAAACCCCCAAAATGCGCACCAAAAGATATCCCGTCCGCCCGGAGGTGAACATCTATGATCTCATCCCTCTACTCCTTTTCCTGGCGTTGGTCAGCCTCATATTCATCATCAAACCTCGCTTGTTCAACCTGGGTTTCATTGAGGTCAAAGCAAACGCAGGGCTGACCATGATCCTGGCCACCGTCGGGCAAGCATTTGTGCTGCTATCCGGCGGCATCGATCTGTCCATCGGTGGCATGATCAGCCTGGCGAACAGCCTGGCAGCGACGCAGATGCAAGATACCGTAAGCAGTGTCATTCTATGGACGGTATTGATCATGGGACTCGGGCTGCTGGCAGGACTTGTCAACGGCTATGTGGTGACCGTTCTGCAGGTGGCTCCCTTTATTGCCACGCTGGCCTCTTGGTCGATTCTGAATGGCTTGGCTTTGTTGGTGCTGGATGACCCAGGTGGAAAGGCTGCCCGACCACTGAAGAGTTTTGTTCGGAGCGATCCCTTTGGCATTCCCAGTTCACTGCTCTTTATCCTTGTCCTCGCCGTCCTGTGGCTCCTCTTCAAGCGTTCCAAACTGGGGACTCGCCTATACGCCGTGGGCAGCGCAGAGAGACGCGCCTATCTAAATGGCGTGGACGTGGTGCGGATCAACATCATGGCCTATATGCTTGCGGGGTTCTTTGCTGCGCTGGCCGGCATCTACCGCACAGTCGAGGTTAACAGGGGATCACCTATCGCTGGCGATCCCTTCATCCTCACCTCGGTTGCGGCTGCCCTGGTAGGCGGGATTGTGCTTGGCGGTGGTCGGGGCGATCTGATCAACGCCATGTTGGGCAGCTTCATCATGCTGTTTATCTTTGACCTGATCAGCTTTGCTGGCATCTCCAGTTTCTATACGCCCATGGTGCAGGGCATCTTCCTCATCGGAGCTGTAAGCCTGAATATTGTTGGCTATCGAGCACGGATCCGGAAGGCGTTAGAACAATGAGCGCACTGACAAACGTCCAGAAGACAATTCACCAGAATCGGAGCGTCGTGCTGGCCTATGTGGCGATGCTTGTCCTCTTGACCGCCGTCAGCATCTACCGTCCTGGCTTTGGGTGGGGCGATCCCAGGCACTTGCGGGCACTGGTGCTGCAGGCTGCTGTCATCGGCCTGGTATCCATGGGACAGACCCCGGTGATCATCAGCGGCGGTGCTGACCTCTCCCTGCCCTGGACCCTGACCGGTGCAGCGATCATCATGACCATGTTGACCCAGGGACAAAACGCGCCGATGGTGTGGGCCATACCGGTCGCGCTGCTTGGCTGTGTGGTAGTTGGGCTCTTGAACGGGATCGGGGTCACTATTCTGGGGGTGCACCCGATGGTCATGACTTTGGCCATGAACTACATACTGCTGGGGCTTGTCGCCGGAATCGGGATGGGTGGCGTCACGACAATGGGTCAGTATGGTCAGCCCCCTGAATTGATCCTGACGGCGGGGGCTGGAAATGTGGGTCAGGTCCCGTATCTGGTCATTATTTGGTTTGTGCTGGCCGTCATCTTGACTGTGCTACTGGGGCGTACGGGGTTTGGCCGGAGGATCTACGTTGTCGGCACCAGTCAATCCGTCTCCCAATACTCCGGTGTCAACGTGCGCATGACCCTGATTCTGGTCTATGTGCTCTCTGCCTTCCTAAATGGTGTGGCGGGCATCCTCTTGGCAGGCAAGTTCGGGCGAGCCTATCTCGGCATGGGTGATCCTTACCTGTTTGTCTCTTTCGCAGCAGTCATTATCGGTGGGGCGTCGATCTTCGGAGGGAGCGGCAGCTACATCGGCACGATCGGCGGCTCCTTGTTGTTGGCGGTTCTCCTCTCGCTGTTACCCGTACTCAACATGCCCCGGCCGTTCCAGCTGATCATCTATGGGTTGGTGATACTGTTGGCCGTCTTGTTCTCTACGACCAGGTTCGGTTCATCCGAAACCTGAGCATGTGCAACGGCCCCCACACCTCATCACAGAAAGGTGGGAACCGAGAAAAGATCATGGCAATCTGAGTCCAAGTTGTATGAAGAGTAACCAGTGTTCATCAGACAGACCCGAGTATGTGCGACGGCTCGGCGTTCTATATACAGAAAGGAGGGCAGGAACCAAGAAAAGATCGTGGTGGTCTGAATCCAAGTTATATGAAGAGAAGCCAATGTTCGTTGGAGAGGAGGAAGAAAGATGAACAGCAGAAAGTCGTATCCCATTGCTATCGCGATCCTGCTCATCGGGGCCCTGGTTCTGGCCGCTTGCGGTGCGGGACCGACTCCAACTCAGTCACCGACCAAAGAGAAGGCGCCCGCAACGAAGGCGCCCGCAACGAAGGCGCCGGCTGCCGAGACGAAGCCCAATTGTAAGGGTTACGGAAAGGACGGCAAGTGCCGGACCGTGCTGGTCAACTCGTTCTTGGGCAACGACTACCGCATCCAGATGCAGCGCTCTGCCGAAGCTGCGTCCAAGCACGAGCCATATGCCAACATCATCGACTTCGAGATCCTCAATACGGAGAATACCCCAGAGGCACAGCGGGCCGGGCTAGAGAACCTAATCGCTGAAGGCGTCGATGCCATCCTGCTGGACGCCGTCGACAACACATCTGTGAACGACCTTGTAGAGAAGGCTTGCAACACGGGCGCCAAAGTCGTCACATTCGACATTACCGCCAAGCCAGGCGCCTGCGAGAAGGCAATTGATTTTGGCTTTTGCGATTGGGCTTTCGATGCGGGGCAATGGGAGGCCTTGGCTGCAGGTGCTGACAAGCACCCGATCAACGTGATCATGGACAAAGGCCTGCAAGGTGTAGACATCGCGGATGATATCTACCGCTGTGGTCTGGAAGGCATGTACAACGTGGCTCCCAAAGAGAACATTAACATTGTGGGCGAGTATTACGGCGAGTTCGCGGAAGGCGTCCAAGAACCGTTGATTTCGGCTATCCTGGCTGCCAACCCGGACAAGAAAATCGACGTGGTTCACACCCAAGGTTACTGCACCACCGTCAAATCGGCTTTCGAGAACGCCGGCTTGGACTATCTGCCCATCATGTACTGCCAGGGATACAACGCCAACGCGGTGTTGTGCGCGCAAGAGGGCGTTGATTGCGTTGTGCAGTTGGACACCTTTGCCGGCAGCGTCGGTGCGCTCGACACTGCCTATCGATGGATCATGGGGGAAGATATACAGGAACCGATTGTCTGGCCTACGGACTTTGGAGTGACCATCCCGGGCATTGAGGTTAATCTGAGGACCCCGAATGCCAGAATAGTGCCGATAAAAGAAGGGGTGAATGCCTTTCCAGACTTGCCGCCAGGATTTGGGCCGCTCTACAACTGGCCAGGCGCACACGTCCAGATCAGCCTTGAGGAGGCCGCAGGCCTGAAGAAGTAGCCACGCCTCGGAACTCGGAAAGCGGGAAGAACTGTCAGGGCCTGTAGTCTCTGCACTGGGTTACAGGCCCTGAGTTCCAGGCCTCTTCAGTTGACGGTGGGGATGGAGGTTGTGTATGCAGCTAGACCTGGACGCAACCAAGCTCAGGCGTCACCAGGCTTTCTTCGGCAGGGGACCCACGGAGCGTCCGCCCATCGGATCCTTGGCTATTTGGCTTCTTTGTCCACCAACAGTATCCCAGTGTGGTGGCGGCCATGGCGCCCGGGCCGATTCAACCGGACGATATCCCCATTGATCTCTTCCCAAAGGACGCGGACGCCGCAGGGGAGGCCTACACCGAACTGGATGATAACCACCTCTTCTCAATGGGGGCGTTCCACGGCGTGCCCTGGACGGAAGCCATCATGGGCTGTCCCGTGCACCTTTCGGGCACCAACATGTATTCTGTCCCCTGCACCACAGACGGGGAGGACTACGACTGACAACGCCCGATCCTGGATCACCCCTGGGCCTAGAAGCTGCTTAAGCTCCTGGTCGCCCTGGTGAAGCGCGCACATGGCCGCTTTGCCTGTAGTCCCACCTTGATGCGCGGTCCTGCCGATATGTGTTCCGCCCTGCGTGGCGGCACCAATCTGGCCTTGGATCTGTACGGCCACCCCGAGAAAGTCGAGAAAGTGCGACGCTTGGTCGAGCCGTATGCCGACGTCTGGATCGAGGTGGGCCAGGCCCAATTGGACCTGGCACCTCAATTAGAGAACGGCTATCTCGTGGGGGGTGCTAGGCTGCGTTGCTAGACGCCAGACAAGGGGATCTGGTTGCAAGAGGACACGGTATCATTGCTCTCTCCACGCTTTTATGGATATGTTTTTGCCGTGGGTGCACCGCGTCGCTGAACAGTTCCCCTGGATTGCTTTCCATCTCCACGGCAATACCCCGTAGTCGGTGGGTCTGCTGCTGACCGTTGACGGGATCGACGTCTTGGAGCTGAACTACGATGTGGGCGTGTGTGTTTTGGAGGAGGTCCTCAATGCTTGGAAAAAGATCCAGGAAAGGAAGTCGCTCATAGCCTGCGCCGACACCGCGTTGGAGGAGTTCGAGCATATCGTGGACGAATTGTCGCCCGCTGGCTTGTCTCTGCAAACCCTGTCGCCGACAATGGAGGCTGGTTCGGCCAAAAACGAGATCTGGTTTACAGCCGGGCGTCGGCAGGGGCCCCTTGAAGGGATAGGGAGGCAAACAGATCAGCGGAGCGTTCAGCCCGCCGGAAAGGAGAGGAGCTATGGGCAATGAAGAATTGGCGCGCGCCCGGACCGAGCTAAACAAAGCCGGCGCGGACTGGGCGTTGCTATCATCCGCCGAGAACGTGACATACGTGAGCCACTACGAGGTGCCAATCGAGTTTGGCCCTCTGGCCCATCTGAACTACGGGCCAGTGATGGCTCTCTTTGGGGTAAAAGAGCCAGGCAGTTTCCTGGTCGCGAACAGCTACTATGCCGGCGGCGCCAAAAAACAGACCGCCTTCGACGAGGTTTTCGGCTTTGACATCCTGCAGGTGTTCGAGCCCTACGAACGACAGGCACCCAGAGACAATTTCGTTGCCACGGTGCGCAGGGCATTCCAACAGGCAGGACTCGGAAAGGGAGAGCTCAAGTTGGCGGTTGAGGAACAGACACTGCCGTTAGTCGTACTGCGCATCCTGATGGAGGAGTTTCCGAATGTGGAGCTCGTTGAGGCCGCTCCTGCCGTCGAGACTGCCCGCAAGATCAAGACTGAACGCGAAATCAGGCTCTTGAAGCAGGTCGCTGAGGTGGTGAACGTGGGGCAGAAGGAGCTGCTGTTGCGGACCAGAGAGGCGGGCAAGACCGAGTTCCAATTGTGGGCTGCAGTCACGCAGGCAATGCACGAATATGCAGGCGGCAAGCTGTTCCTCAGCGGAGAATTGGTCTGTGGTCCCCGCAACAAGTCTGTCTCCCCCGGTGGGCCGATCGACTATGTGACGCAGCCTGGTGACCTGGCAGAATTCGACGTCAGCCCTCGGCTGAATGGGTACTGGGCCGACATGGCCAATGTGATGGTTATCGGCGCAGAGCCCACAGAAGTCCAGAAAAAGTACGCCAGGGCTGCTCGTGACTCCTTCTATGCCGCTGCGGATGCACTGCGACCTGGCAACCGGGCCAAGCATGTGTTCGAAGCAGCCGCAAGAGCCTATGACAAGTACAGCCTCAGGCTGGGCCACTATGTGGGTCACGGCATCGGCACGACGGTCAACGAAGCCCCTTGGTTCGTACCCAGTGACGAAACGGTGCTCGAACCTGGGATGGTGGTCTGCATCGAGACCGGGACCTATGCCGAAGAAGCAACAGGCAAGTGTGAGAAGATGTTTGTAGTCTGCGAAAGCGGGGGGCCGGAGATTTTCCCCGATTTTGATTGGGGTATTAAGGTCTAGCATGACAGACATTCTGCAGGATATCGCATCACAACTCTACGACGGTGCGGCTGATGAGGTCGCTGAGTGATTGTCCAAAAGCAACTTTTCAGGAGTTGGCTGCCTAACGTCGATCCAGCGGCGTGGGCGTTTCAACCGGCAAGCGAGCCTTTTCTGCTCAAGCTAGTCAACCCTAGAGGTGTCGGTCGAACATGGCACCGGCCCCTTATAGGGCATCCATCTGTACCAAAGCAGGCGATGGCTCCTCTGCAAGGCCAGGCTTCGTTGGCTTGGCTCCATCGAGGGAATAGACAGTGACATACAAAGTGGTAATTACGGATCTAGAGCATCCATCCATTGACCTGGAGCTGGGGGTGTTGGCTGGCATTGATGCCCAGGTAGAGTGGCACCACTGCATGACTGAGGAAGACATCATCGAAGTAGCTGCCAATGCCGATGCCTTGATGGTCGGCTTTGCGCCCATCACCGGGTGGGTGCTGGACAACCTTCCTCGCTGCCGGATTGTGGCACGCTACGGCATCGGCGTGGACATGATCGACGTAGAGGCCGCGACACAGCGCGGCGTGGTGATCACCAACGTCCCCGACTACTGTCTGGATGAGGTTGCCGACCACACCCTTGGCCTGCTCCTGGCCTGTGCCCGCAAGCTTCTGCTCCTGGACCAGGCGGTCCGGGATAGGCGTGTGGCAGGGGAAGCCTATTGGAAAACGGCCGTCATCGCCAAGCCACTGTACCGGCTGAGCTCACAGACCCTGGGCGTCATCGGGCTGGGGCGGATCGGCCGCCGGGTGGCCCGCCGGGCACAGGCATTTGGGATGCGGGTCATCGCCGCACCCGACCCAGGCATCAGTCGTGAGGAGGCGGCGGCCCTGGACGTGACCATGCTGTCGTTGGAAGAGGTCCTGCGCCAAGCTGACTATCTAACCCTACACGTCCCGCTCACCAAGGAGACCCATCACCTCATTGATTCCAAAAGTCTGGCGTTGATGAAACCCAGCGCAACCATCATCAACACCTCCCGTGGGCCGATCATCGACGAGGCTGCCCTGGTGGATGCTCTGCAGAACAACCGCCTGAGCCACGCTGCTCTCGACGTGTATGAGCAGGAGCCATTGCATCCGGATAACGCGCTGTGCACGATGGACAACGTGCTGCTCTCATCCCACGCCGCCTGGTACTCGGAAGACGCCCTGCTCGACTTGAAAATGAAGACGGCCCAAGCCATCGTGGACTTCTTCCAGGGACGGATGCCTCGCTATGTGCTCAACCCGGCGGTGCTGACGTCCCCGGCTTTGCGGCAGGAAAGCCATCATTGAGCGCTGCTCCTTGGGGGGAAGGTCACAGCTTGCCAAGCCACCTTTCACATCTAGATGGAGGTAGGAGACCCATGCGCTTCACAGCCTTTTCCCACGACCAAGTTACCCACCTTGGCCTGCTGGCCGACGATCAGGTGATCGACTTGAACCTGGCGGACCCTGGCAGCCCACAGAACATGCGATCGCTCTTAGAGTCGGGGTCGGGCCCACTCGAACGCGCCGCAGCCGCGCTCCAACGCTGGGCGCAGGGCCGACTTTCTCCTGAGGTGTCCCACCCGCTGGCCGACGTGCGGTTCGTGGCCCCTCTTCCCGACCCACCCAAGATCGTCGCCGTGGGCGCCAATTATCTTGACCACTGCCGTGAGGTCGGCATGGAGCCCCCTGGCTTTCCGGTATTGTTCGCCAAATTTCCCACCTCCGTCATCGGGCCAGGCAGGGCCATTGAGTGGGATCCGACCCTCACAGCCAAGGTGGACTATGAAGCCGAGCTGGCGGTCATCATCGGGCAGAGGGCGCGTAATGTGCCGGCCGCCAGGGCCTTTGACATTATCTTCGGCTTTACCTGTGCCAACGACGTGACAGCCCGAGACCTGCAGGTGGGCGACGGGCAGTGGGTACGCAGCAAGTCGCTCGATACCTTCTGTCCCCTTGGCCCCATGATCGTGACTAAGGACGAGCTGCCCGAACCTGGCCGGCTGGGCATTGCCTGCCGGGTGAACGGCGAGACGCTACAAGACTCGAATACTGCGGAGATGATCTTTGACATCCCCACTCTGATCGAGTTCATCACCCGGGCCTTTACCCTACTGCCAGGAGACGTGATCCTGACCGGCACGCCGCATGGTACAGGAGGCTTCCGCCAGCCCAATGTCTTTCTTAAAGACGGCGACGTAGTAGAGGTCGAGGTCGAGAGGGTGGGGGTGTTACGCAACCCGTGCCGCGAAATTTCACATGTAGAGGGCAGGCTGTAAGGACAAGAGATGACAAACGACCATACATGATGTAGTGATTATCGGCGGCAGCCGTGGAGGCTATGTAGCTGCTATCAGGGCTGCCCTACTGGGCCTCCGAGTGGCCCTGGTGGAAAAGGAACACTCGAGAGGGATTTACCTGGACCTGGGGGTGCATCCCCACCAAGGCCTTGTTGCGCAATGCCGAGGTTGTTGGCCTACTCCAGAAAGGCGAGGCATTCGGCTTCACGATGAGCGGCTACCAGGTGGACTACGCAGTTGCTGTTGACCGCAGCCGCAAAGTTGCCGAGAGCTTGGCGAAAAGCGTGAGCACACTGATTTGAGCGATGTGTTGATGGAGGCCGCCCATGATGTATTTGGCAAGCCCATTCATGTCTGAGCCGGTGCAGCCCGTGTCCGGAGCGTGTCCACGACCATAGCTCTAGGCGAATGCTAGAACTGGAGGGTAGGGATGACGTGGGAAAAAGAACTCTTGTTGGAAATGTACTACCACATGCGACGCATCCGTCGTTTTGAGGAAACGGCCGAGGAGCTGTACCACCGGGGTACAGTTGTGGGATTACTCCACCTATACATTGGGGAGGAGGCAGTGGCCACCGGGGCCTGCCTGGCACTGAACAATGACGACTATATCACTAGCACGCATCGCGGGCACGGTCACCTGTTGGCGAAAGGAGGCGACGCAAAGCGGCTGCTAGCCGAGTTGTGTGGCCGGGTGACGGGCTATTGCCGGGGCAAGGGGGGCAGCATGCACGCTGCCGATCTGAGTCTGGGCGTCTTGGGCGCCAACGGAGTGGTAGGCGGTGGGTTTGGCATCGCGACCGGGGCCGCCTTGTCGGCCCAGAAACGGCAGTCGGATCAGGTGGCGGTCTGCTTCTTTGGCGATGGCGCGGCCAACCAGGGGATTTTCCTGGAAGTGCTGAACATGGCGGCGCTGTGGAAACTGCCTATCATCTACCTGTGCGAGAACAACGGCTTTGGTGAATACACTCGCTGTGAGGAGGCAACCGTTGATTGTCGGCCCATTGGTGAACGAGCGGCTGCCTTTGGCATTCCCGCTGTCGAAGTGGATGGTAATGACGTTATCGCCGTCTATCGGGCTGTTGAGGAAGCTGTGGAGCGTGCGCGCGCTGGTCTGGGCCCCAGCTTTGTCGAGGCTCGCACTTACCGCCTAAGCGGCCATCACATGGGGGACATCGGCTTCGGTCGCGGCTACCGCACAAAAGAGGAAGTCGATAGCCGCCGGCAACGAGAGCCGATCGGACGCTTCCGCCACTGGTTGCTGGACAACAATCACTGTTCAGAAGCCGAACTTGCGGACGTTGACGGCCGTGTGGAAGCCGAGATGCAGGAGGCGATAGATTTTGTGAAGCAGTCTCCTGTGCCCGACATCAAAGAGGTTATGGAGCATGTCTATGCCTGAGACACGAGAACTTACCATTCGAGAGGCTATCCGCGAGGCCCTGGCTGAAGAGATGGGCCGCGACCCTGCCGTCTTTTTAATGGGTGAGGACATTGGCCGAGCAGGCGGCGTCTTTATGGTGACGGCAGGGCTGCAAGAGGAGTTTGGCCCGAGCAGGGTGATGGATACGCCGATCTCAGAGGCCGGCGTGGCGGGGATTGGTGTTGGCGCAGCCATGACCGGGATGCGGCCGGTGGTCGAGATCATGTTCAGTGACTTCTTGACCCTGGTCATGGAGCAGTTTGCCAACCAGGCGGCCAAAATGCACTACATGACCGGCGGTCAGGCCCGGGTTCCCCTGGTCTTGCGGACGACCATCGGCGCTGGGCGGGGGGCAGCGGCACAGCACTCCCAAAGTATGCAGGCGTGGGTTGCCCACGTTCCCGGTTTGAAGGTCGTGATGCCCTCCACTCCCTATGATGCCAAAGGCCTGCTGAAAGCTGCGATCCGCGATGACAACCCCGTTATCTACCTGGAAGACAAAATGAGTTACGACGTCAAAGGCCCGGTGCCCCTGGGCGAGCATACAGTCCCTCTGGGAGTGGCTGACGTCAAGCGGCAAGGGGACGACGTGACCCTCGTTGCCACCTCGAGCATGGTTCAGGTTGCTCTTGCGGCGGCTGACCTTTTGGCGGGGGAAGGGATCAGCGCCGAGGTGGTAGACCCACGCACCCTCAAGCCACTGGACAAAGAAACCATTCTGGCGTCGGTGCGCAAGACCAACAGAGCGATCGTGATCGATGAAGGATATCTGAGCTACGGGGTTACGGCTGAAATCGCGTCCATCATCGCAGACGAGGCATTTTTCCATCTGGATGCACCGGTCAAGCGGATAGGTGCGCTGGATGTGCCCGTGCCGATGGCTCCGGCGCTCGAGTTCGCAACTATCCCTGATGAGAAGCAGGTGGTGAAGACTGTCAGAGATCTCATGAGCTGAACACATTGGCCGGAATGACGCCCAGAATCAGCGCGCGTGTGGCTTTGAGCCTTGAGTCTCTAGCGGACCTTGGGCTGTGTTCAGGCGCTGGCCTGCCACTGCCTGCGAAGCGAGCAGGGTGCGGGCCACTCCGAGCAGGTAGATGGTCCGCAGTTCCTCCGAAATACTCAGAATGACACGCAGTTTCGCTGCGGCGTGGGATGAAGGGCTGGTTCCCTGGCCGAGGAGTCGCCGCTCGCGCCAGCACCGCCGCTACCGGAAGATGTGTCTAGTACACAACGGCATAAATCCGTCGCCGGTTTTGTGCTCGCCAGGGATCGTCAGATCCCTGACAGAAGCCCGCTACAAGCAGGAAAATCGGCGCTCCGGACGGGGGTCTGAGGACCCCCCTTCGAGCAGATAACCGGCGAAGGATTTCCGCCGAACTGTACCTGATCGTCCTGATTCGCCGTTTACCGACTAACCCTTTCTCATCCATCCGATCAGATAGATTTGCACCGCCCGCCAGGCCACATCGTCGAAGTAGATCACCTCTGGTGATTACCCACATCTCGAGAATGGCCAGAAATGGCGACATAATGACGGTCGTTTCCCCAGAAATGAGCGGTGATGAGCCGTCGCTGGGCTGGTCAAGATGGGCCAAAATGGACTTGTGGGTAATTACCGGTCGTGTTAACTACTGGATGACAGGTGAGTAGGAGGAATATCACGATGACCACACGCATTCGTTTTCTGGGGCTGGCTGCGTTTGAGATTACGAATTCGCAGAACCAGGTAATCCTGATCGATCCCTGTCTGGAGAAAGACAATCCCGTAAGCCCGGTCAAAGTCGCCGATCTTGAGCGTGTTGATCTGGTACTGGTCACGCATCTGGCCATCGATCACCTGGGCGAGGCGGCTGCCATCTCGAAGCGCTTCAACTGTCCGGTGGTCTGTGGCCCAGAAGTGGCCGTATTCCTGGTTCAGCAGGGCGCTGACCCGGGCCTGATGCGCGTTCTCCCGTGGGGTGGTCAGGTCAAGCCAAGGGGGATTCGCGTGCGGGCTGTCGAATCCCACCATACCTCATTCCGCCAGGCGCCGGATGGCCAGTACCTGTCCGGGCCGCCTCTCGGCTTTATCGTCTACGCTGATCCAGGTGTGCGCATCTACCACTCCGGTGATAGCGCTATCTTCAGCGATTTGAGGCTGATCGGGGAGCTGTACAGGCCCAACATAGGGTTGCTCTGTGCCTGTGAGTTGGAGGCAGAATACCTGGAGTCGATTGGTCTGAAAGACCACTTCGGAAATGAGATGAACGGAGACGAGGGTGCGCTGGCAGCCATGTGGCTTGGGCTGGAGTATGCCATCATCTGTCACTATTTGGATCCGGAGGGCCGTGAAGATGTCGAGAAGTTCTTCCGCATCTTGGAAAACCGACACTCGGACGAAGGCCCTATGGTCAAGCCGCTGGCATTGAACCCCGGAGAGGTCTTTGAGTACCCGGTTGGGGCGCGGTCTGTAGGATTCTGCTGAAAACTGAACACAAAAAGGGCAATACCGCAAAACTTGCTATGAGCTGTCTATTGGCGGGAGCGCTTTCCATCGTTGCTCCAGCTTCTTGAGTTGAGTGTTAGATTGGTTGGGTGACCGGATATGCAGTCGGAATCGGCTGCGGTGGTTGCGTATGCGCTGCCGCTCTTGGGAGAACTCATCCGGGTCCATCTGCAACAATGCATGGATGGTATCCCGGAGGGAGTCAGGTCGTGGGATCATCTCCCAGGCACCTTCGCGCTGGATAATGCGTTTGACCAGCCCTTTCTGGCCGGTCGTGGAGAGCAAGCGCCGGTTCAGATCACGAAACTCACTCTCACGGTCATTGTTGGTGCGCGGCAGGCCAGGTACATCGTAACAGTGAAACAACCCCGAGGCGTAATTGAGCGAGGTCTGGTGGATCTTGTGATGGAAGCGGCGCAGACGCAGCGAGTGGCGACTCTCGCGTTGGATGTCATCCAGATAGGCAAACAGAGCCTGCTTCACCTCGGCCCCAGACCACTGGGGCTTGCTTTCAGGATCGAGGCGGTCAGCGATGTGCACCAACCAATCCGCTGCTTGACGCAGTTCGGTGTAATCGGACTGGACAGACAGGAGCGCAGTATGCAGTCCGTGTTGCAATTCAACCAGGCGCGCGTCGGTGCGATGGCTAGTCAAGGTCTCCAGGCAGGTTTTCACTTCCATCAGCCGCTCGAACATCTCCACGCCGGCCAGGCGGAGCGGGGGACGTCCTTTGAGCGTCAGCAGGTAGCGCACACGACGCAGCAGGTCTTGCACAATCGCTTCATGTTCTGTGGCCATGGGGTCAGGCGGGACTTGCGGGTCTTGAGAGGGGGTCTTGTCTTGGGTCTCTTCTGGCCCTTCTACGGGCGTGGGCACCAAGCCCGTGACGGTCAAGACACCCGGTTTTTCGACCTTTTCTCGCCGAATCAGGTCTCCCACCTGGCTGCGCACGCTTTTGCGCAAGGCGACTTTCATCGTTCCGTCCTCGTCGGCTATGGGCTCGGCGGCGTTCTTGAGGTAGTGCATCTGGCAGAAACCATGTTTGGTGTCAAATTTCGGCCAAAATGAGCCACGCATTTTCGGCCAAGGTGGTCCAAACATCGGATGATGGTCGACGAAGACTCCTGCTCGATGGTTGTCAATGTACCGCCAATTCTGCCAACACGTCCCCGTGACACGCCTGCGGTGCACACCAGCACGCCAGATGCTTCCCGCGCAGTACGTGCCGGCCCTCCAGCAAATGCAGTTGCTCCATGCTCTCTTGTCGATCCTTCATGGCCGTCACCCTCCGTTTCATCCCGACTGATCCCGAACAGGTTGCCCGTTGGGCTGGCCGGCCAATGTAGGAGCGCACTCACCCACTTCCGGCGTGACCATCGTTTCGGAATCGGATGCAGGACTCTCCGGCCCCCACCGGACCCGCAGCTACCCCTGGGCCGGGGCAGGCCTCCCGATGCCGCCGGCCCCCGACGCCCACGCATGGCAGCACCGGCAGCCAGGCAGGGAACTCCCACCGCGACCAACACCGAACAGCCCTGGCCGCACACTACCGCCCACACCGACTTGTGCTGA
>CAZHMV010000058.1:0-30733 GCA_964532665.1 uncultured Anaerolineales bacterium
TTTTAGCCGCTGGACTGTGGTCCAGCTAGAGCATTCTTGGATCTACTGAGACTGGTTTTGTTCCCGCCCGGCTGCAGTAGTGTACCACAAAGGAGTCAACCTGGTCAAGGGACCTGACGACTACCATGTCATTCCGAAACCCTTGCGAAGTCGGTCTGCGCCGGCCGAAGACCAGTCGCCGCAGCCTGTCCTGATCCCGTCGAAGGGGGCGACCCTTCGACAGGCCCCTCGACGGGCTCGGGAGGGGCCTCAGGGCGCCGCTTCGCACATGTTGGTGCAGTTTTGACTGCCGGAATGCAGGCAGCCTGAGTAGTAACACAGTTTTCCAAGAAACTTCTTACCGAAAACAGGTAAAAATGCTGGAAATCACGTCCCCTTTTATGGTATAATTACCGCCACTTGTGTCCAAGAGAGTTCGTATGCCCAAACATCTAACGTCTGCCCGTCAATTCCTGATTGCCGGCTTACTCATTTTGATGGTTGCTGTTACGGCAGGCTGTGACAGGCTAAGCCAGGTGTTGACACCGGAGCCGACGCCCCTCAAAACAGTCACGGCCGGTCGCGCAACCGGCACGGTCGCGCCGGCCGTTTCGCCAACCGAACCAGCCTCGACGCCCACACCAAGCATTGTTGGGTTGACCCTGTGGACAACCGAGGAGTTGGGACCGGTGGGGCAAAGCCCTGGACAGCGGCTGTTATCGGCGCAGATTGCAGCATTTGAGGCTGCCAACCCGGGGGTAAAGGTTAACGTTGTCCTGAAAAAGCCATACGGTGAAGGCGGCATGCTGGATTTCCTGGCAAGCACCGCTGCTGCAGTGCCGGCAGCGCTACCCGATGTGGCGATCCTGGACATCCGAGAAGTCGGGAGTGCAGCTCAGCAGGAACTGATTCAGCCTCTCGACGGTTGGGTTACCCC
Source organism: uncultured Anaerolineales bacterium (assembly GCA_964532665.1). Taxonomy (GTDB): domain Bacteria; phylum Chloroflexota; class Anaerolineae; order Epilineales; family JAANWY01; genus CAZHMV01. The sequence goes on from CAZHMV010000058.1 coordinate 917, forward strand.
GGAAATTGCCCAGGACCTCGTAGCACCAGCCCGCACTGCCGGCCAGGTGAGTCATACATGGTTTGGACTACCCTTTCAGGCCGATGTTCAGCACCTCATCTACAACACCATGCTTGTCGCGACAGCGCCTGTCACCTGGACCGACGTTTTGAGTAGTACAGTACAGTATCTGTTCCCAGCCGGCGGTCGGTCCGCCGTTGCCGGCGAGGGGGGACAGGTCAACGACGCTTTTGTCATCCAATACTTCGGTACCGGTGCATACCTGACAGGGGAAAGTGGACAGCCGGCGCTGGACAGGGACGCCGTTACCGCAGTGCTTCAGTTCTATGCCGATGGACTGGCAGCCGGCGTGATCCCGGAAAGCGCCATCAAGTACACTTCGGTCGATGACGTCTGGCCCATCTACCTGTCCGAGGAGGTTGGACTTGCAAATACCTCCGCACACCGCTACCTGGAAAGTCGGGAAAGCTTTCGGAAATCCTCCTTCGCGCCCATCCCGACCCAGGATGGCACAGTGGCCAGTGTCTTCAGAGGCTGGGCATACGTCCTGGTGGCCGAGCAGCCAGAACGTCAGAAACTCGCGTGGTCGCTCATCGAATGGTTAACGAACCCCGATCGACTGGGGAAGTGGGCGCTGGCCGCCGGCTATCTGCCAACCCGCTTGTCGGCCTGGCCTGAGGATTCGGACGACGACTATCTGAAATTCCTTGCGGAGTTGTTGCAGAACTCCCGGGTTCGGCCCACTGGCCCGGCGTATGATGAGGCAGGCCGCGCACTACAACGTGCAGTGCAGGCAGTGTTCACAGGGTCGGCAACGCCGGCCGAGGCGGCGGCTCAAGCGGTAGACAGCATTCCATAAACAACGAGGATTCATGAAACATGTTTGTTGACACAGCCCTGCGTGATGATGCCAAGCGCTGGGTTCGAGAAATCGGCGAAGCTGACATTGTTGTTGGGATACCCACATACAAGAATGCACGGACCGTCGGCGCCATCATAGAATCCGCTGCCGAAGGACTGGTACACTACTTTCCGGACAACCGCAGCGTAGTCGTAGTGTCCGACGGGATGTCAACCGATGAGACTGTCCATGTAGCGCAAACTACGCCGGTCCCGGAGTCCGTCCACAAGGTCGTGACCCTCTACCAGGGACTGTCTGGAAAAGGGAGCGCTATACGGGCGGTGTTTGAAATTGCCCAGGGCCTGAATGCGCGGGCCGTAGTCATGATGGATGCGGATCTACGCAGTATGACACCCGCCTGGATCGAAGCCCTGGCCGGCCCAATCATGGCCGGTGACTACGACTTTGTCACCCCCTACTACAGCCGGCACCCGAATGAAGTCGCCATCAATGACCTGCTGAGCCACCCGCTGATGCGGGCACTCTATGGACCTGACATTCGCCATCCTCTTGGTGGTGAAGTCGCATTGTCCGGCGACCTGGTGAAGTTCCTGGCCGAAAAGGACGTATGGGAGACGGACGTTGCCCGTTTTGGCATCCACATCTGGATGACCACACTGGCCATTGCCGAAGGATGGCGACTGGCCCAGGCCGCGCTGGGCACGAAGACGCACGACTACAAGGATCCGACGGTAGGGTTCGAGCCGAAGTTCTTACAGGTCGCCGGGACCATGTTCCGCCTGATGACAATCTATCGGCGGGCGTGGCCGACTGTAACTCGTGCTCGGCCTGTGCCCATCTGCAATCAACTCGAACTGGTAGAACCAGCGGCGATCCCGCCAGCTCTAAACTCTATCTGGGACGCCTTCAACAAAGGACTGTCCCGCTTCTGGGACCTGTGGCCAACCATCCTGGCGCCGGAGAACTGGGACGGGGTGCGACGGAATCTCCGCCAGACCGGCGAATGGTCATACCAGCTCGATATGCCGCCCGAGCTGTGGACACGAGTGGTGTATGATTTCGCTGTGGTTTACAACAAGGGAGAGGGGGACCCTGACAAGGTGGTGACTGCCCTGCTACCGTTCTACTACGCGCGCAAGGCCAATCTAATCCAGCAGGCTGCTGAGTGGGATTATCAGACCTACAACCAGTACATCCACGAGCAAGCGGAACTCTTTATGCAGCTCAAGCCATACTTGATCGAGCGTTGGGAGAACTATCTGCCGTGGAGCCAGATTGAGATATAGCTGAAGGTGCGAAACCCGCACTTTCAACTGACAGGCTGACGGCCCCCGCGTTCGACCTCCGAGGCATCCGGTTGGTCTTTCCTCGCCGCCGGCTGTGTTGGGGCAACCTCTGCCTCCCACGCTGCCTCGGGGATCACTTCGGGTTCACGCAGCACGTAGAAGGCCATGCCGGCTGCCACAAGCGTGACGACACCGGCCAGGCCAAAGACCATGCGCAGCCCCAGCAGATCGCCCAGGAAGCCGGCCACCCCCATGGAAAGTGTAGACGCTGCGCTGATAATCGTGTTGACGGCACTCTCCACCCGACCCCGCTTCTCGTCTGGCACGATGGCCTGCAAAAGGGCTGCAATAGCCGCTCGCGAGGCCACCATGCAGGCCCCAATGACGAAAGCCATCGCCAACACCAACGTAAAATCGGGCGCCATGGCGAACCCCACCAATGCCAGGCCAAGGGTGCCCATGCCTCCGCTGACCACCACGCTGGTCCGCACATTGCTGGCATAGTTGCCCACCAGGAGACCGCCGGCTACCATCCCGACACCCAGCACCGACACCAGGAATCCGAAGCCCGTCGCGCCAATGCCCAATTCCTGATTCAGGTATCGCACACCCAGCACAATGATGGATCCCAATCCCAACATCGCAATGCCGGCCGTCATGCTGACATTGAGAATCGTGCGGCTGCGGCGAATGAAGTTCAACCCCTCTTTGAGCTGAGTCCAGACAACCTCAACCGAAGCTTTTCCCTCATCGGCGCGCTTGTGGGTGATGGAGATCGTTGCAATCGCTGCTGCGGAGACAAAGAAGGTCAGAGAATCGAAGGCGAAGGCAAAGCTTGTCCCGAACCACCCCACGACCAGGCCGGCCAGCGTAGGGCCAAGGGCCATGGAGACCACCTGTGTGCCCTGGACGAGCGTGTTGGCCGGAAGCAACAGTTCCTCGCTCACAATGCTGGGCAGGACTGCGTTGCGGGCCGGGGCAAAGAAGATGCCCATACTCCCCATCACGAATCCGACTACGAAAAGGACCCAGATCTGATCGGGGGAGCGGACTGTGAGGATGGCAAGCACCGCAAAACCTCGAACAACGTCGGAGACGATCATGGCGAGCTTGCGGTTCAGACGATCGACAAAGACGCCGGCAATCAGCCCGAAGAGCAACGTGGGCAACCCGATGGAGACTCCCATCGCCCCCAGGGCCAGCGAGGAGTCTGTCAGGCGCTGGATGATATCCAGCGTCGCGATCAGCATAAAACTGTCGCCCACCTGGGACACCAGAAGGCCAATCCACAGGGCCCGGAAGTCGGGGTTGCTCAAGGCGGCCCTGAGCGTCGCTCGATTGTTCACACCGTTCCTTTCACCGGCTTCAGATTCGCCGATGTTTGTCTTTCGGTCCCAAACGGCTATACTTCAGCCAGATCGGAAGTCGGAATGCCGTAGAACGGGGAGGGGTCATTCAACCAGGCCTCCCTCCTGCTCCCCTGCTCCCGAGCTCCCGAGCATGGGCTTGCGGGCCCGGTCGATATGTCGCTTCAAGAACCAACCAAATAGCACGAGTAGAATGACTGCGATAGGGATGTCGAAGGGGCGCATCATCGCGCGCAACTCTTCCCATCGTGAACCGAATTGATAGCCGCCCCAGGCGAGGGCAGCACACCAGATGAACGAGCCGGCAAATGTGTACACCGTGAAGCGCCAGACAGGCATTCGCGCGACGCCGGCCGGCAGTGAGATGAACGTTCGAACGATGGGTAGAAGCCGCGAGAAAAACGCTGTCGGCTCACCCCATCGCTCAAACCACCGATCGGCCCACTCAATATCGTGGTGCGATATGAGGATGTAGCGGCCGTATTTCTCGAGGAGTGGCCGGCCGCCGTACGCTCCCAGGAGATACGAGGCGACGGATCCGATGGTGCAGCCCAGTGCGCCGTAGAAACCGCCGGCCAGGAGCGCGTACCATTGGGAGCGGCCCAGGTCTTGTGCCAGCATCCAGCCGGCCAGAGGCATCGTGATCTCACTGGGGATCGGGATGTTGGCACTTTCCAACGCCATGATCGCCACGACGCCGGGCCACCCCATGGCGTGAAATAGTGTTTCCAGAAACTGAACGATCTGTTGTTCGATACCTTGCAAGAAGAGCTCCTCTGGTAACTCAGCTACCCTCCTGCAGGTTGCAGTGTGTAGCAGGTTTGGCCCTCAAGCAAGAACTGAGAGCAACGGTGCTCGGCCAGAGAAGGTCTAAACCTGCGGGAGGGTGAGTAGAACCTCCTCTGAAAGAGATGTTACAGCAAAAAAGCCCATTCCCAGGGCTTTTACCAGATGCGAGACGAAATGAAAAAGCGGGTGATGGGATTCGAACCCACGGCCCTCTGCTTGGGAAGCAGATGCTCTACCCCTGAGCTACACCCGCACTATGACCATTATACCCTAGTCGGATGCAAAAAGTCAAACGTCCCAGTGATCAGTCATCAGTGTTCTCGACGACTGATCACTGATTACTGGGCACGACAAAGGAGCAGGCTATTGTCCACAAATATCACAATCGTTGGTCTGGGTCCCGGTGACTCTAACCTGCTGACCCGAGAGGCATGGCGAGTTTTGTCCACCGCCGGCGAAGTCTGGCTGAGAACCTGCCGGCATCTGACCGTCGCCGGCCTGCCCGACGGCCCTGTGTATCACAGCTTCGACCACCTCTACGAGGCGCACGAGACCTTCGCGGATGTCTACACAGCCATCGCCGACCGTGTCATCGAGCTGGGCCGGCGCAACAGCGGCGTGGTGTACGCCGTGCCGGGCCACCCGCTGGTCGGCGAAACCGCTGTGTTGCAGATTCTGGCGCGGGCAAGTCGAGAGGGGCTATCGACGCACGTCGTAGCCGGCATCAGCTTCATTGAGCCCATGCTGACCGCGCTGGGTCTGGACCCCTTCGACGCCGGCCTCCAGATCGTCGATGCCGAGATTCTGGCAATGCAGTACCACCCTGTTGTGAACGTGGACCTGCCACTGATTGTCCCACAACTGTACAGCCGGCATCTGGCGTCCGACGTGAAGCTGACTTTGCTGAATGCCTACGCACCGGAGCACGAGGTGACGCTGGTGTCCAGGGCCGGCACGCCCAATGTCTCGGTTGAGACATGTGAGCTTCACGAGTTGGATCATCGGTCGTCCTTCGATGACTGGATGACGCTGTACGTGCCACCAGTTGAGGTCCGCGCGTCCGTCGCGGCCCTCCATGACATCCTGGCTCACCTGCGATCGCCCGAAGGCTGTCCCTGGGATCGAGAGCAAACCCACGAAACCATGCGGCACAACCTTCTGGAAGAGACCTACGAGGTGCTGGAGGCCATCGATGCCGGCGACATCGGCAAACTGCGCGAGGAGTTGGGCGACCTTCTGATGCTGGTGCTGTTCCACATTCAGATGGCTGCGGAGGCCGGCGATTTCACGTTGCCCCAGGTGGTGGCCGGCATCATCGACAAGCTGGTGCGCCGGCATCCGCACGTCTTCGGTGACACGAGCGTGGCTGACAGCCGGGAGGTAGCGCGCAACTGGGAGCAACTCAAAGCCGCTGAGCGGGGTGAGGAAGCGATCGGACGAGGGCCGTTCGATGGCGTTTCGGTTGCCCTGCCGGCACTCGCCCAGGCTTATGAGATCCAGGCGCGAGCGGTGCGCCTGGGCTTCGACTGGCCGGCGGTCGAAGGGGTGTGGGACAAGGTGCAGGAGGAACTGGAGGAGCTGCGAGAGGCCGGCGAACCCCAGCGAGAATCTGAATTGGGCGACGTGCTATTCAGCCTGGTGAACCTGGCGCGCTGGCTGGGCGTGGATGCCGAAAGCGCCCTGCGAGCTGCCAACCGGCGCTTCGTGGAACGCTTCGAGTCCATGCGCCGGCTGGCCGAGGAGCAGGGGCTGCGTTTCGAAGAAATGTCGTTGGAGGAGATGGATCAGTTGTGGGAGGAGGTAAAGGGGAACAAATGAGCCAGGGGGGCCAGATGAGACGGAGGTGCCAGCAGAAGACGAGGGCTTTAACGCTGGACGTAAGTCGGTTGACACGTTTACTCTACAGCCGTAGAATAGCATTGGTATAGAAGAATCTCCTCAGGAGGAATGCGTGGAAGCTAAACTACAAGAACTCAAGACCCATCTCATCGAGATCGACGATCTGGAGTCCACTGCTGCACTGTTGCGGTGGGACCAATCGACCTACATGCCGGCCGGCGGCGCTTCGGCCCGCGCGCGACAGCTCGCCACGCTGGGCCGGCTGGCCCACGAGAAGTTCACCGACCCGGCCATCGGCAAGCTGCTGGATGAGCTGCGGCCTTATGAAGAGAGCCTGCCGTACGACTCAGATGAGGCCAGCCTCATCCGGGTCACGCGTCGCGACTACGAGAAAGCGGTGAAGGTGCCGCCGGAATTTATGGCGCAACTCCACAGCCACGCCGCCGCGTCTTTTGGTGTGTGGACCAAAGCCCGGCCAGCGAATGACTTCGCCATGGTGCAACCGTACCTCGAAAAGACCCTGGACCTGAGCCGGCAGCTCGCCGATTTCTTCCCCGGTTACGAGCACATTGCTGATCCCCTGATCGACTTTGCCGACGAGGGCATGACAGTATCCACCCTGCGGGATCTTTTCGCGGACTTGCGGGAGCAACTGGTACCCATCGTGGAGGCAATCACTGCCCAGCCGCCGGCCAACGACGCCTGCCTGCACCAGCCTTTCCCCGAAGCCCAACAGTTGGCCTTCGGGCTCGAGGTCATCAAGCGGTTCGGGTATGACTTCGAGCGTGGCCGGCAGGACAAAACGCATCATCCGTTCATGACGAAGTTCTCCCTGGGCGACGTGCGCATCACCACCCGCGTCAAAGAAAATGACCTGAGCGAGGCGCTGTTCAGCACGATGCACGAGGCCGGCCACGCGCTGTACGAGCAGGGGATCCGAATGGACTTCGAGGGCACGCCGCTGGCAGATGGAACGTCCTCGGGCGTCCACGAGAGCCAGTCTCGCCTGTGGGAGAACTTGGTTGGACGCAGTCGGGGCTTCTGGGAGTTCTGGTACCCCAAACTCCAGGCCACGTTCCCCGATCAACTGGGAGCGGTATCGCTGGATACATTCTACCGCGCCATCAACAAAGTTCAGCGCTCCCTGATCCGCACCGACGCCGATGAGGTCACATACAATCTTCACGTCACGATTCGATTTGATCTGGAGCTGGCGCTGCTGGAAGGCCTGCTTGCCGTGCGTGACCTGCCGGAGGCGTGGCGCGAGCGCTACAAGGCCGATCTGGGCATCACCCCACCGGACGATCGCGACGGCGTGCTGCAAGATGTCCACTGGTACAGCTACATGGTCGGTGGTGGTTTTCAGGGCTACACGCTGGGCAACATCTTGAGCGCCCAGTTCTTCGAAGCCGCACAGAAGGCTCATCCGGAGATCACTTCCGAGATCCAGCACGGGGAGTTCAGCACGCTGCACCACTGGCTCAGGGAAAACATCTATCAACACGGGCGCAAGTTCATGCCGTCCGAACTGGTCGAGCGTGTCACCGGCGGCCCCTTGAGCATCAATCCGTACCTCCGCTACCTGCGGGAGAAGTACGGCGAATTGTACCGCTTTCAGTAGCGAGTCAACATGAGCCTACAGGGCTCCGTGAAGCATGACAGGTGCTGGATGGCTGGATGGCTGGATGGCTCATGTCACCGCTCAGCCATCAAGCCATTAGCCATCTAGCCAACTGTTTTTACATGCGCCTGTACTGGGAACTCAGCAAGCTTTCCTTCCAACGGCAACTGACCTACCGGGCAGCGGCGATGGCCGGCCTGGCGACGAACTTTTTCTTCGGCATGCTGCGAGCGGCGGTGCTGGTGGCCCTGTACGGCGCGCGCAATGAGGTCGCCGGCATCTCGCTGGCCGGCGCAGTCACCTACACCGGTTTGAGCCAGGCGACAATCGGCTTCCTGAGCATGTTTAGCTGGTACGAAGTGATGAACTCGGTCTACACCGGCGATATCGGCTCTGACCTGCTGAAGCCACTGAACTACTTCACCTTCTGGATGGCTCAGGACCTGGGGCGCGCCGGCGCTGCGTTGTTGATGCGGGGATTTACCATCATGGCAGCCTACGCCGTGGTCTTCGGTATCACCACCCCGGAAGGTGGAGCTCAGTGGCTGGCTGTGGGCGTTGCCGTGGCGCTCAGTTGGCTGGTGAGTTTTTCGTGGCGGTTCCTCGTGAACCTGGCAGCTTTCTGGACACCCAACGCCCTGGGTGTGGGGCGGTTCTTCTTTATCCTCTCGTGGTTTCTGTCGGGGTTTCTCATGCCGCTGCGCTATTTCCCCCAGTGGTTCGTGCGACTGTGCTATCTGACGCCGTTCCCGCACACGGTGAACACGGTCGTGGAGGTGTACCTGGGCGTGCTGTCCGGTCCCGAGTTGATCCAGGCGCTGCTGGGACAGTTGCTGTGGGTTGTCATGCTGATCGTGGCCGGCCAGTTTGTGCTGCGGGCCGGCGTGCGCCGGCTGGTCATTCTGGGCGGCTGAAATGCGATCCAACCTTGGCATCTATCGGCGCCTGATCTCGGTGGAGATTCGCGGTCAGCTCCAGTACCGGCTGGCCTTCCTGTTCGACCTGTTCGCCACAACGCTGATCACTGCCGTGGAGTTTGGCACGCTGGCGCTGATCTTCCAGCGGTTCGATAACATTGGTGGCTGGACCCTGGGCGAAGTTGCCTTTCTGTATGGCACAGTGGACATGGGCTTTGGCATGATGGACCTGTTGTTCAGCGGCTTCGATCCTTCAACTTTCGGACAGCAGGTGCGACGCGGGAGCTTTGACCAACTGCTTCTCCGCCCGATCAGTATCACCGTGCAGGTGCTGGGGTCCAAACTGCTGCTCCGCCGGCTGGGGAGAGCGCTGCTGGGCACTGTCATCCTGGGGATCGCGCTCAGGCTGGTCGATGTTCACTGGACGGTCGCGAAACTCGTGTACCTGCCTGTGGTTGTCGTCAGCCAGGTCTGCTTCTTTGCCGGCCTGTCCATCATCGGCTCCACCATCACCTTTTGGACAGTGGAGTCCATCGAAGTGGTCAACATCTTCACGTACGGCGGCAGCGAAATGATCTCCTACCCGATGCACATCTACCGGGATTGGATACGCCGTTTCTTCACGTTTGTCGTGCCGGCCATCTTTCTCAACTACTACCCGGCCCTTTTCTTCCTGGACAAGCCAGACCCGTTCCACATGCCGGCCTTCGCCCCCTTCCTGGCACCTGTCGCCGGGCTGGGGGTGCTGGGGGCCGCGTTGGCCTTCTGGCAGTTTGGGATTCGGCATTATCAGAGTACGGGGTCATGAGAAGTCTTGCGTCTTGCGTCTTACGTCTTGCGTCTTCTTCGCTACGCAAGACGTAAGACGCAAGACGCAAGACGTAAGACGTAAGACGCAGTGCAATTCACCAGCATGTCACCCATCATCACCGTCACCAACCTGCAAAAACACTTCAAGGTCTTCAGACACCACCGTGGGTTCTGGGGCGCTCTGCGGAATCTCACGACGCGTGAGTACACCCTGGTGCGGGCGGTGGACGGCATCAGCTTCGAGATTCGACCGGGGGAACTGGTGGGCTACCTGGGTCCCAACGGCGCCGGCAAGTCCACCACCATCAAGATGCTCACCGGGTTGCTGGTGCCATCGGGCGGCGAGTTGTGGATCAATGGCCGCGTGCCGTGGAAAGAGCGCCAAGCCCATGTGGCCAACATCGGGGCTGTGTTCGGCCAGCGCACAACCCTGTGGTGGGATTTGCCGGTCATCGAGTCTCTCGACCTGCTGCAGCACATCTACCGCATCCCGACCAGGCGCTTTCGCCAGAATCTGACAGAGTTTCGCGATCTGCTAGAGCTCGACCCCTTCCTGCACACGCCGGTGCGCTCCCTCTCGCTGGGGCAGCGCATGCGGGCCGACCTCTGCGCGGCGCTGCTTCACGAGCCGGCATTGCTCTTTCTGGACGAGCCGACCATCGGGCTGGATGTGGTCGCCAAAGAGCGCATCCGCCAGTTCATCCAGCACATCAACCGCGAGCGCGGAACGACGGTCCTGCTGACCACACACGACCTGTCGGACGTGGAGAAGCTGTGCGAACGGGTGATGATCATCGACCGGGGCCGGCTGCTCTTCGACGGAGAGCTGGACACCCTGCGCCATCGCTTTGGCGGGAAGCGGGAACTGGTGGTAGACTTTGCCCAGGACTACGAGGTAGTGACGGTGGATGGCGCCGAAGTCGTTGAGCGAGATGAGCACCGTGTGACGTACCGCTTCGATCGGGGTGCCATCACCGCCTCGGAGCTGATTGGCCGGCTGTCGGCCTGCTACCGAATCCGCGATCTGGAGGTGCGTGAACCCGACATCGAGGCGACCGTGCGGCGCATTTACGAAGAAGGTCTGTTGGAGCCCGGGATCGAAGATAGTAGGTCCCCCGACGAACCCCCGGAAAAGAGCTGAAACCTGGCTCTGCCCGGGTTGACTCCCCATCAGCAGCGACGTTAGCGACGCCATCGCCTCCTCAATCCCCTGTCGGAATCCCCGGATTGCCAGCTACGGCTCTCCCCCAACCGGATCGTGCAGCTACTCTCCGCCACACTTGCTCCGATAAGCAGTTGGCTACCCAGAAAGACAGAATTGCGCTTTAGTGCAGAATTGGCTTGACAAATTGCGAATTTCGCAGTAGAATAGGGTGTCTTTCTGCGAAATTCTCGGATATCCACAAGAAACCTATCCTCAAGCCCGGTGTGGATACTCGCTCCGTCTGCCCCTCGATGGAGCTCAGGACACGGCGGCGCCGGCGGTTTCGGGATAGGCTCTAAGGGGGACCTTTTGGACGACATCGACCGAGCTCTCATCCGACACCTGCAAGAGGACGGACGCCGGCCATACACCGAGATCGCTCAATCCCTCGGGATCTCAGAAGCAACGGTCCGTAACCGGGTCAACAAGCTCATTGCGGATGGCGCTCTGCGCATCGTTGGGATTGCAGACCCGTACCGTCTGGGATTTAATGCGCCGGCTATCATCGGCGTAATCCTCGATCCAGGACAGACAGAAAAAGCGGCCCAGGAAATCAGAGGGTTTGAGGAAGTTAGCTATCTCGTCCGTTCCGCTGGCTCTTTTGATTTGCTGGTCGAGGTTTTCTGTCGCGATCAAGGTCACCTCATCGCGCTCCTGGAAAAACTTCAGGCCGTGCCGGGGATGCGGCGCACGGAAACATTCATCATCCTCAAAACCTACAAGCTATCCTATCTCTGGCAATCCGCATCGTAGGTGAGCGGTGCGGGTCATCGAAGCTACCCAGCCGCGTTGGGCCTCTTCCAGCCCGGGATAACCGAAGAGAGCACCTGATCGATTTTCCGACACGGCATTGACAGTGAAAGGGAGGTGGTAAGAAGGCAACGATGTAATCCCCGTGACGTGCGAGCAAGTTTGCCCGAGCCACAATCTAACCTCGCTCAGATCCTGATAAGCAATAAGGAGGAGGCAAGTTCATGTACAAACGGTTCCTGCTACTCAGCTTCCTGGCGGCTATCATCCTTATGCTGGCGGCCTGCGCTCAACCCACTCCCCAGGTGGTGAAAGAGGTCGTCAAAGAGACAGTCGTTGTCCCACAAAAGAAAGTCGTCAAGGAGACGGTCGTTGTCGAGAAACAAGTTGTTCAGGAGAAGGAAGTCGTCGTCACAGCGACGCCAGAGCCTGCGGCTGAGGCCGATACCATTCTGATCGGTGGTTTTGGTCCTCTTTCAGCACCGGGTTCCTACCAGTCTGGGACGCAGATGCGGCAAGCGGTCGAAATGGCTGTGGACGAATTCAACGATGCCGGCGGTGTCCTCGGCAAGCAAGTCGAGGTGGTCTTCGGGGACACCGAGGGACTGCCCGAGCGCGGTACCGCCGTCACCGAACGCCTGATCACGCAGAATCACGTGGTCGGCCTCACCGGCGAGTATCACAGCGCAGTAGCACTGACCGAGATGGAAGTGGCACACAAGTACGGCGTCCCGGTTGTCTTCGCCGAGCCATGGGCCGATGAAGTGACTGGCTCCCAGTATCCGGAGATCTTCCGCATTGCACCGTCCATTCAATACTACAGTAGCATCGCCACCAACTATATCGCGGAGGTAGGGTGGAAGAGTGTTGTCTTCGTGGTCGAGGACACGGACTACGGCCGCCTGCAGGGCAAGGAGTGGAAGAAACAATTGGAGGACCTCGGTATTACCGATGTTGAAGTCATCTATGCTGATCCCGCGACAGAGGACTTCACGCCGATCTTGCAGCGCATCCAGCGCAATCCGCCGGATCTCCTGGCCGGCGTCGTCACCGGGATTGGAGCCAGCCGCATTGTGCGCCAGGCCTGCGATCTCGGGCTGGCCCCCACGGCCGATACCGCCTTCTACGCCAGCGTTGATGCCCAGTATCCAGAGTTCTGGGAAAACGTGGGGGACTGTGGGAAAAACGTCTTCTTCACCTACGTTGGCCTGCCACAATCGCTGTGGAACGAGAAAACAAAGGCCTTTATGGACACGTTCCAGGAGCGTTATAAGCAGACGCCCGGGGGACCGGCCATGGAGGCCTACGACGCCACCTACCTGCTATTGAAAGGCATGGAACAGGCGGGGTCCACCGATCCTAAGGCCATCGAGAAGGCCCTGGAGAAGATCAAGCTCAAGGGCGTACTGGGGGACCTCTGGTTCGAGTACGGCTCGGACAACCCTGTGCCGGCGGATCAACCAGCCTGGATGTGGCATCAGTGGCCAACCCCGAACGTATTCATCTTGCAGTACACAGATGTGAATCAGAGCGTTGAAGAGGCCACCGTTGTCTACCCACGCGAGCGTGCAACTGGCCCGCTCTACACCTCGCCCTAGCCTGGCTTCAAGCAGGTCTCCCCTTTGAGTACGGAGGCAGAGGTACGCGGGAGCCGGGGAATGCTGTGACAAGGAGACAAGGTGAAGGGATGACAAGGAGGCCCTTCGCGGTAGAGCCTGCCCTGAGTGCTGGTCCGGCCCAGGACTTGTCGAAGGGCTCGGGGCAAGCTCTCTGCCTTGTCAGCTTCCGGTCATGCTGAGCGTCTCCTTGTTCCCTTGTCTCCCTGGCTCCCCAGCACAAATGGGGAGACCCTGTTGCCCCTTCAAGATCCGGAGGGAACCGTGATGGACTATTTTCTATCCCTGATGACGACCGGGCTGATCATGGGAATCATCTACGCGCTGATGGCGCTGGGGTTGACGCTTATCTTCTCGATCCTCAACGTCATCAACTTTGCCCACGGTGAGTTCTACATGCTGGGAGGGTATGCATCTTATTACCTGCTGAGTACATTTAAGGATGTGAGCCCCTTCTGGGGCATTCCCGTTGCAGGTGTGAGTGCTGTCCTGCTCGGAGTCATCGTTGAGCGCCTCTTCTTGCGTCCGATGCATCAAGGGGACATTGAGCGTCCCGCCGAATATGCCATCCTTATCACGTTTGGGTTGTCCTTTTTCTTTCAAAATCTGGCACTGGCCGTCTTCGGTCCCTATCCTCATCGTCCACCTTCGTTTTTCTCAGGCACGGTCGCCCTTGGTGGGGTGAGGGTCAGCGCGGATCGTCTTACGGCGGGCTTTCTTTCACTGGCCCTGATAGTCCTGTTACTCGTAGCGATTAACAGGACATGGATTGGAAAGGCGCTGCGGGCCGTAAGCCAGGATAAAGATGCGGCAGCCGTCGTGGGCATCAATCCCCTGCGCATGAATACGATTGCCTTCGGCCTGGGAGTAGGGCTGGCCGCCGTAGCCGGCGCTGTCCTGGCACCCAGCTTCTCGGTGTCGCCCGACGTTGGTGCCGTTCCCTCCATCCGCTCCTACGTCATCATCGTCCTGGGTGGCATGGGCTCGATCCCGGGCAGCATCCTGGGGGGAATCACGATCGGCCTGGTGGAAAGCCTGGGCGCCGGCTACTTTCCCGACCCCAGTCGTGCGCTGACTTACAAGACAGTGTTCGGACTGATCATCTTCGCGCTGGTGTTGTTGTTCAGGCCGACGGGGTTTTGGGGAAGGGAAGAAGCATGAATCCGATTCGTCGCTTCCAGTTCACTACTTATTGGGCGGTCGTCTTGGTCGCCCTGGCAATTGCGCTTCTGGCTCCTGTCTTCTTACCCACCTACTGGTTGCACGTGGTGATCGTCGCCTACTTTTACGCCTTGCTGGCCTCCAGTTGGGCATTGCTGGCCGGCTATGCTGGTCAGTTCTCATTTGCACACATGGCGTTTATGGCGATTGGTGGCTATACGACCGGTCTATTGGGGAAATATCTGGGACTGCCGCCGATTGCCGGCATCGTCATAGGCACGCTCGCAGCCGGCCTGGCTGGTTGGATCATCGGTGCACTGGTTTTACGGTTCACGGCAACTTACCTGGCACTGTTCACAATCGCCTTCTCAGAAATCTTGCGCACGTTAATCAGGGGAGAGGCCGATATCACCCGGGGAGACCGTGGATTGCACGTGCTGCCCCTTTTTGGCGAGACGATCTCGCGAGTCCCGTATTACTATACTATGCTAGCCCTTCTTGTGGCCGGCCTACTCTTCATGTACTGGCTGGCAAGTTCCCGAGTGGGTCTGTACCTGCGGGCTATTCGAGAGGATGAAGAGGCGGCCGCTGCCCGAGGTGTGGATGTGGTACGCTACAAGATACTGGCATTTGTCGTCACGAGCATGATCGCCGGCCTGGCAGGGGCCGTCTTTGCACACTATATCACCATCATAACACCGAATATCATGATCATACCCCAGATGGGCCTGGTTATCGCCATGGCCATCATCGGCGGTGTCGAGAGTTTGATCGCTGCTGCCATCGGCGGAATGATCATTCAAATCGGCCTGGAGGTGTTGCGGGAGTTTGGGGCCTGGCGGCTGGTCATCTTCGGGGCTTTGCTGATCATCACGTTGCGCTTCGCGCGCAATGGTCTACTGGCTCCACTTTTCCAGCGCGTCCTCGGCCTGGGACCCAAAGCCGAGCTGCGAGAGGGGGCTGCGGCGGGTGGAACTTGATATTCGCGACGTGACCAAGCGTTTCGGTGGCATCGTGGCGCTGGATGGTGTTTCGCTACGACTGTCCGGCAATGAACTCATTGGACTGATTGGCCCGAACGGATCAGGTAAAACCACGCTGGTCAACACCATCGGTGGGACCTATAAGCCTGACAAGGGTGAGATTATCTGTAACGGTTACAAGATCAGCGGCCTCAAGCCGAATGAAGTGGTGCGATGTGGCATCGGGCGGACATTTCAAGTGACGCGTGCATTCCGCCGTATGACGGTGATGGAGAACATGCTGGTTCCTGCCCTTGCGGTGTCGCCGGGGGGGGACCGCACGAAGCTGGAGGCACGAGCACGAGAGGTGTTGGACTTTCTCACCCTGGATCACCTGCGCAACGACTACGCCCGCAGCCTGTCTGGCGGGCAGCAGAAGCTCCTGGAGCTAGGCCAGCTATTGATGACCGATCCTGAATTGATCCTGCTCGACGAGCCATTCGCCGGCGTCCACCCCAGGCTCAGGGAAACCATCTTTGAATACATCACCACGGTTCATGCCGAGGGGAAGGCATTTATCATTATCAGCCACGACATGGACTCGATCTTCACACTCAGTGAACGGCTGATTGTGCTCAACTATGGTGAAATTATCGCCGACGGGATCCCTGATCAGGTGAAGCAAGATCAGCGGGTCATTGAGGCATATCTGGGTGAAGAAGAGGACTGAGTTGAGCTGCTTGAGGATAGACATCTTTGCTTCATGAAAGGAGATGATCATGGCACAGCAAGAAGGCTTCAAAGTAACCTACGCCACTATGTCCGCGGATAACGAGGAACTACACGCGGCTTTCGATGCGGCGATCGAGCGTGTCGAAAAGGAGTTTGGCCAGACATGGCCGATGTACATTGCTGGAGAGGCCCGCACGGCAAACGAAACCTTCGCCGATGTCAGCCCCATCGATACGGCTGTGGTGCTGGGGCACTTCCAGAAAGGCTCGCGGCAGGACACCGCCGGCGCCATCGCCGCAGCACAGGCCGCCTTCGATGAATGGCGCACGACGCCGTATCAGGAGCGCTGCGAAATCCTGAATCGCGCCGCTGATCTCCTCAGCGAGAACCGCTACGATCTCTCGGCGCTGATGGTCTACGAGATGGGCAAGAACCGCCTCGAAGCCCTGGGCGACGTCGAAGAATCAGCCGACCTGATTCGCTACTACGTCCACCAGATGGAGGCCAACGGTGGCTACCAGCGGGCCATGGGGCGGTTGTCGCCTCGGGATCGCAACATGAGCGTGTTGCGGCCCTACGGCGTCTGGGCGGTGATCGTGCCGTTCAACTTCCCGATGGCGCTGGCTGCCGGCCCGGTCGGTGCGGCGTTGGTGACAGGCAACACCGTTGTCATGAAGCCGTCCAGTGAGACTCCCTGGACCGGCCTGAGGTTGTATGAGGTTCTGGTCGAGGCCGGCGTGCCGGGCGGCGTGATCAACCTCGTCACCGGCCCAGGTAGCACAGTCGGCCGTGAACTGGTTGAGAATGAGGGCGTCAACGGCATCACCTTCACTGGTTCATACGCGGTCGGCTTCAACCAGGTCTACAGGGATTTCAGCAAGGACTACCCCAAGCCCACTATCGTTGAGATGGGTGGTAAGAATGCGGCCATCGTCACCGCCAATGCCGACCTGGACAAAGCCGCAACCGGTGTCATGCGCTCTGCCTTTGGCATGGGTGGGCAGAAATGTTCGGCCTGCTCCCGCGTCTACGTTGACAGGCGCGTCAAGGCCGAGTTCATCGATAAGCTCGTCGAGAAGACGAAGACGCTCAAGATTGGTAATCCGCTGGAGCGTGATACGTTCCTTGGGCCACTCGTCCACAAGAAGGCTTATGATGATTTCCAGAACTATGCCGCAAAGGCGAAGCGCGATGGCAGGATCATCTTGGGTGGTCACCTGCTGACGGAGGGCGAATTTGCCAGAGGCTATTACGTTGAGCCGACCATCTTTGAGGGCGTTCCCGAGGATCACGAGCTGGTAAGGGAAGAGCTGTTTGTCCCGATCCTCTACGTGGGGGAAGTGGAATCCCTCGATGAGGCCCTGGACAAGGCCAACGATGTCAAGTATGGGCTGACGGGCGGCTTCTACAGCGAGAACGACGAGGAGATCGAACGATTCCTGGATCGAATTGAAGCCGGCGTGGTGTACGTGAACCGCGAGGCTGGCGCCACCACGGGTGCCTGGCCCGGCGTACAACCCTTCGGCGGCTGGAAGGCCAGCGGTTCCACCGGCAAGAACATTGGCGGCCACTACACATTGCCAACCTACATGCGCGAGCAAAGCCGCACCGTCGTCGAATAACACAAGGATTCGAATATGAATAAGCCTGATTTCAGTGCACCTCACATCGTAACGGAGCTTCCAGGTCCTAAGGCCAGAGCGGTTATCGAACAAGACAAGGCCTATACTTCACCCTCGCTGATTCGACCGTATCCGCTGGCCGTTAAGCGAGCACAGGGCACAGTTGTGGAGGACCTGGATGGCAACCGGTTCCTGGACTTTGCAGCCGGCATCGCCGTGTGCACCACCGGCCACTGCCATCCGCGCATCGTTGAAGCAATCCAGCGGCAAGCTGAGAAGCTCATCCATATTTCGTGCGATTTCTACTACGAGCCCTACGTCGAGTTGGCTGCCAAATTGACCGATCTGGCACCTGGCGACGAACCGTGGCGCGTCTTTTTCGCCAACTCGGGAGCCGAGGTGGTCGAAGGCGCGATCAAGCTGGCCCGGTACTACACGGGCCGGCCACGCATTATCGCCTTCCTGGGAGCCTT
Source organism: uncultured Anaerolineales bacterium (assembly GCA_964532665.1). Lineage (GTDB taxonomy): Bacteria > Chloroflexota > Anaerolineae > Epilineales > JAANWY01 > CAZHMV01. The sequence goes on from CAZHMV010000058.1 coordinate 18,928, forward strand.
CCACGGCCGGACGATGGGGGCTGTGACACTGACAGCCAGCAAAGTGACCCAGCGCAGAGGCTTTGCCCCGATGTTGCCCGGGGTCATTCATGTGCCATACAGCTACTGCAACCGTTGCGCCTACAACCTGACGTACCCCGGGTGCGACGTACACTGTGTTGATGTGCTTGAGGAGCAGTATTTCCAACGCTTCGTCCCACCGGATGAGGTGGCGGCCATCATTGTGGAGCCCATTCAGGGCGAGGGTGGCTACATCGTGCCGCCGCAGGACTGGCTCCCACGTCTGCGCGAACTCTGTGATCGACATGGCATTCTGCTCATCGCCGATGAGATTCAGAGCGGCATGGGGCGCACAGGCCGGATGTTCGCCTTTGAGCATTGGGGGGTCGTGCCAGACATCATTACGGTTGCCAAGGGTATCGCGTCTGGCATGCCCATAAGTGCACTCATGGCCCGGGAAGAGATCATGTCCTGGGAGGCCGGCGCCCACAGCACGACGTTTGGTGGGAATCCGGTATCCGCTGTGGCGGCGCTGGAGACCATCGCAATGCTGGAAGAGGGGCTCATGGACAATGCAGCCGAGCGGGGCGACTGGATGCTGGAGTACCTGGAGGAGATGGCAGCAGAGTCCACGACCATCGGCGATGTGCGGGGCCTGGGTCTCATGATCGGGGTTGAGTTCGTAGGTGATAAGCTGACAGGCAGGCCGGCGCCCGATGTGCGCGATGCCATTCTCGACTACTGCTTCCGTCGCGGTCTGATCACACTGGCATGCGGCGAAAGTGGCATTCGCTTCTCGCCACCGCTGACCGTCTCGCAGGCGGAAGTTGAGACGGCCATGGACATCTTTGCCGCGGCGGTGGTTGAGGCAGAAGCCGGCGAGCGAGTCCCGGTCAAGGCTTGATACCATGTCCAAACTGACAACGATGCACGACGCCGTCGCCGGGCTTGTTCAGGACGGCGATAGCGTCGCCATCGAAGGTTTTACGCACCTGATCTGTTTCGCCGCCGGCCACGAGATCATTCGCCAGCAGAAGCGGGACCTGGAGCTGTGCCGACTTACGCCAGATCTCATCTACGATCAGATGGTGGCAGCCGGCTGCGCCCGCAAGTTGGTTTTCAGTTGGGCCGGCAACCCAGGCGTCGGCTCACTGCACGCCGTGCGGCGAGCTGTGGAGCACGGAATCCCTAACCGCATCGACCTGGAAGAGTACTCGCACTTCGGGATGGTGGTGCGATACATGGCCGGTGCTGCCAGGTTGCCCTTCTTCCCGCTGCGCAGTTTTGCCGGCAGCGATCTGCCGGCAGCCAACCCGCGCATCAAACCGATGCGCAGCCCGTACGACGAAACAGACAGGATTTACGTCGTACCACCGCTCAACCCCGATGTCGCGATCATCCACGTGCAACGCGCGGACCAGCAGGGCAACGCTCAGACGTGGGGATTGATCGGCGTTGGCAAGGAAGCCGCCTTCGCCGCCGCCCGCCTCATCATTGTGGCCGAGGAGATCATCCCCGAGCGCGTGATCCGCGCCGATCCCAACCGGACCATGATCCCAGGCGTCATCGTGGATGCGGTCGTGCATGAGCCATACGGCGCGCATCCATCGTATGCCCAGGGTTACTACGACCGAGACAATGAATTCTACCTCGAATATGACGGAATTTCGCGGGATCGTGAGAAGCTGGAAGCGTGGCTCGATGAATGGGTCTACGGCGTTTCCGGTCGTGCGGAGTACGTGGAGAAGCTAGGCAAGGAACGGCTGGCGAAGCTACAACCAGGCGAGGCGTACGCAGAGCCGGTGAACTATGGGCGTTACGGATAGCTGCCGTGTTGGAACGTCCCAACCGGCGTTCTCAGATGTCAACATGTCCATGTCAACGAAGTCCGTCAGGCGGCTTCGCGAAGTGCTGCGTAGGATACAACTGTGACCTCAGTCTGAAGCGTATGGAGTTGCCGGAGAAGCTGGGTGATACGATCAGTGACAGCGCCGGTCATGTATGGTTCTCTGCAGTTGCGACAAACTTCGGCCGGCACGTCTCTGACGACCACCACAGCGTTTTCCAGGACAAAAGGAATGGTGGCGCGTCGGTTAGCGTCGAGGTGACCACCGCAAAGGGCGCAACGACCGTTATGCTTTTCGTGTTCTCCAATCATCTTCCCATTCCTGCTCGTTTGGTTGATATACGGTAACAATCAGAATGCGGTCTTGTTCAGTGTCTATGGCAGTGACTGCATGGATCGGCTGCCCATCTTCTAAATAGCCGAGCACCAAGCAGTCGGGGAGTGGCCGATGCAAAGTCGGGTAGTCCTCAACAACGGTGCAGGTTTCGAGTGCTCCCTCGACCCCCTGTCGAGTCAAATCCTCGGCAACGAGTTCAATGACGGCATGGGCAGACCAAATGACCCTCGTGCCCTCCAGGTCACTTCGGTTCTGTTTGGCTATGCGCCGGATGAATGACTGCTTCGCGGCTGTATCCATGGGACGTCGAGTGTCAGGAATGTTGGCAAGATTATATCAGGTAAAGTGAGGCATGTCAATTGGCGATGAGCAACTACACCAAATCCGAACTTATGATCGTAAACGCCGCCCGTGAGCTGGCCGGCGAGCGGGTGGTATTCGTCGGGGTGGGCATCCCCAATATTGCCGTGAACCTGGCGCAGAGGACGGTGGCGCCGGACATGGAGATGGTTTACGAGGCCGGCGTCTTCGGCGCCCGGCCCACGCGACTCCCCTTGTCCATCGGGGACCCCTGTCTGGTGACCGGCGCGACGCTCGCCTGCGGGATGCCCGACCTCTTCATGTACTACCTGCAGGGTGGTCTGATCGACGTTGGGTTCCTGGGAGGCGCTCAGATCGACCGGTACGGCAACATCAATACCACGGTCATCGGGGACTACGAGAATCCCCGGGTGCGCCTGCCGGGCAGCGGTGGTGCCTGTGAGATTGCGCTGCTGGCCAGGAAGATCATGATCATCACGCGGATGCAGCGCCGGCGCTTTCCCGAGCGCGTCGATTTTGTCACCAGTGCGGGTTTCCTGGGCGGGGGCAATGAACGCGCGAAGCTCAACATCCCCGGCCAGGGACCGGCCGTCGTGGTGACCGACATGGGCGTCCTCCGGTTCCATCCTGAGAGCCACGAAATGTACCTGACGGCGCTGCACCCTGGTGCTACGGTTGAGCAGGTGCGTGAGAACGCCGGCTGGGACCTGATGGTGGCCGACAAGTTGGAGATCACCGAGCCCCCCACGGCTGAGGAGCTCCGCATTATACGCGTGGAACTGGATCCGCAAGGGATCTATCGGAAGTGATGGAATTGTCCGACTTCGCCAACGGGCTGATCGTCTACGCCATGGGCGGCTGCGTCGATGGCACGGCCGGCAATCATGTGATGGTCGCGCCGCTGTTGGTTGTCGAGGAAGCCAACCTGGACGAGATCGTAGCGCACCTCCGAATAGCCATAGATGCCACTATCCCAGCAATGACTTGAGTGCTGCTACGGTCTCTTCAACCTGCCGGCGGATAGCCGTCCGGTCGCTGGCCAGGATTGCGGTTCCCACCGGATCGTGCAACCGCTCTCCGCCGTATCTCTCCCGGTAAGCCGCCGGCAACTTATCCTCGAACGTCTGCTCCGACATTACGCCGTAGGCCAGCGTCCAGGCGCGGGGCACCACGCTGATGTCGTAGCCCCCGCCACCCAGCGCCAGCCAGCGCGGTGCCAGATCCTTGATCGTTTCGACCACCGCCACGTAGCCGTGAGTTGTCAGCGCGAGATGTGTCAGCGGGTCCCGATAGTGGGTGTCGATCCCCAGTTGGCTGACCACGATCTCGGGCGCGAAGCGCTCCACCAGCGGCGGCACGACTTCGTGAAATGCCCACAGGTAGGTCTCGTCGTCGGTGTAGGGGGGCAGCGGGACGTTGGCGCTGTATCCCTCGCCGGCCCCGGTGCCAATCTCGCGCACAAAACCGGTGCCCGGAAACAGATGCTGGCCCGACTCGTGCAGCGAAATCGTCAGCACCTGGTCGGTGTCGTAGAAGGCGTTCTGTACGCCGTCGCCGTGATGACCGTCGATGTCGATGTAGACCACGCGCCGGCCCTGCCGCAGCAGCCAGTGGATCGCCACGGCCGCGTCGTTGAACACGCAAAACCCCGAAGCCATGGCCGGGCCGGCGTGGTGTAGCCCTCCGCCATAGCTGAAAGCCACGTCCGTCTGACCGGCGTGCACCATTTCAGCCGCCAGCAGGGCGCTGCCCACCTTCAGGCTCTCGGTCTCATACATCCTGGCCCAGACCGGGTTGTCGCCCGGCCCGAAGTTGTACTTCCAGGCCGGCACGCCGATGTCCCCCTGGCTCAGCCGGCGCACAATCTCCACGTACTCCGGCGTGTGGAACAGGCACAGCTCCTCGTCGGCCGCCGGGCGGGGTGGGATCAGCCGGCTGTTGGGTGAGTCGAAGGCGCGGTAGGCCATCAGCAGAGCGTGCGTCCGCTCCAGACGCTCGGGCTTGAGGGGATGTGTCAGACCGTGCCCGCGTTCCCACAGGGCCGGCGCGCTGATAAAAACGGCCTGGGTCATGTTACCATTCCAGTTTGATGCAACTCAACCGGGGGCTAGCAGCTCCTCCAGCGTGGGGGAGGCGTCGGACCACCGGCCCTGCTTCACCAGCCACTCTTTTTCGTGATGCAGCCAGACATAGAAGTTGTGAAAGGCTACCTGTAGGTGCGGATTCTGCCCGTAGCGTACGAGAATCGAGCGCAAACTGGCCAGATAGAATTGGGAGGGATCCACCTGAGCCAATCGCCGATCGAAGGCTGACTCCTCTGGCTCCCACTTCGCCAGGAGTTCGCTCATCATCGCCTCGGTCTCGGATGCCAACTGATCTGGGATACTCTCCAAATCCCCGGTCATCTCCAGGATCGGTGCAGGTGAGTGCAGTGAGTACACCGTCTCGCCTGGCCTGGAGGCGGCTTCCAATGAGCCGCCGAAGACGAAGAAATCCACGCGTCGATTGATCCGATCGTACAAAATGACCTTGCCAGGGCAGACGCATCTGGGTTCTCGAAACGGGGGTTTCACCCTCAGCGTTATCCAGGTTGCAATGCCGCTTCTATCCAGAATCCGCAATCGCATCATCTCGGGATCGAAATGTGCCTTGGTCGGCATCTCCCGAATGGCGACTAACAATCCGGTGTAGCCTGGACTGTCTGGATGGGACTTGGGGAGGAGAAAGTAGCCCCAGTCTTCCATCTGCATGAAAACAGATTGTTCACTCACATCTCGTCAGCCTCGGCTACTTCCGAAGGCGTGGCGTTCCATTTCCAGGAGCCGTTTCTTGACATCCAGCCCGCCACCGTAGCCGCCCAGCCCGCCGTCGCTGCGGAGCACACGATGGCACGGCACAATCAGCGGGATCGGGTTGACGGCCATGGCGCGCCCCACGGCACGGTAGGCGCGGGGCCGGCCCACTGCTTCCGCAAGCTCCGCGTAGGTCCATGTCTCGCCGTACGGGATCGACTGCGTGACTCGCCACACCTCTTGCAGAAACGGTGTGCGCCCCGACCAGTCCAGCGGCACATCGAATTCCACCGGTTCGCCGGCCAGGTAGCGCCGAACCTGGTCAACGACATCGTCGAACAGACTCGCATTGACTTCTTCGCCAGCCGGCCAGCGCGCATGCAGTTCCTGGAGGGCGCTCTCGCGGGTCGATTTGGGGAATAGGAGGCCGGCCAGCCCGCGGTCCGTCGCCGCGATTCCGACCCATCCCCAGCTCGTTTGGAAAACTGTCAGTTGGTTCAATTCGATGTCGTGTTCCTCTGGCTGTCTAACGCAGCCCTGGCCTCTGCAAACGGCGCGGCCGCCAGGTACGCATCGCGCATGTCAGGGTCATCAATGCTGTCAGCCACCTCTTCACCCAGTTGCAGGAGCTGGCCGAAATGTGTCTGGGCATCGCCGGCCCTACTCGCGTCTCGGTACAGCCGGCCCAGCATCCCGAGAATCTTGATCTGGAAGAAGACGTTGCCGGTCTGCCGGGACACCTCCAGGGCGTCCTTCAGCGCAGCTTCGGCACCGACGAGATCGCCGGCCGCGGTCAGGATGCATCCCTCTGCGTGCCGGGCCATGGAGTACAGTTCCAGCATGGTCTCCAGCGCCGGGTCCGCCAGATAACTGTCGATCAGTTCACGGGCCCGATCCACCTGTCCCTCAGCGGCGTATGCCATTGCCAACCACGGTGCGCCCAGCAACGCGAAGAGGGTCAGATTGGCCGCCTGCACCTGGGCCATCACCGGCTCGAAAAAGGCGATAGCGCCGGCAGCGTCGCCAGCCTGGAGCGCGACGATTCCTCGCTGGAACCCGCCAATGAGCTTGACCCAGAATCCCCTGCTTTTTGCTCCCAACTCATCGCCCTTTGCAACGTGTTGTTCTGCCTCAGCATAGCGATAGAGTGCCAGATTGACCATGCTCAGGGTCATGTGGCTGATGGCCGTCCACTCTGCATGCTCGATCTCGCGTGCCAGGTCCAGAGCCTCGTTGGCGCGGGCATAAGCCTCACCCAGCCGACCACGCCGCCAGAAAACCTCGGCCAGCGTGGCCAGGACCCACGGACGAGTCGTGCGCTCACCAATGCGCTGGCTGATTTCCAGGGCTTCGCTCAGAAGCTGCTCTGCGCGATCCAGTTGGCCCTCGAAGCGCCCCAGGGCGTTTCCGAGCGCTGCCAGCGGGTCCAACAGCCCCTTCTTATCTCCAAGCCGGCGACGAATCTCAATGACTTCCTCTAACAACGCGGTATCGCCGGTTTGCCCATCGTGCCTGACCAACCGCAGCCCGTCCAGGCTGTCAGCGACGCGTCGTTCATCGCCCAATACGCGTGCCAATGCTAGGGCCTCTTCGTGTGATGCTGCCGCCTCGGTCAGGTTGCCCAGGTTCGCCTGAAAGTTGCCCAGACAGTTCAGACTGTCAATGATCCCACGCTTATCCCCGGCCTTCCGCGCGATTTCCAACGCCTGTTGAGCATGAGTGACACCCTCATCGAAGCCACGCGGGCCGGCCAGCAGCGCTCCCATTTGGTTGAGGCATTGCACCTGGCAGACAGTGTCATCGCGCTCCCTGGCCATCTCCAGGGCCTGTTCGTAGTCGGATACGGCTTCATCGACGTGGCCGAGCCAGCCCTGCACCTGAGCCCGCCGGATGTGGAGATCCTCGATCGTTTTGGGCGCGACGGCACTGCCCAGCCGGCCGGCCACCTCCAGCGCCTTGGTGTAGTGCGCCAGCGCTTCGTGTGTGGCGTGATGACCCCACGCATGATCGCCGGCTGCCACCAGGTACTTCAGCGCCTTGGTGTCGTTGCCGGCAGCCAGGAAATGATGCGCCAGCGTGACCTCCAAGTTGTGGATGTCGTCACCGTAAATGCTTTCCAGCGCTTCACCAACCGCGTTGTGAAGCAAGAGCCGCTGAGCCATCCCAAGCTGGTCATACAGATAGCGTTGAAAGGGACGGTGTCGAAACTGGTACAGGAACAGCACCTTGCCGTCGTGCCGTTTGATGCCCAACTCTTGAACCAATTGATGACGCTTCTGCAGATCTTCTTCGATGATCTGAACAAGCGCCAGGTCGCTCAGACCCTCGACGTGGGCGATCACCTGGGCCGTGAACTCGTCCCCTTCCACGCTGGCCACCGTCAGGACCCGGCGTTGCTCATCCGTCAGGCGATCAATGCGTTCCGCTACCACAGCTTCCATTCGAGGTGGAAGAGCATCCAGACCGAATGTGAGGGGACACGTCCAGACGCCTTCGACATCGGCTCTGTGCGGAGATGTTACCGAAGCTGACGGCGCGCCAGGCGGCTGGCACGTCAGCCACCCTCGCTCCTCAAGGCTTCTGAGGAGCTCGATGGTAAACAGCGGATGTCCCCCTGTGCGCTCCGCGATGAGTCCAATGGTGTGTTCGTCCAGGTTGTGGGGGGAGTAAGCCGCATCGATGTACGCCGACACAAATTCGTATGCTCGTTTCTTGCGTTCTTCGACATCTCTCCCGGTGGCACCCGACCCTCTGTCCAACTGGATTTCGATGTCCCCGCCGTAGCGTTTCAGCTCGTTGACAACGGGCAGCAGCGGATGCCGTTCGCTCTCCCGTCCTGGGCCTGTCGGACGGCCCAGGGCCACATCATTCGGTCGATAGGTTCCAATGACCAGGACCCGGCTGTCGCCGATGCGCCGGCCCAGCCGGAACAGCAAGCTGATAGACGCCGCGTCGGCCCACTGCAGATCGTCCAGAATCAACACAATGGGCCGATGACTCGCCAGCGCCTCCAGCACGTTGGTATACTGCTCGAAAATGCGCTCTTGCTCGACATCCCCCGACCCGTTCACGGACACGGCCTGGGCGGCTTCGACTTGCCTTTCCAGCCGGTCGAGCCAACCGGCCCGACCGGCAAAGAATGTGCCAACGCGCGTCGCCAGAGCAACGCCGGGAACGAAGAACTCGATCAGGTCAGGTCCCAGGTCGAGCAACACCCGGGCGGAGACGCCGACGAACTCGCGTAGCCGGCTGACGTTCTCCGAGCTGATCGCTCCTTCGGCCAGTTGCGCCCCCACATCGCCGGTCAGCAGGCGCAGCACTTCGCGGAACGGCAAGTACGGATCGCCGACGCCGGTCTGGGCATCTGCCTCACCCAGGGCGACCAGCAGGTCGCCGTTTTCTGCCTGGGCGTGCCGGACGAATTCGCGCACCAACGCCGTCTTGCCGGCGCCGGCTTCGCCCGCCACAAAGATCACCTGGCCGTGGCCGGCCAGCGCCTGATCCAGAAATTGCTCGATCCGGGCGAGTTCTGCCCCCCGGCCAACAAGAATCTCATCCATAATCCAATTGTACATCAAAGCTCGGTGATCGTACAATGGACATTCTCTTTGTAGCCATTTTGTAGCCACCTCTATGCTATACTGCTATCCACCGTGGCGGACAGCAGTTCCTGTCTTGACAGTAGACGACCGAAACGGAGGACCTGTGGCTACATCCATCGAGTACGCGTCCTTTCTCATCCGGCTGTGGCGCGAGGCTGACCCAATGATGCATGAGCTGACCACCGACTGGAACAGCGAAGTCGAGCACATCCAGACGGGCCGGCGTTGGACCTTTGACACCCTGGATGAGTTGTTGGACTTTCTGCGCCGGCAGGCGGAAGACCCGACTGTCCGCCCTGGAGCATGAGTCACCCTGGAAGATGTCCTGGGCTTGTCGAAGGGACGGGCCTGGGGGCGGAAAACAGGGTTGCTTTTGCGCTATTACGAATGTGTTGACGCCATGCGCGCGAAGGGAGAATGAACATGCGCAAACGAGGATCCATAACTCTGATCGTGCTGTCAACTGCCGTGGTACTGCTGTTCGTGGCCGGCACGGCCGTGGGTCAAGGCACCGACGGCCGTGCCGAGCCCTCTCAAACCACCGTCACCCTGACCGCTGTCGCTGACGCAACGGTGAGAAGCTGGCAGCCGGGCACCAACTTCGGCGGCGAAGACGTCCTGGAACTCTCCTACAGCGCCATCGATGGAACACGTGAAGCCGTCACCCTACTGCGCTTCGACGTCGCCTCGGCCCTGCCCAGCAACGCCATCATCGACTCGGCGACCCTCCAGCTCTTCCTGGAGGGTGCTGCCGGCGCCAACCCTGTCGCTGTCGCCGCGTATTTCGTCACCAGCAGTTGGGCCGAGGGCAGCGTGACCTGGAACACGTTTCCGACGGCGGACCCTGTCGGAATCGTCGCACAAGTGGATGCCAGCCCCGGTAACTACAAGTCCTGGAACATCACAAGCTATGCCCAGGCGTGGCACATGGGTCCGAACCACGGACTCTATCTCCGTGGCCCGGTAGATGGCACCTTCTACGAGCGGGTATTCGAGAGCCGCGACCACATGGAGATGGTGCCGCGCCTGGTGGTGACCTACCACCTCCCGGCGCCGACGCTCACCAGCACACCGACCTGCCCCTTCGACGCCTACGAACCCAACGACAGCTTTAGTCAGGCCGCCACGGCCAGCGCCGGCATGGTGCACACGGCGTACATCTGCGGCAGTGGAGACGAGGACTACTTCGCGTTCTACGTCACCACAGGACAGGAGATCACGATTGACCTCTACGGCGTGCTGGACAATCTCCCTGATGACTATGATGTGGATCTGTACGCGCCGGGTCAAGTCTTTGTGGCGAGGTCACAAAACGCCGGCACGACCCCGGAACAGATCGTGCACACTGCGGGGGAGACGGGGGGTTGGTACGTGCGTGTGTACGGCTATGCCGGTGCCTACAGTGCCATGGACCCGTACCAACTGCTGATCACCCTGAGTGCCACGCCCACGCCCAGTAGTATACCGACTTTCACGCCCACGACTACCCCGACGAACACGCGCACCAGCACCCCGACAGCCTCGCCAACCAACACCACCACACCGACACCAACAGCCACCGGGACGGCAACTGCTACGCCTACGGTGACCCCAACACCCACCGCAACTCAGACGCCTACAGCGACGACGGTGCCTCCCACTCCGACGCCTATAACTCCCGCACCGCCCCGGTACCATGGGGCCGGCTGGACCCCGCTGGAGTGGCAGGACGGGGGGAAGCTGCGGGGCTGGATTCGGGATACGAACAGCAACTTCGTGGACGATCTGATCGACGAGATTGCCGCCGCCGACCCAGACGAGCGGATCGAAGCCATCATTGACTTCAACCGCTGCCCGAAGGATGGCCTGGCCGCTCTGTCCTTCATCGAGTCACTGGGCGGCCAATTCGTGTATCAGAGCAAGTTTGTGACGTTCGTCATCTTCGACAACATCCGGGCCGGCGATGCCGCCGCCATCGGCGTTCGGCCCGAGGTGGCCATGGTGGAGCTCAGCGTTCCAGGCGAATGGCGCGACCTGGAGCGTCAGGCGATGAAGGTTCAGGCCAGCCAACAGTACCCGAATACGCTGGCCAGCAGATACGGCTGGCACGGGGCACTCAATGGCGCTGGGGTGAATATCGCCATTGTAGATTCGGGGGTGGACAACAGCCACTCAGAACTGACGGGCAGGTATAGGTATGGCTACAACGCCATGAACCACAAGTATCAGGACCCTCCTGATGACGTCGGGCATGGCACCTACATGGCGCGGTTCGCCGTGGGCACAGGTAACCTTGGCATTGCACCCAGTGCTGGTCTGGTTGACATCAAGGTGGGGGACGGGAGTCATACGCCGACATACGCCACGGTGTCTGAGGCTCTCGATGTGGTGCTCCTCAAGCGCCAGGCATGGAACATCAAGGTCGTCAATATGTCTTTCAGTTGGAACACGGCCACGGACGGTAGGGACGCTTTGAGCCAGTTGGTGAACCGCGTTGCAGCATCTGGCATCGTGATGGTGGCCGCCGCCGGCAATGGGGCAAGTCAGGGCAATCCCAAAATCGCACCCCCCGGCACGAGCTCCTGGGCGATTACCGTGGGCGCTGCCGACCCGGGCACTACGGTCACTCGCGCCGACGATACCATCGCCAGCTCAACCCATGGACCTCGAGACAGCGATGGAGACAGCGATCTTCTGGATGAACTGAAGCCAGAGGTGATCACCTCCTCCTGTTGCGGCACATCGCCGGCGGCGGCTCGCACCAGCGGTCTGGCGGCCCTCATCTTCCAGAGCAAGCCGGGCATCAACCCGGGCAGCATGAAGGACCTCTTGATCCGCACGGCTGAGGACCGCGCCGGTGCGAACACCACGGTCCATCCCTACACCCTGCGTGTGCAGTTGAGTGGCGGTCCCCCTACGGAGACGCCCA
>CAZHMV010000059.1:0-4380 GCA_964532665.1 uncultured Anaerolineales bacterium
GTCCACTGGCTGGAAGCCCACTTGAAACCCCAGACCGATCTACTGGAACTCGTCAGTTACTGGGAACTCTGATGAAGGATACATTGATCGTCGCAGAGAGATTAGCGAAAACCTATGGTCGCGGCCGGAACAAGGTGGAAGCCGTGCGCGGCGTAAACCTGGAGGTCCGTCGGGGCGAAATCTTCGGACTGGTTGGTCCAGACGGCGCCGGCAAGACCACCACCATCCAGATGCTGTGTGGCATCCTGACCCCAACCGCCGGCGCTGCGACCGTGGCCGGCGTGGACGTGGTGCAGGACGCCGAAGCCCTGGGCGGCAAAATCGGCTACATGTCAGAGGGGTTCACACTTTACCGGAACCTCTCGGTGGAGGAAAACATCGATTTCTTCGCCGAGTTGTACAAAGTGCCGCCCGCCGTGGCTGCCGAACGCAAGGAAGAATTGCTGCGCTTTGCCCGTCTGGAGGGAGCACGCCAGCGGCGTGCGGAGCACCTGTCTGGGGGGATGAAAAAGAAACTGGCCCTGGCCTGCACACTGATCTACCGGCCGCGGGTGCTGTTCCTGGATGAACCAACCACCGGCGTAGACCCGGTCTCGCGCCAGGACTTCTGGAAAATCCTGTACGAATTTCTCGCTGAAGGCATCACCATCTTCGTCACCACACCCTACATGGACGAAGCCGAGCGCTGTCACCGGGTTGCACTGATGCGACGGGGGCAGATCATCGCCAGCGAGGCACCCTCCGCCCTCAAGAAGACCCTCGCGGGCGTGGCCGTCGAAATGATCGCCCGGCCGCAGACCCAGGCCGTGGCCCGGCTACGCGAGATGCCGGCGGTGACCCAGGTCCAGGTGTTTGGCGAGCGGCTACACCTGCTACTGCGCAACGGTCACCAGCAAGCAGAGGATCTGCCGGCCCAACTGGCGAGCGCTGGCGTGACCGTGACCGATTTTAGAACCACCACCCCCAGCCTGGAAGACGTCTTCATCGCTTCCATCGAAGACCTGCGCTCTGCCGACGCTCCTCGCCGGCCCCTTGCACCGCTGCCCGCTGACAGTCATCAGTCATCAGTGATCAGTAATCAGTCGTCACTGGTGACTGATCACTGGTCACCGATCACTGGTCGCTTCGCCGTCCGTGCAGAGAACCTCACGAAGCGTTTCGACAGCTTCACGGCGGTGGATCGGGTGAGCTTCGACGTGCGCCGGGGCGAGATCTTCGGCTTCCTTGGCCCCAACGGCTCGGGGAAGACGACCACCATCCGGATGTTGTGCGGGCTGCTGCCACCCTCAGAGGGCGATGCCACGGTGGCCGGCTTCGACGTCATCCGGGAGCGCGTGGCGATGAAACCGCACATCGGCTACATGTCGCAGAAGTTCTCCCTGTACAACGACCTGACGGTGGGCGAGAACATCCGCTTCTACGGCGACGTATACGACCTGCCGCCGGCCCGCCTAGCCGACCGCCGCAAATGGGTCTTGGAGATGGCCGGCCTGACCGGCAAGGAGCACCTGCTGACCCGGGATCTATCCGGTGGCTGGAAGCAGCGCCTGGCACTGGGCTGCGCCATTCTGCACGAACCGGAGGTGCTTTTCCTGGACGAGCCGACCAGCGGGGTGGACCCCGTCTCCCGGCGCGAGTTCTGGGACCTGATCTTCGCCCTGTCTGCGCAGGGGGTAACGGTTTTCGTCACCACCCACTACATGGACGAGGCCGAGCACTGCCACGAGCTGGGGCTGCTCTACCGAGGCCGGCTGATCGCCCGCGGCAGCCCGGTGCGGCTGCGAGCCAACATGAAGTTGGGGTCCCTCATCGAGGTTCCGGTGCAAGATTCGCTGGCCGCCCTGGCGCCGTTGGACGGCCTGCCGGAGATCATCCAGACCGGCATCCTCGGCGACAAACTTCACGTGCTGGTGTGGGAAGCCGACGCCGGCCAACGCGCCATCGAAGAGGCACTGGCGCCTCATGGCCTGATGACCGGGCCGGCGCAATCGGTGCCTATATCACTGGAGGACCTGTTCATGCTTTTCATCGAGATGGAAGAAGCTGGCCGGAAGGCGAGAGAGAACGCATGAACGGTACGATGCAGAAACCTGGTTTCTACCGGCTGAAGGGGAACTCATGAACGGCGCGATACCAATCCTCAAAAAGGAATTCCGCGAAGTCTGGCGCGACCCCTACACCCTGGGCATCGCCATCTTTCTGCCGCTGGTGTTGCTCTTCCTGTTTGCGTATTCCCTGAACCTGGACGTGAAGAACATCCCGCTGGCGGTGGTGGATCTGGACAACAGCCCCGAGAGCCGCGCCTACGCCCGGATGTTCATCAACACCCGCAAGTTCGAGCTGAAATACCGCCCGGCCAGCCCGGAGGGGGCCGGGCGTCTGCTCGATCAGGGGAAGGCCCAGGTGGTCATGCTGATTCCTTCTGGCTTCGCTCGGACACTGGTTGGTGGCGGGACAGCCGAGGTACAGACACTGGTGGACGGCACCTTCCCCACCTCAGCCCGGATGATCCAGGGCTACGTGGATGCCATCAACGACGTCTTCACTGGCCGGCTGCTCTCTGAGCATTTTGCCACGTTGGGGATGAGCAATGGCGGCCCTCTGGCGCCGGCGGTGAGGGCCGTGCCCCAGGTGCGCTATAACCCGACTATGCAAAGCGTCAATTTCATTGTGCCCGGCCTGATCGGCGTGATCTTGATGGCCTTCGCGCCGCTGCTCTCGGCCCTGGCGATTGTTCGCGAGAAAGAGCGTGGCTCGATCCAGCAGATCTTTGTCTCGCCGGTGAGACCGGCGGCCTTCATCGTCGGCAAGCTGATCCCCTACGTGGTCATCGCCTTCGGCGAACTGGTGCTGGTGCTGGTAGCAGCGCGTTACTGGTTCGGGGTGACCCTGGCGGGGAACGTGTGGCTGTTCCTGCTGGCCTCGGTGCCTTACGTGATTGGCGCTGTCAGCATTGGCCTGCTGGTGAGCACCCTCACCGACAACCAACTGGCTGCCATGTTGCTGGCTATCGTCCTCACCTTTATGCCGTCGTTCCTGTTTTCCGGCTTCATGTTCCCCATTTTCACCATGCCCTGGCTGATGCAGTTCTATTCTTACTTCTTCCCGGCCCGCTACTTCACCGAGATCACCTACGGCGTGTTTCTCAAAGGCGTCGGCCTGGAGGTCTGGCTGGGGCAGTTGGTCATCCTGGTGGTCTACACAGTGGTACTGGTGGCGCTGGCGTCGCTGCGGTTCAAGAAGAAGGTGGGTTGAGATGAAACGACGTCTAACGGGTCTGATGCGCAAAGAGTTCATCCAGTTCTTCCGTGACAAGGCACTGGTGATCCTCATCCTCTACACGTTTATCGAGATCGCCATCTGTGGTTGGGCGCTGACCCTGGAAGTACGCAACATGCCGACTGCCGTGTACGACGGCGACCGCTCGGCTGAAAGCCGGTCACTGACAGACGCCTTCGCGCGGCTGGACAGCTTCACGCTGGTCGAACGGGTGGACAGCCCGGCAGCAATTGACCGGCTGATGGACGACGGGCAGGTTCAGTTCGCACTGGTCATCCCGGCCGGCTTCAGCCGGAATCTCAACGCCGGTACGCCTACCGAAGTCCAGTTGCTGCTGGATGGCTCCAACAGCAGCATCGCCGGCCAGGCATTAGCCGACGCCAGCGGCTTACTGAAGGACTACAATTCCCGGGTGACGCTGGCGCGGGTCGAGCGCAGCGGCCAGACCGGGCATAGCTTTCTACCAAGGGTAAAGAACCTGGTGCGGATCTGGTATATGCCACAGTTGAAGTACGTTCACTTCATTATGCTCACCATGCTGGCCATTTCGGTACTGCTGCTGGGTGTGCTGGTCCCGGCAGCCGGCATCGTGCGTGAGAAAGAGGCCGGCACCTTCGAGCAGTTGATGATCACGCCCATCACCGGGATCGAACTGATCACGGCCAAGATCGTGCCCGTGATCCTGCTCAAACTGGTGGGCCTGACCATTGGCGTCGCCATGTCCATGTGGCTGTTCGGCGTGCCGCTGCGGGGCAGCCTGCTGCTCTTCTACGGCATCTCGGTGCTCATGTTCCTGAGCAGCAGTGGTATTGGCGTGCTGATGGGAACCGTCGCTCAGAACATGCAGCAAACGCTGCTGCTGGCTTTCTTCATCCTGTTCCCGTTGGCCTTTCTCTCCGGGACCATGGTGCCCATCAGCAACATGCCCCGCTTCTTGCAGTGGCTCACCTATCTCAGCCCGCTGCGCTACTACGTGGAAGCCACGCTGGGGATTTTCCTGAAGGGCGTCGGGCTGGAAATTCTCTGGCCCCAGGCGGTGGCGCTGACAGTCTACGGCCTGGTCCTGCTGGGGATTAGTACGTTGCGTTTTCGACAGAGTTT
>CAZHMV010000059.1:4480-30406 GCA_964532665.1 uncultured Anaerolineales bacterium
CTCCTCCTGGCAGTAGCCGGAGGGGGTGGCTGGTGGTGGCAGTCGCAAGCCGCGAAAGCTACGGGCGATACACTCCTTGAAGCGACCGGCACGATCGAGGCACGCAAGGTGAGCCTGGCTCCCCAAATCGGCGGCCAGGTCGTCGAAGTGCTGGTGGAGGAGGGCCAGCGGGTCACGGCCGGTCAGCCGGTGCTAAGGCTGGACGATTCCCAGCTCGTTGCACAGCGGGCGCAGGCCGAAGCGTCCGTGCGACTTGCCCAGGCTCGACTGGAGGAAATCAAAGCAGGTGCGCGCCCACAAGAGATTGAGGCAGTGCAGGTCGCAGTTGAGGCCGCAGGGGCGCAGTTGAGGAGGGTGAAGCGCGGCGCCCGGCCGGAGGAGATCGCCGTGGCCGAAGCCGCCGTTGAAGTGGCGCGGGCTGGTGTCCAGACTGCAGAGGGTGTGGTCGCCGGCGCCCGGGCCAACCTGGCCCGCATCCAGGCCGGCCCCACCCAAGAGGAAATCGCCATCGCCCAGCGACAGGTGGAACAGGCGAAGAATGCCCTGTGGGGGGGCCAGTCCCAGCGCGACAGCATCTGCGGCCAGGCCGGATCCCTGGTGCCGCAATCCAATTGCGATAGTGCCCGGGCAGCGGTGCAGAGCGCCGAAGAACAGGTGCGCATCACAGAACTGCAATTGCAGCAACTGCAACGTGGCGCCCGTCAGGAAGACATGGCGGCCGCGCAGGCTCAACTCCAGCAGGCCCTGGGACAACTGGCAACTGCCCAGGCCCAACTGCGGCAGGCAGAAGCCGTCGTGGCGCAGGCAAAGATGGGGCCGGCCCCGGAGGACATCACTGCCGCCGAAGCCGGGCTCCGGCAGGCTCAAGCCAACTTGACGCTGATCAAAGCCGGCGCCCGCGCTGAAACCATCGCCGCCGCCCAGGCCCAGGTCGATGCGGCCCAGGCCCAGTTGGACGCGCTGGACGTGCAACTGGAGAAGTTCACCATCACCAGCCCGTGGGACGGGGTCGTCCTCACTCGCAGCGTCGAGCCGGGAGAGACGGTGATGCCTGGCGCCACACTGCTGGGGATTGGCCGGCTGGACCTGCTGGAGCTGACCGTGTATCTGCCGGAGGATCAGTTCGGACTCGTCACCCCCGGCCAGGAAGCCACCGTCCGCGTGGACGCCTACCCCGATCGCGTCTTTTCAGGTACGGTCCTGCGCGTGTCCGACGAGGCCGAATTCACGCCGACCAACGTGCAGACGAAGGACGACCGGGTCCGGTTGGTGTACGCCGTGGTGATCAGCCTGGAGAATCCAGACCCTTCGATGGGCTCAGGGCAGGGTCTGGCTCTCAAGCCGGGGATGATCGCGGATGTGGCGTTTGGGAAATGAGCCATGAACCGACTGAATAGCAAATTCGTCACAAGCCTGGTGGTCTGGTACGGCCTTTACCAACTGATCCACATCGGCGTCAACGTGCGCGGGCTGCTCCAGTTGGCCCGGGGCGGAATTGACTTCCCGGCCATGCCCCCGCCCGGCGGCTGGACCGTGCAGGTGATCTACTTTTTCAGCGGCATGGCAAGCATCGACCTGCTCAACGCCGTTCTGACGCTGGTTTTCGTGATCGGCTACTTCCGCAGGACGCGCTGGCATTTCTGGCTGGGCACGCTCACGCTGGCCATCTCTATGTACGCCGCCGTGCTCTTCGACTACGCCACCGTTGCCAGTGGAGCCTGGACCGGTGCTAACTTGCCAGGTTATTTGTTCATCAACGTCGCCTTCCTGCCGGTGGTGTGGCTATTCGTGCTGGTTTGTGTGTGGGGAATACGAGGAGAACTTCAATGACGGGCTTCAGCCAATCTACTATCGAACGGATGTATCGACTTTGGGCGCGGACGTACGAGTGGCTGGCGCCCGTCTACCTGCTGGGCAACGAAGGCCGGCTGCGTCGCGAGACGATCCGCGCCCTTAACCTGCAACCCGGCCAGTCAGTGTTGGACGTCGCCTGCGGCACCGGGTCCAACTTCCCCCTGATTCTGGAACGAATCGGCCCCACGGGCACCCTGGTGGGCGCGGACTACACGCCGGCCATGCTGGACCAGGCGAGGGTGCGCGTCCAGCGACGCGGCTGGCAGAACGTCCAACTGGTACGCAGCGACGCGGCACAGTTGGCACTGGGCCGCCAGTTCGACGCCGCCCTGTGCACCCTGGCCATGAGCGTCATCCCCGACTACCAGGGCGCGCTGCAACGCATGATCGCCCACGTGCGCCCCGGCGGAGGGGTGGTCATCGCCGACGCCAAGCACAGCTCCCGCTGGTACGCCCGATCCTTCAACTTCGTTGCAGACCTGCTCGGCTGGGGTGCTGCCGGCGACATCAGCCGTCGGCCGTGGGAGGAGCTGGCACGGCACGTGGACGACTATGTCTACCGCGAATGGTTCATGGGGTTCTTCTACGTGGCCGGCGGGGATGTGAGATCACGTGCCGGATGGAGGTGGGTTCTGTGATACAATGAGCCTGTCACCTGACGTTTTCTCGTGGCTCCAACCGCGTACTCATCATCGCTGATTTCACTGTAGCGCAGAATACTTCATACCCGCGCACTAGCCGCCGATTGTCTGTCTCGATTCAACTTGGGATAGTGCTTTCGGCGTTTGTTGTCTGCAGAGGGGGTGGTGGTTTGCACAATGCCTGCTCAGACCTTTGAACGGCGTGGTAGATCGTTTGTCTATAGGCGCACTTCCATCGAACTCAGACATGTGCTGAGTCATCACACACAAGGAGGGTAACACGATGATCAGATTCCAGCGGTTTGCACAGGCCAGGGGTGACAAGTTTCTGGAGGCAGCCCAGTGGGCTAAGGAAGTCACGGAGTACATCAATAGCAACTACCCAGAAGCTTCGGTTCAGGTTTTCACGGAGCAATACGGCGCCTATGGGGCGATCTACTGGCATTCTGACGCCGAAGATATCGCTACCATAGATCGTTTCGGAGCGCAGCTCATGACAGACGAGGGGTACTTGACTCTCCTCAGCCAGTCGGAGGGCTATTTCATTGAGGGCGCAACGAAAGATACGTTGATGCAGACCATCTAGATGGCCTGTCCGACCCCAATCTGTACGATGAGCAACAGCGGGGCCTCAGTGCCCTGCCTTTGCTCTCACGCAGAGTGAGTAAGGTCGCTTACCGGTCTGCAGCACCTCGAACTCCCGCAGCGTCACTGTGGCCTCGGTGCCCTCCACCGGCCGCAGGTCCTGCCACACGGGTCCCAAGACAATGCGGTGGGGGAAGGCCGGCTCGCCTTCCATCACCACCCGGATGTCGGCGCGACCACTGCTCCGCAACTCGCCCCGCACCATGTCGAAAAGGCCCGGTACAGTGAAGGGGAAAGCCTGCTCCTGATTGAGGTCGTAGGGCTCCAGCCAGCGTTTCTCCCGAAAGCCCCAGTACTTCACCGTCGCCTCCACGATCTCGCCCTGGTGCACTGTCAGCTCAGTCCGCCGGCGGTCACCCTGTCCTGAGCCTGACGATGGGCCAGGGCGATCCACATCGACCACGATGTGATAGCTGGGTACCGGGCCGGCCTGCCAGCGCGCTTCGGCCTCGTCCATCATGCGCATGGAGGCCGGCACTGGCTGGCTGCACCCCACCAGCAAAATCAACAGGCCTGTGAAGAGAAGCGCCTTATTCAACATAACCATCTCCTTGGTGACGCGTAAGTAAAGGAAGGGAAAAAGGGAACAAGTGGAAAAGGGCAAAAGGGCACCAGGGAGAAGAGTCCCTTTTTTCCCCCTTTTCCCCTTCTTCCCTTCTTCCCTTTTGACCTTTTCCCTTCACTCCTGCTCAGTTATTCGGTGTTCCTTCCGCGATCCACGTGACAATGGCGTCGATGTCCGACGGCGGCAGGGGAGCCCCACCCATCGGCATGCGCGGCTGGCTCAATCCCCGGATGCGTCGCACCAGCTCGCTGGCTTGCGGATCACCTGGAACGATCACGCGGCCCCTGGCACTGCCGGCCATCACGTGGTCGTAGCTGTCCAGGTAGAGGCCGGCCTGACCCCCGTGGCAACTGACGCAGTTGCGGTTGAAGATGGGTTGAATGTCCCGCCGGTAGCTGACCGTGGCGTTGCCGCCCGGTGTGGCGGTGGGGGCCGGCGTGCCGGCCGGCGGTGGTGCCGACCGGCCCATCATACCGGGCCCCATCATCCCTCCAGGCCCCATGCGACCGGCTCCCATCGGCCAGCAAGCCGCCAAGAGCCCGCTCAACATCACAACCACCGCCAATCCGAACACGCGGCGTGCATACATCATACCATCAGATCCTCGCGCATCGACTGATACTCTTCGCTCGTAATCTCACCCCTGGCATAGCGCCGGCGCAGAATCTCCAGCGGGTCCTCCGTCGAGGCCCCCATTCTAGGTCCCAAATTCAACCCGCCGGCTCCGACACCACGGCCGACCAGCCAGATGCCACCCACGATGAGACCGCCGATCAGCACCAGAAACAGAACCAGGAAGATCAACCCGAGAAACATGCCACCACCGAACATCATGATGAATCACCTCCCGACCTCTTGCTTTCAGCCATTTCCGTTAGGCAAGGCCCCCCGACCGCCGCCCGCCCGGGGTTACCCACCACTCATTATATATAGGAAGCTTGGCGAAATCAACAGGGCCATCTTGCCTATATTAGACCCCCGCCAAATGGCCTATATTTCACATCGTGGTGATTAGCGAGGAAGCCCGTGAGCGCCAATTTTCGTCATCCTGGTCATTGGGTGCTGTACGATTACTTCCCCCACCCCTTGGCCCCCCACAGCGGTGCGTGGTATAATAGGCGGTGTGCTAACAACAGATGCCTGGCAATCCACAGCGGGAGGAGATGGAATGGCCCCTGTCCAACCCAGCAAAGGCCAGTTAGAGGCCAAGATCACCAAAGCTATCATCCAGTTCGAGCGGGATCACCTGGGCCGTGGGCCTCAAGAGGCCCGCACCTGGATCATTCGGGACGTGATCTTCATCCGCCTCAAGGGCGTTCTGACGCCGGCCGAGGAGAAGCTGGCCCGGGATCCAGAAGGCAGGGACCTGATCAAGCGGGTGCGCATGCAACTCATCGAGGGATCGCGACCGATGTTGGAGGACATTGTCCGGCAAATCACTGAGGTGTCCGTGGTCAGCCTGCACAGCGACGTCAGCACCAGGACGGGCGAGCGGATCATCGTGTTCACTCTGGCCGAGGACCTGGAGGCCAGGTTTCGCCGCTAGACCTGCTTCCCATAAGTTCTTAGGGTAATTCTTGCTCCCATCTGGTCACGGACCAGACGGCCTTGCCCCGCCAAATACGCGGGCCCCGGACCCGCTTCGAGCAGGGAAGAGTTACCGCGGATTCAGCCTGTTGGGTTTCCTGCGCTGGCGGAGCCCTGAAAGCGCCCGGAGGTGTACCGGACGGGCAGGCCACAGCGATGACAATGTCTTGGGTGGAAGGGATACCGGGCGGCCTGTTTGGCACAGGGGGACTTTCTGTGCTATACTGTAGTTGGATCGAACAGCAGTCAGCTTGGCTGACAGGGCGGAAGGTAGACTCTCGGCACGAGAGCGGACCAGCCGCAAGGTAGGCCAACGCCGCCCCCCAATAGGGGTGCTTGGTGTTGGCCTTTTTGTTTGAGATCAACCGTCCTGATCGAGGGTGATCCGTCAGCCGCTCTCGGGTTCTACCGGTGGGGCTGGAAGAAGTTCTGATCCTGTCTGATCCTGACCAAACGACAGAGGATCAACCGCAAGGAGAGGAATCAATGACTAATTGGTACCGCCTGGAAGCAGCGGACGTTCTGGATCATCTAAAGACGGACCTGGAACGGGGCCTGAGTCAGGCCGAGGTCCAACGTCGCCTGGCCGAGCATGGCCCCAACGAGTTGATCGAGCGCGGGCTCAAGAGCCCCTGGCTCATCTTGTGGGAGCAACTGACGGCGGTGATGGTGGTGATCCTGATCATCGCCGCCGTGACTTCAGCCGCTCTGGGCGATTACAAAGATGCGGTGGCCATCGTGGCCATCGTCGTGCTCAACGCCGTGCTGGGCTTTACGCAGGAATATCGGGCCGAGAAGGCCATGGTCGCCCTCAAGAAGCTGGCTGTACCCACGGTGAAAGTCCGCCGCGACGGCCATGTGCGGGAGATATCGGCCCGGGAGTTGGTGCCGGGGGACGTGGTGCTGCTGGAAGCAGGCACTCTGGTGCCGGCTGATGGCCGGCTGCTGGAGAGCGCGAACCTGCGCGCTCAGGAGGCCGCCCTCACCGGTGAATCGGAGCCGGTGGAGAAGAGTCCGGGGGCGCTGGCCGGCGGGGACCCGGCAAGCGTCGCCCTGAGTTCATCGAAGGGTTCAGGGCAGGCTCTGCCCCTGGGCGACCGGCGCAACATGGTCTATATGGGCACGGTGGTCACCTACGGACGCGGCCTGGCCGTGGTCACCGAGACCGGGATGGGCACCGAGCTAGGGCGTATCGCCGAGATGATCCAGACGGTGAAGCGGGAGCCGACGCCGTTGCAGCGACGCCTGGAACAGTTGGGGCGCGGCCTGGCGGTGGCCGCCCTGGCGATTGTGGCCGTAGTCTTCGCGCTGGGCGTGCTGCGGGGCGAAGACCTGCGGTTGATGTTCCTCACGGCTATCAGCCTGGCGGTAGCTGCCGTGCCCGAGGGACTGCCGGCGGTGGTCACCATCGCCCTGGCCCTGGGTGCCCAGCGCATGCTCAAACGCCGCGCTCTCATCCGCAAGCTGCCGGCGGTGGAGACGTTGGGCTCGGTCACTGTCATCTGTTCCGACAAGACCGGCACGCTCACCGAGAACCGCATGACCGTCACCGTGCTGGACGTGGCCGGGCACACGCTGAACCTGACGGAGATACTCCATCGGGGGCAGCCGGTGTGGATGCCCTCCTCCGTCGGGGCAGAGGAGCAGAGGAGCAGAGGAGCAGAGGAGCCAGGGACCACCGAAGCAGGGGGGCAGGGGGGCAGGGGGGAGTTCACCTCTGCACTCTTGTCCCCCGACTCCCCACCTCTGGCCGAGGCAGCGACCATGCCGGACACGCCGGCGGCGCGACTGGCCCCGTCGTTGCAGCTCCTGCTGGCGGGAGGGGCCCTGTGCAACGACGCCATCCTGGAGCTGGCGGCCGCCTGTACTGAGCCCTCCGGCTGCGCCCAGGACGGGCGCAGTCGAAGTGACAGAACCGGCGGCCTACGCGCTGTGGGCGATCCGACGGAAGGCGCGTTGGTGGTGGCCGCGGCCCAGTTTGGTCTGCTGAAGGCTGAACTGGAGCGCGCTCTGCTCCGCGTCGCCGAAGTCCCCTTCACCTCGGAACGCAAGCGCATGACCGTCGTCGTCCAGAGTCCAAAGTCCGAGGTCCCAAGTCAGGGGCGGGGAACACTGGAAACCCCCGACCTTGGACTTTGGACCTCGGACCTCGGACCGTGGACTGTTTTCACCAAAGGCGCTGTAGATAGCCTGTTGGAGGTGTCGAACCAGGTGCAGGTGGACAGCCAGACTGAGCCGTTGACCGACGACTGGCGCCAGCGCATCCAGGCCGCCAACGACCGGCTGGCCCAGGATGGGATGCGCGTGCTGGGGGTGGCCTTCCGACCCCTGGAGTCCCTGCCAGACGACGGCCTGGAGGAGACGCTGGAGCGCGACCTGACCTTCGTGGGGCTGGTGGGCATGATTGATCCGCCGCGCCCCGAGGTGAAAGAGGCCGTGCAAACCTGCAAGACAGCCGGCATCCGCCCGGTGATGATCACCGGCGATCATCCCCTGACGGCCCAGCACATCGCCCGGGAGTTGAGCATCGCCGATGGTCGCGTGATGACAGGCCAAGACCTGGCCCGCATGTCGGTCGAGGAATTGGAATCCATCGTCGAAGAGGTGCCGGTTTACGCCCGGGTTTCCCCGGAGCACAAGCTCAAGATCGTTCAGGCCCTGCAGGACAAAGGCCAGATCGTGGCCATGACGGGCGACGGCATCAACGACGCCCCGGCCCTCAAGAAGGCCGACATTGGCGTGGCTATGGGCATCACCGGCACCGACGTCTCCAAAGAGGCGGCCGACATGGTGCTCCTGGACGACAACTTCGCCACCATCGTCGCCGCCGTGGAAGAGGGGCGGGTCATCTACGACAACATCCGCAAGTTCATCAGGTACACCATGACCTCCAACGCTGGTGAGATCTGGGTGATGCTGCTGGCCCCCTTCCTGGGCATGCCCCTGCCCCTGTTGCCCTTGCAAATTCTGTGGATCAATCTGGTGACCGATGGACTACCCGGGCTGGCCCTGACCGTCGAGCCGGCCGAGCGGGATACCATGCGCCGGCCCCCCTATCACCCTCAGGAGAGCATCTTTGGGCGGAGGATGGGCCGAGACATCCTTTGGATCGGCCTGCTCATGGGGCTGGTCTCCCTAGGCATGGGCTTTTGGGGCTGGAGTACAGGGCGTTCCACCTGGCAGACGATGGTCTTCACCACCCTGACTCTGTCGCAGATGGGCAACGCCCTGGCCCTTCGTGCCGAGCGCGACTCGCTGTTCACCATTGGCTTGGGGTCCAACAAGGCGCTGCTGGGGACGGTGCTGTTGACGTTTGTCCTGCAACTGGCGGTGGTGTACGTCCCCTTCCTGCAGGGGTTCTTCAAGACGGTGGCCCTGCCCCCGGGTGATCTGGCCGTCAGCCTGGCCCTGAGCATGGTGGTCTTCTGGGGGGTGGAGTCGGAGAAGTGGCTGCTGCGACGGAAAAGACAGTAGTTCTTGTTGCCCTGGGCTTCAATTTGATGCAACAAGGGGAGGGTTTTGGATGAGCGACAAAAGTACTCCGCTGCTCTCTGCGATGGGCTCTCCAGCTCAGGTGGCAGGGAGCGCTCTGGCGCTTGACCATGCCCTGATCATGTTGCTCCTGCTGGTGGGGCTGCTGAACATCCACGGGGAGCAACGCCGCTACGTGCCGTGGGTGGTGTTGGCAGGCGTGGCCCTTTCCCTCTTCACGCCGGTCCACACTATCGAGCCGGCCTGGCCCCTCCTCTCAATCTTGGTGCTGCCCCCGTTGCTGTGGCAAGTGGCGGTGCGCCTGGCAGCGGCCCAACCGACGTTCACGCGCCGCAATTCGTTGGCCTGGTTGCTGACTGCCCTCCTGATCGGGTTAGCCTTGAGCGTAGGTGGCAGGGTGCCGCCGGGCGGCGCCCTACTCCTGGGGGTGCTGGCTGCCAGCCTGGTGTGGCAGGCGCGGGAGCGCGCCACCGGGAGCAACGATCTGGGAGCCTTCGGCCAATTGACTCTGGCCCTGCTGTTGGCCGAGGTAGACGTGACCCTGCACCCTTTGGGCCCGTTCCTGGGAAGTCTGTTCACGGGTGCGGGGCTTGGACTGCTTCTGGGGTACATCGGGGTGCGGGTTGCCTTTCGCCTGCCACCTGGAGAGGCCCGTAACCTCTTCTGCCTGGGACTAGCTTATCTGGCCTACCTGGTGGGCGCCATGCCCGGTACCTCTGGCGTGGCCGCGGCGGCGATGACGGCCTTGATGGTGGCCGTCTACGGCTACAACGTGGGCTTGTGGCCCACCATGGCCACACTGCCGGCGCCCCTCGACCGCCGGGGGATTTTCCTGCTTATGGCCGCAACCTGGCTCCTGCTGGGCTGGCAGGCCCACGTGCCCCTGGCGACGACTCATGTCATGGGGATTGGCCTGGGCCTGGTGGCGGCAGCGGTCGGCGTGCTGGTAGGCCGGTGGTTGGCGCTTCCCCCAGTGGGCGCAGTCCGACCCTTGTCTAAGGCATTGTTGCGAAAGCAGAGGAAGGTCTTCCTGTTGCTGCTGGGCGCGCTGTTGCTGTGGCCTCGGGAAGCGGTCCTGGGACCCTGGCCCCTGACTGTGGCGCTGCTGGCGGCGTTGGCGACGATGTTCATCCTGCGCACCATGCTCCACGGAGTGCTTGGTCTGCTGGGGATTGAGATACGACAACCAGAGGCATCAGAGGTTGATGACATAGGCGCATTGTGAGAGGAGGAAAAGACTGGTGATCCATCTATTGATGATCATCTTGGACGACCTGAAACATATGCCCGACCTGCTCCGGGCATGGCAGGCGATTGGCGTGCCGGGGGTAACCATCATAGAAAGCGCGGGAGGATACCGGACGAGCACCTGGCTCAGCCGGGTGGGCCTGGGGGCCCTGAACGACCTCTTCGAGGCCGAAGAGGTGCGCCGGCGCACCCTGCTGGCTGCCATCGAGGACGACGAGCTACTGGCCCAGGCTGTGGCTGAGGCGGAGCGCGTGGTGGGTGGCTTTGACCGGCCGGACAGCGGCCTGTTGTTGGTGTTGCCTGTGGCCCAGGCCAGGGGGCTGCACAAAGTTCGGCCAGCACCACCCCAGGAAGCACTGCCCCCTGCAGTGCGGCCGGACTGGATGGTCCGGCGGGACACACTGGTGGAGGAGGTGGCGGCCATTCTGGACCTGGAGCCGACCATTGTTGGCCCCGACACCCCCCTGGATGAGGTGGCCCGAGCCATGCTGGCCCACCCCAGCGTGCACGTAGCCTGTGTAGTGGCCGAAGACGGCCGGCTGGTAGGATTGATTGGCCTGCGCTCTCTGGCCGACGATTTCTTCTTCCACATTGTGCCTGAGGAGTTTATGAGCGAGGTCACCGACCTGGAACACGTGATGCAGTTCGCCGAGAAGAGCCGGATGCGCACCGCAGCCGACGCCATGCAAGAGCCGGTCTGGGTGAAGCAGGGGCAGATGATGAAGGAGGCCTTCAAGCGCATGCATGAGCATGGTCTGTCGGGCGTGCCAGTAGTGGATGAACGCTACCATGTCATAGGGTATATCAACTTGCTGGAGCTACTGGCCACCTGCCTGGAATGCGAAGAGGAAACCGCAGTCGATGCGGAGGAGAGGTCATGAACCCCACTTGGTTGGCTGGAGGTATCTTCCTGATCACCTATGGCCTGATCGTCACCGAGCGGGTGCACCGCACGCTGTCGGCCCTGTTGGGTGGGGTTGTCATGATCCTCCTGGGCGTGCTTTCGCAGGAGCATGCCTTTGGCGCGGTAGACTGGAACGTCATCTTCCTGTTGGCGGGTATGATGGCCATCGCCAACGTGTTGCGCGAGACCGGGCTCTTCCAGTGGATCGCCGTCCAGGCCGTCAGGCTGGGGAAGGGTGATCCCTTCCGCATCCTGGTCATCCTCTCCCTGGTCACCGCCGTCACTTCGGCGCTCCTGGATAACGTGACCATCGTGGTGCTGGTGGCGCCGGTCACCCTGCTGGTCGCGGCCAGCCTGGGGGTCAGCCCGCTGCCCTTCCTTATCGCCGAGATCCTGGCCTCTAACATCGGTGGGATGGCGACCCTCATCGGCGACCCGCCCAACATCCTCATCGGCAGCGCAGCCGGCATAGACTTCGTCACCTTCGCCGCTCATCTGGCGCCGATCAGCGTGCTGATCCTGATTGCCTTCATCGGGCTGGCCTGGTTCCTGTTCAAGGAGGACCTGCGAACCGGCAAGAGCGGCCCATTGGACGTCGAGGCCCTGGACACCTCAGAGTTAATCACCGATGTTCCGCTGCTGCGCAAATCTCTGCTCGTCATGGCGGGCGTGATCCTGGGCTTTCTGGTCCACGGACCTTTGAATCTGGAGGTGGCAACCATCGCTCTGGCCGGCGCGACGGTTTTGATGCTGTGGGGCCGCAACGACCCCCACCACGTGTTGTCCGAGATCGAGTGGACGACTCTGTTCTTCTTCATCGGCCTGTTCATCACTGTGGAAGCGGTGGTGCAGGTGGGAATCATCGAGGCAGTAGCCCGGGCCGCGCTGCGCCTGACAGGTGGAAACCTGGCCTTAACCTCCATGCTGCTTATCTGGCTGTCGGCCGTCGCCTCGGGTATCGTGGATAACATCCCCTACACGGCAACCATGATCCCGGTGGTGAAGAGCCTGGGCCAGGTCATGCCAGTGGCGCCGCTGTGGTGGGCGCTGGCGATGGGCGCTGACCTGGGAGGCAATGCCACCCTGGTGGGCGCCTCAGCCAACGTGGTGGTAGCCAGCATAGCCGAGCGCAGCAGCCATCCCATCAGCTTCCGTCTGTTTCTGCGTTACGGCATCATCACCACGCTGTTGTCCCTGGTGATGGCCAGCCTCTATTTGTGGATTCGCTACCTGTAGGACGTGACCTTGAGGTGGGACTGATATGGATGAAATCCTTTTGGAAGTGGGCCTGATCCTGGCCCTGATCTTGCTCAACGGCTTCTTCGCCGCGGCCGAAATCGCCGTGGTCTCGGCCCGCAAGAGCCGTCTGCAGGCCCTGGCGGCCAACGGTCACCCTGGCGCACGGCGCGTGCTGGCCTTGCGACAGGACCCGGGCCGCTTTCTCTCCACGGTGCAGATCGGCATCACCCTCGTCGGCACCCTGGCCGCAGCGATCGGCGGCGCCAGTGCCGCGCGCTTCCTGGTGCCCTGGCTGGCAACGCTGCCCTGGCTGGCGGCCTATGCCGAGGTGGTGGCCCTGCTGCTGGTGGTGGGCGTGATCGCGTACCTTTCGCTGGTGCTGGGCGAGCTGGTGCCTAAAGAGCTGGCGCTGCGTCAGGCCGTGGCCCTGGCCATGACGTTGAGTGCGCCTCTGGACCAGCTTTCTCGCCTGACACACCCCCTGGTGTGGGTCCTCACCCGGTCGAGCGGCCTGGTTCTGCGTCTGTTCCCGACGCGGGGAGATACGGAAGCTGGGGTAACCGACGAGGATATCCTGGCCATGTTACGCGAAGGCGTGGCCGCGGGCGCTTTTCACCCCTCTGAACAGACGTTGGTGCAGGGCATATTTCGCTTTGCCGACCGGCAGGTGCAGGAGATCATGAAACCCCGTACCGACATAACGGCCGTGGCCGCCGATACACCCCTGGCCCAGGTGTTGGATCTGGCCCGTCAGCGGGGATACACCCGCTACCCGGTCTACGAGGGCGATCTCGACCACATTGTAGGTGTGGTACACGTCAAGGAGTTGTTGCTACATGGTGACGATCTCCAACGGCCGGTCGGAGAGGTGGCCCGGCCGCCAGCGCTGGTGCCGGTCAGCCTGCGCCTGATCAAGATGCTTCGCCAGTTCCAGCAGGCCGGCACTCACCTGGCCGTCGTGCTGGACGAATACGGCGGCACCGCCGGACTGGTCACCCTGGAGGACCTGCTGGAGGAAATTGTGGGCAGCATCGAGGACGAGTACCCCCATCCCGAGCCGGCACTCCAGCGTTACCCCGATGGTACGTTGGTCGTGCCGGGGACGTTGGCCATTGACGACCTGGCTGAGGTGCTGGGTGTGGCCCTGCCTGAGAAAGCCCCCTACGAGACGGTGGCCGGCTTCATCCTGCATTCCCTGGGTCACATTCCGCAGTCGGGAGAAGAGGTCGTATACCAGGGTTACAGGCTGGTCGTCCAGGAAATGGAAGCCCGGCGGATCAGGCAGGTGGTGATTGCCCCGCTGTCCTGTGGGGAGGAAAGTGAGCATGAGGAAAAAGAAGGGCAGAGACTGGCGGAAGTTGCTGTTCATGGTCGTGGCTTTGCTGGTGGGGCTCTCCATGATCGTCGGTGAGTGTTTCTACCTGGTAGGACCAGTGCAGTGATGAAATCCAACCCCGATCCGGCACCCCAGGTGCTCAGAGAGGACTCGACCTGCAAGGATGGGGGCGAAAACCGGGTTCTGCCAGGGCGATCGGCCGTCCGCGGCCTCTGGAAGGGGATCCAGAAGCTGACCCTGTTCCTGGTCAGCGTGCTGCTCTTTATTCTGGCCATCGAGCTGCTGAAGAATGGTGCCCGGGGCGTGGCCCCGCTGATCGGGGGCCGTCTCGATGTGGATAACCTGCCCAACGCCCTGGGGTTTGGCTGGCTCTTCGCTTACCTGGTCATGAGTGGTTCGCCGGTGGCGGCGGCCAGCCTGGTCTTCTTCGATGCCGGCGCTCTGGACCGGCTGCAGGCCTTCGCCATGATCACCGGCTCCCGGCTGGGCGCAGCCTTAATTGTCCTCTTCATCGGCTTCATATACGTCCTGCGCGGGCATGAGCGCCGGACTGGCCTGACCATGGGCCTGCTGTCCCTGATCGTCACCGGCAGCGTCTACCTGCCCGCTCTGGGTGTTGGTTACCTGCTTCTCAGTCGTCGCCCCCTCGACTTCGTGCAACTTGACCGGGGCGCAGCCCTCAGTTCGGCCCTGGACCGGGCCTTCGCACCCGTCGTGCGGCCTCTGGTAGACACCCTGCCAGGCTGGGGCGTTTTCCTGGCCGGGCTGGGCATTATCCTGGTCAGCTTCAACATCTTCGACCGCGCCCTGCCCGAACTGCACCTGGAGCGCAGCAGGTTCGCCGAAATAGCGCACCTGATCTACCGCCCGCTGATTATGTTTGCCCTGGGGAGTGTCCTGACCCTGCTCACCCTGTCCGTCTCCCTCTCCCTCAGCCTGCTAGTCCCCCTCTCGGCCCGGGGCTACGTGCGACGGGAGAACGTGGTCCCTTACATCATGGGGGCCAACATCACCACCTTCGTGGACACCCTGCTGGCGGCGGTGCTGCTGGGCAACCCCGACGCCTTTACGGTGGTACTGGTCAGCGCGCTGAGCGTGGCCCTGGTCAGCCTGACAGTATTGCTGTTATTCTTCCATCACTACGAGCGAGCCATGCTGGGCCTGGTGGCCTGGGTCGCCGCCGGCAATCGCAATCTGGCCCTGTTTATGTTCACGATTCTGGTCGTGCCCCTGGTGCTGATGTTGGTGTGAGGAGGAAAAGGAATGCGCATTCTGCTGTGTACGGACAGCTCACCCCATGGCCAGGCGGCCTTACGCTTTGGCGCCCTCATCACCCGCGCCTCACCGGTGCCTGCCACCCTGTTGGGGGTGATGGAACAACCAGCCGAGCGGGCTCGAATTGAGCGGGCGTTGGAAGTGGGCCGGCACCTGTTAGAAGGAGCGCCGGTCCCGCAGATCAAGATACGGCAAGGCCACGCCGCAGACGAGATCCTGGATGAGGTCACGCTAGGGGCATACGACCTGGTGGGGCTGGGCGCCCGGGGACGACGCGGTATCACCCGCTTCCTGTTGGGCTCCACGGCCGAGCGTGTGGCCCGCCATGCTGCGGTGTCTGTCCTCATTGTCCGAGGAGAGCGCCAGACCGTGAAACGGACGCTTCTTTGCACGGCCGGCGGGGAGTCAGGGCTGGCGGCTGTGAAAATAGGAGGCCAGGTGGCCCGGCTCACTGGGGCTCAGGCCACGGTACTCCACGTCATGTCTCAGGTGGCGGCGACACCCGCCGTGCCGCCCGCATGGCTGGAGGACCTGGAGGCGCCGGCCGAGGTCCTGATGGCGCGCAACACGCCAGAAGGGGCACACCTGCGCCAGGCGCTGGAGATTCTGGCCGGCCTGGGTGTGCCGGCCCAGGCGCGCGTGCGCCATGGGCTGGTGGTAGACGAGATCCTGGCCGAGGCACGGGAGGCAGACCACGATCTGGTGGTCATCGGCGCGCACGTGGCTCAGGGTCTGATGCGCTTCCTGCTGGACGACGTCACACGGCAGATCATCAACCATGCCGATCGCCCCGTGTTGGTGGCAAGAATACGGTCCGCGGATTCCAAGCAATGAAAGATCACAGGTTCAGGAGGTGACCAAATGAGATACCCTGTGTGTGACACCCCCATGAAGGAGATCGAAAAACGTGGAAAGGAGATGTCGTAGGGATGGTAAGCCAACAACACGTGCACAGTGCCCTGATCCAGGCGCTGCAAAACTTCTGCTGGGAAGAGATGAGGATGCAGCCCCGCCGGGTCAAGGTCAACCTGGGCTACGATGCCGTGATGGTGCTCCTGGAGCAGGCCCTCTCACCGGCAGAGATGCAGACGGCCCAGACGGAGGAGGGCGCAGCGCTGCTGAAGGCGTATGAGGAGCGACTCCTGGACGCGGCCAGGCCACGGCTGCGGCACCTGGTGGAGGAGGCGGTAAAACGCCAAGTCACCAGCACCCACGTCCACGCCGATGTCTACACCGGGAACGTCATCGGCTTCTTTGTCCTGGCCGAAGAGTAGCCGAAGTAGCCACCTGGTCGGATGGTCAACCCGATCACTCGGCTACTCGACCACTCGACTATCTGACCACCTGACCACCCGACTACCTTGATGAACCACATACGACACACATGTGCTCTTCATATAGCCTTCACATCGCTGTGGTATCCTTTGGGTGAATGAGAAGCAAGCCGGCCATGCGGTGCCGGCTCACACATACACTCAGTAGGAGGTACGAAACCATGACGACATCACGTAAGTGGACACTCATCATCGGTACGGGCTTGATCGTGGGCTTGCTGGCATTGGCCGGCCTAGTCACGGTCGCCTTCGCTCAAGGGCCGGCCACACCCTGGCAAGGCTGGGGGCATGGCGGCATGATGGGTGGCTGGAATGGCAACTGGGGTAACACTGGGAACAACTGGTCCGACGGTTTGGGCCGCCGCTGGAACGGCATGATGAACGGCTGGAATCAAGGCGGCTGGAGCGGCATGATGGGCGGCGGCATGATGGGTGGCTACGGCGCTATGGATCCCTCAAGCTGCCACGGCGACTGGGGGAACCCAGGCACCGGCGAGCCGCTGACTATCGACGATGCCACCGCGCGCGTTCAGGACTACCTGGATTCGCTGGGAAACCCTGATCTCGTTTTGGCCGAGGTGATGGAGTTTGAGAACAACTTCTATGCCGAAGTCAAGGAAGATGGCACGGGGATTCACGCCTTCGAGTTGCTCATTAACCGCTACACCGGTGCCGTGACGGACGAGCCAGGGCCCAACATGATGTGGAATACGAAGTACGGGCACATGGCCGGCTGGGGTGGCATGGGTGGTATGATGGGTGGCCGATGGGGAACCCCGAGCGGTGAGATGACCGTGACCCCCGAGCAGGCGCTAACATACGCCCAGACCTGGCTGGACACCAACCTGCCGGGCACCACCGTTGCCGATGAAGCGGACGAGTTCTACGGCTACTACACGATCCACACCCTGGAGAATGGCCAGGTCGCCGGCATGCTCAGCGTCAACGGCTACACCGGCCAAGTCTGGTACCACAACTGGCACGGCGATTTCATCGGGATGCAAGCATTCGATCACGAGTAGGTCGGATTGGCTATCCAATACTTCGGCTTCGCTCAGCACAAGCCCTTGACCGGCGGCTGGCAAAGCCGCCCCACCTGGCCGGGGCAGCCAATGGCTGCCCCGGCTCAATTTCTGGATGGACATGACGCCGGTTCAAACCCACAGGCAATCTGTGGTACAATTGTAACATCATGACCCAACGCATCCTGATCGTCGAGGACGAGCGCGACATCGTGGCGGTCGTCAAAGGCTACCTGGAGCAGGCCGGCTACCAGACGCTGTCGGCCTACGACGGTAAAACCGGCCTCTTCATGGCGCGGCAGGAGAAGCCCGACCTCGTCGTCCTCGACCTCATGCTGCCCGAAATGGACGGCCTGGACGTGTGTCGCGCCATCCGGCGGGACCGCGATCCCATCGTGGCCGATGCGCCCATCATCATGCTGACCGCCCGCGTCGAGGAAACGGACAAGCTCATCGGCCTGGAGCTGGGCGCCGATGACTACGTCACCAAGCCCTTCAGCCCCCGCGAATTGGTCGCCCGCGTGCGCACGGTGCTGCGCCGGCTGGAACGGGCCGACCGAACATCCGAGGAGCGCCCCCTGCATGCCGGCGACCTCACCCTCGACCCCACCCGGCGGGAAGCCCGGCTGGACGATCGGCTGCTTGACCTGACACCCACGGAGTTCGATCTGCTCCACGTCCTCATGGCCAATCCGGGCCGGCCCTTCAGCCGGCTGGAACTCCTGGAGCGGTTGCAGGGAGAAGCCTACGCGGGCTACGAGCGTACCATCGACGTCCACATCAAGAACCTCCGCAAGAAGCTGGGGGAAGGTGGGCGCACGCCGCGCTACATTAAGACCGTGCTCAACGTGGGCTACAAATTTGCAGCCAGTGTGACCGATGAATAGCCTGGCCGTCAAGCTCATGGGCGCTTTTGCAGCCGTCGTCTTGGTGGGAGTGGCTGTCGTGACAATCGTCGCCAACCGGACCACGACTCAGGAGTTCCAGCACTTCATGTTCCAGGGCCAGATGGTGGCAGCGCAGGATGTGCAAGCAACGCTGGCTGACTACTACGCCCGCAACGGGTCATGGGCCGGCGTTCAACAACTGCTGGTCAACACCGGCATGGGCATGGGTATGATGGGCGACATGGACATGATGGGCATGATGGGAACCAACCGGCTGCAAGTAGTGGATGCTCGCACCCGCCAGGTGGTGGCCGACACGGCGCGCACTGGCATTGGTCGCCAGGTGTCGCAGCGGGAATGGGGGGCCGGCCTGCCCATTGTGGTACGCGGTCGAACCGTGGGTGCCTTGCTGGTGCAAGGCATGACCATGCCGATCCCTCAGACAAGTGCATCGCAGGCAGAGTTTCTGGCGCGCGTCAATCGGGCCGTCTTTCTGGCCGCGCTGGCGGCCGGCGCTGTCGCCCTGATCCTGGGCGCGGTGCTGGTGCGACAGATCACAGCACCGTTGGGCGAACTGGCTCAGGCGGCCGGCCGCATCGCTGGCGGCGACCTGGGCACACGGGTTGAGATCGCCAGCAGCGACGAACTAGGCCGGGTCGGCGCCGCCTTCAACCAGATGATAACCAGCCTGAGCCACCAGGAGCAACTGCGGCGCAACTTGATGGCCGACATCGCCCACGAGCTGCGCACGCCCATCAGCGTGATCCAGGGTCAGGTCGAGGCATTGCAAGATGGGATCTTCCCCCTCACATCCGACAGCCTGGAGCCCATCCACAACAACGCGCGGCTGTTGAGCCGGCTGGTGGAAGACCTCCGCACCCTGGCCCAGGCCGAGGCCGGCCAACTTGAACTGGACCGCCAGCCGGTGAACCTGACCGAGGTCGTGGATGACCTGTTCGATGGGCTGCGATCCCAGGCCGAGGCTAAAGGCGTGACGCTCCACGCCGACGTGCCGACCAACCTGCCCGCCGTCGATGCCGATCCGCAGCGCTTGCGCCAAATCCTGCTCAACCTACTGTCCAACGCCCTGCGCCACACGCCGGCCGGCGTGGTCAGTGTCCAGTGTTCAGTGATCAGTCATCAGTCATCAGTCATCAGTCATCAGTTATCAGTAAACAGTGAACAGTCGGATGAAGAACTGATCACTGATCACTGTTTACTGATTACTGTAACCGACAGCGGACCCGGCATCTCACCCGAAGACCTGCCCCACATCTTCGACCGCTTCTACCGGGGTGACAAGTCCCGCAGCCGGCAGACGGGCGGGATGGGGCTAGGGCTAGCCATCGCCAAGCAGCTCGTCGAACTGCACGGCGGTCGCATCTGGGCCGAAAGCGCCGGCGCCGGCCAGGGAGCGACATTCTACGTCGTTTTGCCGCTTGCAACGTCCCCGACCGTAGGAGCCAGCCAACCAGCCAACCAGCCAACCAGCTATCCGGCAGGGAACTGACATGGTACAAGAGACCAAGATTCTGGTGGTGGATGACGAACCGAACATCGTCAATACGGTGCAGGCCTACCTGGAAAAGGAAGGTTACACGGTCTACACCGCGCTGGATGGCCCCTCGGCGCTCAAGGCAGCGCGGACTTTCCGGCCCGATCTCATCGTGCTGGACATCATGCTGCCCGGCCCTTCCCTTCGACCTGGCTCAGGACAGGCGACGGGCTCAGGAGGGACCATGGACGGCCTGGAGGTGCTGCGCCGGCTGCGCCAGGAATCCGATGTCTACGTCCTGATGCTGACGGCGAAAGCGGAGGAGACAGACAAGATCGTGGGTCTGAGCGTGGGGGCCGATGACTACCTGACCAAGCCTTTCAGCCCCCGGGAGCTGGTGGCGCGGGTGAAGGCCATCCTGCGTCGCGGGCGAGGCGCTGGCCCGGGCGAACCCGTCCTCTCTTTCCGCCACCTGCGCATCGATCCTGATGCGCGCCGGGTCTGGAAAGACGATGCGGCTGTTGAGCTCACTCCCATCGAGTTTGATCTGTTGCTGGCCCTGGCCCGACATCCGGGGCGGGTGCTGAGTCGGGAGCAGCTCATCGAGCAGGTGTGGGGGTACGACTACTACGGCGACGAACGGGTGGTGGATGTCCACATCGGGCGGCTGCGCAAGAAGGTGGAGGACGATCCCTCGAACCCTAACCTGATCGTCACCGTGCGGGGCGCCGGCTACCGGCTTGAGGCAGAGCCGGAATGAACCTTCTCAACGCGCTCCGCCAACGGTTGGGATGGAAGATCTTCCTCGCCAACCTGGTGATCGTTCTGGTCGGCGTCATCGTTCTGGCCGGCACCGCCGAACTCCACGCCCCCACCGCCCTGGCACGTCACACCGCCCGCATGGAGGCCCTGTTGGGTGACAATCCGACACTGGTGGCGGACCTGCACGACAATTTCATGGCCGCTGTCAACGAGATCCTGACCGTGGCAGCCCTGGCTGCCTTGCTGGCAGCAGCCCTCATCAGCAGCTTTGTTGCCCGACGCATCGTGGGTCCTGTCCGACAAATGATGCGAGCCAGCCAGCGCATGGCTGCTGGCGACTACCACGAGCGGGTCCAGGTACCCGGTGAGGATGAGTTGGGCGCGCTGGCACAATCCTTCAACCGGATGACCGAGACGCTGGAGCAGACCGAACAGCGCCGGCTGGCACTCATCGGCAACGTGGCCCACGAGCTGCGCACCCCTCTCACCAGCATCCGGGGCATCATGGAGGGGCTGGTGGATGGCGTGCTGCCGGCCGAGCCGGCCACCTTCCTGGGCGTCCAACGCGAGGTATCCCGGCTCCAGCGCCTGGTTCACGACCTGGAGGAGCTCTCCCGCGCCGAGGCCGGCCAGATCCCCCTTGAATTCCGCCCGGTCGCCCCGGCCGACCTGATTCGCGCTGCTGCTGAACGCCTGCAACCTCAGTTCGACGACAAAGGCGTCCAACTGAACCTGGAGACCCCCGACAACCTGCCTTCGGTTCAGGCCGACGCCGGCCGCATCACCCAGGTGCTGCTCAACCTGATGGGGAACGCTTTGCAGTACACGCCGCCGGGCGGCCGAGTCAGTATTCAGTTATCAGTAATCAGTGATCAGTCACCAGCAATCAGTGGTCAGTGGTCAGTGGTCAGCAATCAGACTGGCGCAGACGACAAACCGATCACTGATAACCGATCACTGACTACTGATCACTGGTTACTGATCACTGTGCAGGATACCGGCATCGGCATCCCACCCGAGCACCGCCCTCACATTTTCGAGCGCTTCTATCGCGTGGACAAGTCCCGCTCGCGGGCCGGCGGTGGCAGCGGCATCGGCCTGACCATCGCCAGGCACCTGGTGGAGGCCCACGGTGGCCGCATCTGGGTGGAGAGCGCCGGCCCCGGCCAGGGCACCACCTTCTCCTTCACCCTCCCCCTCGCCATCTGACCCCCAAATTGTCATCAAATCTTCATAAACCCTTCAAATGCCTGTCATGCTGGCCGGCTATACTTCTCCAAGAAATCAGATGCACACAAGGAGGTAGATACCATGATGGGTTTCGGATTCGGGGGCATAGGCTGGCTCTCCATGCTGGTCTTCTGGGTGGCAATCATCGCCCTGGCGGTGTGGGTACTGGGCAAGCTCTTCCCGCGGGTCGCAGACACGCCACCATCTCAGTCCGCGAGCCGGCGCAACGCGACACCGGAATCACCGCTGGAGATCCTCGATCAGCGCTACACGCGCGGCGAGATTTCCAGGCGTGAGTACGAGGCCATGCGCCACGATCTGCACGCGTAGCGCGGAAGAACGCGGATCGCCAGGATGAACGGATTTCTGCGATGCACCCCAATCCGTTTATCCTGGCGATCCGTGTTCTAATTGTTATCAAATCGTCATCTGCGCTTCATGCCCACTTCACACCGGTTTGGTACACTTAAAGCAGAAACAAGGACAATAGCGCCACCAACCGTGTGGCAGATGTAACCAAGGAGGTACATATCATGATGTGGTGGGGAAATGGATTTGGATGGGGTTGGATGATCTTCGGCGGCCTGGCGATGCTGGTCTTCTGGGGCGGGTTGATCGCTCTGGTCGTCCTGGCCGTGCGGGCCTTCACCGGCGCCGGCCAGCCGGCAAATCTGGCCAGGCCGCCCGCCTCAACGCCTGATACCGCTCTGGAGGCCTTGAAAGCACGCTACGCGCGCGGTGAGATCACCAAAGAGGAGTACGAGGACATCCGACGCGATCTGACCGTGTAGTCTGGGGAGCAGAGTGAAAGATAAGGAGAATCGATCATGATGGGATTTGGCGCCATCTTTACCGTGTTGATACTGGCGGCCCTCGCCTACGCGCTGGGCTGGCTGCCGCAGAGTGGCCGGCCCACGCGCTATGATGCCCCGGAGGCCGGCAAATCGGCTCTGGACATCTTGAAAGAGCGCTATGCGCGCGGCGAGATCACCAAGGCCGAGTATGAAGAGATGCGCGATGAATTGCGCGTCTGACAGACCGAGAAGACCCTAAGGGTTTCTAAAAACCCTTAGGGTCTGTCGTGGAAAGGAAATGAACTATGAGCAGCATTCTGTCGAGATTCAAAGCCATTTTCCAGGCCCAGGCCAACGCCATGGCGGATCAACTGGAAGACCCCAGGGCCGGCCTGGACTTCAGCCTGACGAAACTGGAAGAAAACCGCCGGCAACTCAGCCGCAGCCTGATCGAGGTCAGCGCCGCCAAACGACGCCTGGAGAGCCAGCGCAACGAGTCGGCGGCTGCCGTGGAGAAGTACGCACAACAGGCACGGGCGGCCGTGGACGCCGGGCGCGACGATTTAGCCCGCACCGCCCTGGAGCGCAAGCACGAGGCGGAGGCCCGCCAGTCCGAACTGGAAGCCAGCATCGCCGGCCTGGAGCGCCAGGTCGAGAACTTGAAACAGACCCAGGCCAACCTGGACCGCAAGATCGCTCTCTTCCGCTCCAGGAAGGAAGAGCTCAAGTCGCTGCACGACTCGTCCCAGGCGCAACTGCGCGTGCGCGAAGCCCTGGCCGGCATCTCTGAGGATCTGGCCGACGTGGGCAACACCATCCAACGCGCCGAGGCGCGCATCCAGGAGCTACAGTCTCGCGCCGAAGCCATCGATGCCCTCGTCGCCGAAGGCGTGCTAACCGACGTGCTAGAACCTGATGTGGATGACATCGATCGTGAGCTGGCGCGCATTGGGCGCCGGCATGCCGTGGATGAAGAACTCGCACGTTTGAAAGCGGAGGTGCAGCATGCGTAGAGAACTGATTGTCCGCCTGTCCGGTCGAGGACAGTACGAACTGACCGCTGACAACGAGACACTGCTGGTTGAGCTGAACGAGTTAGACAACGAGATTGTGGCCCTGCTGACTCAAACCGAATCCAGGATACAACAGCTGCTGGAGCAGATGGCGGCACGGGTTGAGGCCCACGGCCAGCTTCTTGACGATGCCCTGGCGTCTTCAGATCTGATTCTGCCGCCAGCAGACCTGACCCTGGCCGAAGCGGCCGAACTCTTCAAGGGTGAGGGGATCGTTCCTGGATGATTTATCCGGTGAACGCGAGCAAAGCGACAACACAGGCCAGTAGAATCGTTGTGTCGCAGATTTGTGATCTGCACCATAACCTGGGTAGACGGGAGGCAAAGTAAAATGTGTGGAGGACATGGAACGTATCGCATCTTTGAACGCGTGGTGGATGAAGCGTTGGATGATCGGTATCGGCAGCGCGAGTACTACGACCGCCCCCGAGACCCGCGCGCAGACATCGAACAGGAAGTGAAATTGATGTACGCGCGCGGCGACATCAACTCCAGCACGTATCACCGCCTGCTGGAGATGGCCCAGAGCGGCCAACTCACGTGGGACGATTTATCCCGCGTGCGCCGCGAGAGCACGCTGCCGGCCCGATCGGAGCCACAGGCACCGCAGCGCGAACGCGACGCAGACATCGTGCGCAGCCTGAACCGGCTGTATGGGCATCGCAGCCGACTGGAAGACACCCGCGCCGAGACGGAACAGACGCTCGAACGGCTGGAAGCGGATGTAGACCGCTTGCGCAGACAGGCCGAGACCGCCGACGAGAAAGCCCAGTTGGCCTTGCCCGATGAGGAGAAAGCCCGTGAGTACCTTGAGGTGAAGCAGGAGGCCCTGGACCGCATCCAAACGCTGGAAGAACGCATCGCATCGCTGCGCCAGAGCCTGCGCCGCATCGACACGCTGCGCGATGAATTGGCCACCCGCGAGGCCGAGCTGAAGGCCCTGGAATCAGGTCAGGAGTTGGCTGAATTGGAGGCCAGCATCCGCGAGGATTTGCTGGACGACACGGGAGTCTGATATGGCTTATGATGTGCTGAAAACGAAAGCCCTGGCCCAGTACGAGTCTATCTTCGAGGCCGAAGGCGATAAGCTGCTGGCGCTGTACGAGGCGGAAGACCTGCATATAGGCCGGCTCATCGGCGTCTGCTACGCCGAGGCCTTCAAGAACCGCGCCCCGCTGGTGGTGGAGGACCCGACGGTTGCTTCGGCCAAGCTCAGCACAGGGTTCAAGCCGGCCCCCCACGGGTAACGGACCCCGAAAACTGTTATCAAATCGTCATACATGCTTCAAGCGCCTGTCATACAGACCGGCTATCATTTAACCTGTACGATAGAGACAGACGAATCTGGAACACTCAAGGAGATGTGAAAAATGACCAAGACAATCACTGACTACGCGTTTCGAACAAAGCTGGACCTGCCCTACGAGCAGGCCGTTGGGAAGGTGACCGCAGCCCTGAAGGACGAAGGCTTCGGCGTGCTGACAGAGATCGACGTCAAAGCCACGCTGAAGAAGAAGCTGGACGCCGATTTTCGCAGGTACGTCATCCTGGGGGCGTGCAACCCGGCGCTGGCGCATCAGGCGCTGAACACGGAACTGGAGATCGGGTTGCTGCTGCCGTGCAACGTCATCGTCTACGAGGAGGACGGCGGTAGCGTGGTATCCATCGTGGACCCCATCTCCATGCTGGGCGTGGTGGAGAATCCTGAGCTGGACCCAGTGGCCGATGAAGCCCGGACGCGGTTGCAGCGCGTGATCGAAACGTTGAGTAGCTGATCACGCTAGGTTGATACGGCGTGACATCCCCCGGCGCAATGTAGCGTCGGGGGATTGGATTTCTGGGAGGGCATGTGAAATGGATCCGGCAACTATCGTTCTGATCATCGTCGCCGTCGTCATCTGGCTGGCATTGGACCTGCTGTTGGCCGGCGGCGGCATGACCAGCGGCATGATGGGGGGCATGGCCGGTATGATGGGTTCCGGCATCGGGCCTGTCGTGCTCTTGCTGTTGATAATCATTGCCTTGCTGGTGTATCGGCTGTTTTGACATACGTAGGGGCGAGGCAAGTCGGATCGGTGATGTCGAAGCAGAAAAACCTGCTCTCGGACTTGCCTCGCCCCTATCCCAACATGAATTACTGATGAAGAGACAAGGAAAACATGGACAAGGAGAAGCAAGTGCTTGTACGAAGTAAGTGGTTGCCGATATCTATCTTCGCCGCGTTGGTGTTGCTCGTGGCCGCCTGTACCCAGGCGCCCGCCACCACAGCCCCATCGGCTGATCGGGCAGTTCCCGAGCCCACAGCCGTGGCTGAGCAAGTAACTGGCGCGATGGGCGACGACGAGACAGCGGGCGAAGCCTCTGAGCCGAAGACGACCAACCAGGTACAAGGCACCGTCTGGGTTGCGAACGGCATGGAGAATAGCCTCAGCGCCATCGACCTGGCGACCGGCAAGGTCGTGACTACCGTGCCGGTGGGCATCAACCCGCACATCCTGAACACCAGCCCCGACGGGCGCATCCTCTACGTCATCAACGCCGGC
>CAZHMV010000060.1:0-26110 GCA_964532665.1 uncultured Anaerolineales bacterium
GCCCACCTGATCAGCCGACACACACGACGGAAGGAGTACTCACAACGTGCTGACCGTCACATTCTATCACGACGTGCTTTGAGTGTGGTGCTTCCTGGCCTCGGCGAGGCTGCGACGCATCGTGAAGGACTACGAGGGGCAGGTACAGGTGGAGCACCGCTGCTTTGCCCTGGCCCCGGACCCGACGGAGATCACCCGCATGTTCGGCAGCGCTGAGGCCGGCAAAGCGGAAATCATGTCCCACTGGGCGGCTGCGGCGGCCCATCGCGATGGAGACGTCATCAACACGGAGCTCATGCGGAGCCGGCCCTTCCCCTACCCGTACTCAATGCCGGGTTTGCTGGCCTGCAAGGCCGCCGAAGGCCAGGGCGGGCCGGCGGCTCACTGGGACATGTTCGACCGGGTGCAGCACGCCCATGCCGTCGAAGCGCGCAATATTGCCGACCCGGAGGTGCTGCGCGATTGTGCGGTCGATGTTAGCCTGGAGATGGCATGCTGGGAGCAGGACTTTCACAGCCCGGAAACTCGCCAGGCTGTGGAGCAGGACCTGACAGAAGCCCACACGCGTGGCGTGCACGCCGTGCCCACCCTGCTTTTCAATGACCGTTGGTCGATCTCCGGTGCTGTGCCTGAAGCCATGCTTCGTCGCATTATCGATGATATTCTCGCCGGCCGTGACCCGGCCCGCCCTGCTTGAAAGTGAGACCCTATGCCTGAATTTTCCATTCTGCTGCCCGACCAGGCGGCGCTGGCCGAGGTGCTGGAACGGGTAGAGGCCGCCGGCGTGAGGTCGGCGGCGCATGACCAGGGTTGGCTGGTGCGCGATCCATCTCGCAATGCCGTCGTTTTGACGGTGAAAGCTGACCTGGGACGAGGGGCAGGGTCCCGTGTGCGGCTGGACCACGGGCCGGTGCGACGTACCCTGATGTGAAGGGCTGGATAGAACGAACGACCGGGAACCTGGAGGAACGCCTGTGACCGAATGCCGTTCAACGCCGAACTTTCTGCAATCCCTGGAGGCGTCCATCGCCCTGCCGGAGCCGGGCGCTGATCCGGTGGCCTGTCTGGAGCCAACGGATGTCATCGACAGCGCACACCCGCGCATCGTGGAGACGGCCAGCCGGCTGACCGGGAGGCTGGAGACGCCCTTCGAGCGTGCGGTCGCGGTCTTCAACTTCGTGCGGGACGCAGTGTGCTACAACTTCGCGCCGGACTTGCTCGGCCGGGATGATTGGTGTGCCAGTGAAACCCTGGTGCGAGGCGATGGCTTCTGCCAGCAGAAGGCCGTCCTGCTGGCCGCGCTGGCGCGGGCGGCCGGCATCCCCAGCGCCATCGGGTTTCAGCACCTGCGCGACCACAAGCTGCTCGACTCGCGCTACGAGGTCGCTTTGCCGGGCGGGCTCATCCCCTACCACGGCCTCACCTACCTGTGGCTCGACGG
The DNA here is from genome assembly GCA_964532665.1 of uncultured Anaerolineales bacterium. Lineage (GTDB taxonomy): Bacteria > Chloroflexota > Anaerolineae > Epilineales > JAANWY01 > CAZHMV01. The sequence goes on from CAZHMV010000060.1 coordinate 1,442, forward strand.
GGCCTGGCGCATCACGGACGCTACTCTCGACGCCGAACTCTGCACGCGGCGGCGCTATCGACGGGTCGAACTGGTGTCCGGAGCGGACGCCCGCCTGCCGGCCACGGACCTGGATGGCCGGCCACACTTCGACATCCTGACTGAAGTCGGTCCGTTTCCTGATCTACCGGAGTCGGTCTCCGCATTCATGGTGAGCCTGCGGCCGGCCTGGTTGGCTTTGCGGGAGGTCATCCGCCGGACTGGGGCGACGATGTAAGTGAGGAGGTGTAGCGCTACCCTTTCTGGGTCAGCCCCCAGGGTGCCAGAGATTCTCGGTCAAGTCAGGTGGGCGGCGGACTGGCGCCTCCCACACCAAACATATCATACGAGGAGGATTCTGGTATGAGACGGTTGGAAGTGCGGGACAAGTATACCGGGGAGGTGATCGATTCTCTGCCTCTGGACTACCGGCGTGACCTGCGCAGCAAAATCCATCAGGCCTATCTTGCCCGGCAGGCCGTGCAAGCACTGTCCTGGAGCGAGAGGCTGGCCGTGATCCAGAACGTCGGGGAGCGCATCACGGCCCATCGGGAAGAAATTATCTCCCTCTCCATTCGGGAGGCCGGCCAACCCCGCAAGTTCGCCACGTGGGAAGTGGACCGTACTGTGGAGATCGCCCACACTTTCGATACGCGCCTGGCGTTGTTGCGTCCCCGAGTTTTGCCGGCTCGCCAGGGAGACAATGTGTGGGTGCGGAAGCCCTACGGCGTGGTCGGGGTGGTGGCTCCGCGCAACGTTCCGCTCGTGGTGCCCTTCTACACGATGTCCTGTGCTCTGGGGAGTGGCAACACTGTTGTGGTAAAGCCGGCTTCCGTTGCCCCCCTGACTACCCGATGGCTGGTGGATGTGTTCCGCGAAGCAGGAGCACCACCAGAAGCGATCCACTTCACGACTTGCCCGGGTGAGGATACAGCCTGGGAATTCATCGAGAACCCGGAACTGCACGTCTTTGTCAACTATTCCTCTACGGCAGTCGGGAAGGACAACCTGATCAAGATGGGACATTACCTGGAGAGCACCAAGCGGCAGGTTGGCGAATGCCTGTTGCTCATCGAGGGACAGATGAAGAAATACGTTCCGGAACTGGCCGGAAACGACCCCTTCATTGTCCTGGACTCGGCGAATGTCGAGCAGGCGGTGTCGGCTGCAGTCCTGGGCGGATTCGCCAATGCGGGCCAGATGTGCATCGCTGCCAAGCGATTTCTGGTGGCTCGCCCGGTGGCCGATGCGTTCCGTAGCCGGTTGGTTGCCGCTATCCGTAGCCTGAAGGTGGGGAACCCTGCGGACCCGAACACGGACATTGGCCCTATCGGCGATCAGCGCACGCTGGATGTGGCTGCCTACCATGTAAGCGAAGCCTTGCAACATGGGGGGCGTTTGCTTCTTGGAGGCGAAGCGCGCCCCCCCTTCTTTTCTCCGACCCTGATTGAGTTCGACAAGGAGGCCGTGCTGGGTAGGCCGGCTCTGGAGCAACCCTTCTTGTGGATCGAGGAGAGCTTTGCGCCGGTACGTTCCCTGGTGGTGTTCGATACGATGGAGGAAGCGCTTGCGCTGGCCAACGACACCACCTACGGCCTGGGGGGCAGTGTCTTTGGGTCTCCAGACCAGGCACGGCAAATTGCTGTCGGGTTGGACGCAGCCCGGGTCATGATCAACGAGAGCCCTCTGTACGGAGACGACACCTTGCCGCTGGGTGGCATCAAAGACAGCGGTCTCGATGGGGCCATGGACAAGATTGAGGAGATGACCTACGTGAAACGCATCCATGTGGGATGTTGGACCCAGTCTGGTTCTGGGGGAACCAGCGGATAACGCTACTACTCAGCCTTCCCTATGCTTGCAGAGAGAGAACCGCCATGAACAGACGCTTGCTAGACTTCACACCGGTACGGAGCCGAGAGATCACTCTTGCCGAGTTCGTGGCTAACCTGACGGTTGACGACTTGCGCGAGCTGACCAACAACATGATCGACACCATGCTGGACCTGATCGCCGATTGCGGGGACGAAGATGTCACCTTTGTGCCGGTGGACCCGGATGCCAACGACACCTACGCAACGGACGAAGCAGAGAGAAACATCGCCTGGACGTTGGGACATGTCATCGTACACACCACGGCCAGCGCGGAGGAGTCGGCTGCCATTGCCGCCGAACTGGCGCGCGGTGTTGAATATCATGGGCGCTCGCGCAGCGAGGTCCCTTGGCAGAGCATGACGACTATTCAACAATGTCGTCAACGCCTGGAGGAAAGCCGGCGCATGCGCCTGGCCAGCCTGGATATGTGGCCTGCTCGCCCCCATCTGGATAACACCTACGAGCCCTGGAAGGCCATTGGTGACATCAACGCCGTGGGCCGCTTCGTCCTTGGATTATTTCACGATGATAGTCACCTGGAGCAGATTGCCGACATTGTGCGGCAGGCAAAGCAGTCTAAAGTCGGAACATTCTGATCGCACAAGTGAGGAATTCGTTGAGAAGGACAAGACATGCAGATGACAGTCAAGAGGTGGATGATGGCAAAGATCTTTCGAGGTGATCGCTGGGTGAAGGGGGAAACCCCCTGGACCCCCCTACCGAAGCCGGTATCCGAGCTGCGGCTGGCACTCATCGGCTCCGGCGGTGTGTACCACGAGGGTCAGGAGCCCTTCGACGCGGCCAACCGGGAGGGCGATTGGTCTTTCCGGGTGATCCCCGGCGATGCACCCACATCGGCATTGAGGGTGGCTCATGACCACTACAACCACAAAGACGGAGCCGACAAAGACATCAACGTGGTCTTCCCCCTTGACCGGCTGCGGGAATTGGAGACACGGGGCGACATCGGAGAACTGTCGCCGGCGCATATCGGCTTCATGGGATTCATCATGCGGCCAGAGAAGATTGCCGAGGAAATGTCGCCGGCGGTCATTCGCGTGCTGAAAGAGGCCGCAGTGGAGGCCGCGCTGCTCGTGCCGGCCTGACCGGTCTGTCAGCGGTCCGTGGGACTGCTACAGCGCGAAATCGAGGCGGCCGGCATCTGTACGGTGTCCATGACCGTATCGCGGGATGTGACGGCGGGGATCAAACCGCCGAGGGCAGTGCATGTGCGCTTCCCGTTCGGGTTCACTTTTGGCGAGCCCTTTGCCCGCGACCAGCAACTGACTATCGCCGAGGATGCTCTGGCGGCGCTGGAGAGCATCCAGCAGCCGGCCACCATCATTGATCTGCCGTACCGCTGGAAGCGGGAAGACTACGCCGCCATCCGCCGTCAGCGCCAGGCGCAACAGGCGTAAGGGGGGAACCGATACCGTGACCGAGAAGACGCTGACAGCAGCCCCCCGTACCCTGCTCGCCGTCTTTGCCCACCCGGACGACGAGGCTTTCGGCACCGGGGGCACGCTGGCACACTACGCCGGCGAAGGTGTGCGCGTGGCGTTGGTCTGTGCCACCCGCGGCGAGGTGGGTGGGATTGCCGACCCCAGCCTGGCGACACCCGAAACCCTGGGCGAAGTGCGGGAGGCCGAACTGCGCTGTGCAGCCCAGGCACTGGGCATCTCCGAGGTGATCTTCCTGGGCTACCGGGATTCGGGCATGGCCGGCACGCCCGAAAACGACGACCCCCACGCTCTCGTCAATGCCCCTGCCGACAAGGTGGTGGCTCAGTTGGTGGGTATCATCCGCCGGCTGCGGCCCCAGGTCGTCGTCACCTTTGAGCCTCACGGCGGGTACGGCCATCCCGACCACATTGCCATCCACCATCACACCGTGGCCGCTTTCCACGCTGCAGCCGACCCGGCCCGCTATCCCGATCAGGGGCATCCGTGGCAGCCGGCGCGCCTGTTCTACACCGCCATCCCCCGCTCCTTCTTCCTGGAGATGCGGGATCGGCTGGAGGCGCTGGGGGTGGACACCAGCGAGTTCTCTCGCTTTGAGGAAAGTGGCGCCGGCTGGCCGGACGATCAGGTTCACGTCACCCTGGATGTGGCCGGCACCATCGAAGCCAAGTGGGCGGCGCTACAGTGCCATCGTACGCAGTTTGGGCCGGACAACTTCTTTCGGCGTTTGCCGGAGGACATGCTGAAGGAGATGATGAGCCGGGAGCACTTCGCCCTGGCCTGGCCGGCGCCGGAGCCCGGGTTGCGGTTGCCGGAGTTGTTTGCGGAACTGGATGCAGGGGAAAAGTGAAAACTGAGAACACGGACTTCTCGGATGCACGGATCGGTTGTCTTGCACCGTACGGTTGATCCGCCAATCCGAGCAATCCGCGTTCTAATTCGATGGCCGGAAGATTGGAGACAGCCAAATGAGACGGCAATACACATTCGAAAACGAGTACTGGGCGTTCTTCGGCTACGGGACTGACTGGGAGCTGGGGCGGTGCGATCACTGTTATCAGCGGCTGTACGCCACGCTCAAGCCGCCGGCGGAAGCCATCAACTGCTGGAAGCTGGAGATCTTCTTCTCCAACTGCACCGACCTGGAAGCGGTCAAGCAGTACTTCCTGGACGCGGGATGCAAAGACCCGACCCTGCACGGCAAGTGGCTCAAGCAGGAGATGGAGATCCCTGGCGACAAATTGACCAGCATGCCGGCCGCCGGCCACCCCGACCCCAACGTGGGACAGGATGGCGTCATCCTGATCTACACCACCAGCATCGCCGAGCGGGACGCCCGCCGGGCCAAAATCCTGGCCGATCTGAAAGCACGCGAGCTGTACAGGAAGGACGCCATCTCGTCGCGCCGGGGTTGCGTCAACTTCGACGAGCTCATCGGGCCGTGGACCGCGTGGTACGACCTGGAGCGCGATTACCCGGCTGGGGAGGGCGCCGATGGAGTTTGAGGCGGTGGTCCGACGGCGGCACATGGTACGGGCCTACCAGTCTCGGCCGGTCGAGGACGAGAAGGTCGAACGCATCCTGCACCTGGCGCACCAGGCGCCCAGCGCCGGCTTCAAGCAGCCGCAGGAGTTCATCGTGGTGCGCGACGCGGCGGTGAAGGAGGCGCTGGCCCACGCCGCCCTGGACCAGATGTTCATCGCTCAGGCGCCGGTGGTCATCGTGGTCTGCGCCGATACTCGCCGGCCGGCGACGCGCTACGGGGCGCGCGGGGTGCATTTCTACAGCATCATCGACGGGGCCTTCGCCGCCATGCTCATTTTGCTGACCGTGGTGGACGAGGGACTGGGCTGCTGCTTCGTGGGGGCCTTCCACGACGAGCAGGTTTCCCGCGTGCTGGGCCTGCCGGAGCCGGTGCGGCCCATTGGCGTCATCCCCATCGGCTATCCGGCTGAGCCGGCAGAGAAGTATCGCCGGCTGCCGCTGGAGCACATCGTCCACCAGGATCGCTGGGGACGACAAGACGCGGCGGATTGAGCAGTCAACGTGTCTGGGTGAGGCAGATTGGATGTACGAGAATGCTGGATGGCTAGATGGCTGTATGGCTGATATTGCGCACAGCCATCCAACCAACTATTGTTGGAGCACCCACAGAAAGGAGGCAAGACATGCGCCGGTCTATCACCCGTGGGCCGCCATAGAGCAGACAGAGCTGACCATCGGTAACAAAGGGTACACATCACAAATCATCACATCCAATACACGTGAGGAGGAATTGTCATGGAAATCGCATTTCTCATTGGACGGATTATCCTGGGGGTCTACTACCTGTTCAACGCCGTCAATCATTTCATGCAGTTGAACATGATGAGTGGCTACGCCGGCTCCAAAGGCGTGCCGGCACCGAAGGTGGCCGTGGCCGGCAGCGGCCTCGTCTTGCTGCTGGGCGGGCTCAGCATCCTGCTGGGCTACCAGCCTTACATCGGCGTCGCGCTCCTCGTCATCTTCCTGGTGCCGGTGGCTTTCATGATGCACAATTTCTGGACCATAGAGGATCCCCAGATGAAGATGGGCGAGATGGTCAACTTCTTGAAGAACATCGCGCTGGCCGCGTCGGCGCTGATGTTCCTGGTCATCCCCACCCCCTGGCCTTTCAGCCTGGGTGGTTGATGATTGTTTTTGAGATCGAAAGAAGAGGCGTGCCATGTCCGAGCATGTCCGGGTAGGCGACGGCATTGCTGCCGCCTACCCGACGTGGAGCGTGGGCTATTGGTTGCTGGCGACCGGAGGAGGAACTCATGAGGCACTAACCTGGGGCACCGGCCACCTTCGCCTACACAAGCAAGGTCGCCAGCCCTTCGGCTTTGCGGTGGACATAGAACGGTAATCACCGAGAGACTGGTCAATGACCAAACATTTGCGATGATACCCAATCTGCGGTAGAATTCGAAAAAAGTCATTACGGTAAAATTGACACGTGGGGCAGGCTTTCGAGCCTGCCAGCAGCCTGGAAAGGCTGCTCCACGTGCGACTTTTGCTCCAATGCGAAAAAAGACAGCCAGGTGTGCGCAAGAGACGGCGAGCTTCGACCTGTTGAGGAAAGGCGGGTGATTCACATGCCAAGCGGTGTCGGGCAGAAAAAGCAATCGTCAAGCAAACGTAAGGAGAGGGAATATCTTGCTCATACGCTGCAGCGCCTGCGTTGGATCGTACCCATTCTGATGTCACTGGTCGGCCTGGGGTATGTGCTGTTGGAGAGCGCGTTCTGGACGCACGACCTTGTCGTCTCCCGCCTGGTGCGCGAGATAATCGTGTTGGGAGCGGTGGGGCCCCTTTTCACCTGGATTACGCTACGTTGGGCTGCGAATGCTGCCCAAAAAAGCGCAGAAGCACAACAGCAGCTAGAGCAAGAAAACGAAGATGTATTCATATTTCATGCCATTAGTAAGGCAGCGATTCATTCGATCAACCTGGACGAGAATCTGGATTTGGTCCTGTCTCGCCTGATCAGACTCCCCTGCGTAGACGCGGGTACAATCCGCATGCGGCAGGGGAACCAACTGGAGATCAAGGCCCATGGCGGTGTATCTGCCAAGTTTGTGATACAAGAGCAGAGACTGGCAATCGGTGACTGCCTATGCGGGCAGGCAGTTCAGCAGGGTGAGCCTGTCAGAGTGGATGACCTGTCGAGCATGCCTGCTATGGGCTGTCGTCCTTGTTGCCAGGAGGGATTTCTGTCCACCCTCTGTGTGCCAATTCAAGCAAATGGACAAGTAATCGGTCTGTTACAGATAGCCAGTCATGCCCCCGCAGCCTTTTCAGAGCGTGTAGAGATCTTAGTCTCTATGGTTGGACACCAAATTGGGCTGGTCGCTGAGAAAATTCTTCTCTACAACGAGGTCCGGGACATGAAGCAGCACTTAGAGCGCCGGGTAGAAGAGCGAACACAGGCTCTGATGTCAGCCCAAGAGCAACTTGCCCAGAAAGCAAGAGATCTCCAGCGCCAGTTGGAGAGGACTATCCGGGTACAAGAAGACGAGCGAGCCCGAATTGCCCACGAGATGCACGATAGTGTTATGCAATTGATTGCTGGCTTGCTCTTCCAGACCCAGGCCGCGCTACACTCGCTGCCGGTCTCTCCGGTGACGACGGAGAAAAGACTGGAGGAAGTTCAATATCTCTTACAACGTATCGAGAGAGAGACCAGACGAGCAATATATGACCTTCATCCCCCCATGTTGGAGTCAAAGGGCCTGGTAGTCGCGTTGAACCAACACCTGGAACGCTGTCGGCAGATATTTGGAGTGAATTGTGAATTGCAAGTCGTGGGCACGGCGAGACGGATTGGGAACACACAAACGGAGTTGGCAATCTTCCGAATCGTACAGGAGGCTGTGCAGAATGCAATCCAGCACGGAGGTTCGTGCTCTATTCGTGCCAGTCTGACCTTTGGACCTCGCTCTGTACAACTAACTGTTGAAGATGACGGCTGCGGATTTGATGTGGCTGCTGCCGACGCTCAAGATAATGGCGGCTTAGGGCTAATCGGAATGTGGGAAAGGGCCAGGAGTATGGGAGCACAGCTTGAGATTGTTTCGTCGCCCGGGCAGGGGACGCGCGTGGCACTGGCCGTACCTATCCAGGCCAAAGAGGAACTTGCCGTATGAGTGCACAAGCTGAGCCGGGAGGCAGCCCGATCCGGGTGCTGGTAGTGGACGATCACCCGGTAGTGCGGCGGGGGCTGCATACCCTCTTGTCTGACTATCCAGACATTCGCGTCGTCGGTGAGGCCGAGACAGCCACAGGTGCGAGACAGAAGGTAGCGCAAATGCAACCCGATGTCGTACTGCTTGATATTCGTTTGGGTGGAGAGGAGGCCACCGGGCTTGGCCTGACACGAGAGCTTGCTCAAGCTCACCCGCAGCCAAAGATCATCATCCTCACCAGTTACGATAATGAAGAGTACGTATTTGAGGCGCTCCGAAATGGAGCGCATGCGTACCTGCTCAAGAGTGCCCCACCCGACATGCTGGTTGAATCCCTGCGGGCGGTATGTCGAGGAGAACGCCTGTTGAGTCCCTCATTGGTGACCGTTGTGCTAAGCGAGTTCCGGCGGTTGGTAGAACGCGAAGTGCAGGGCGATACCGCGTTGACCGAGCGAGAGCAGCAGACCTTGCGCCTGATTGCTGGTGGTGCGAGGTATAAGCAGATCGCGGCGCGACTCTATGTGAGCGAAGTGACGGTTAAGCGCGACGTACAGAGTATCCTCGATAAGCTGGGGGTGACCACCCGGGAAGAGGCTATCGCCGAGGGAGCCCGCAGGGGCTTGATATGACTGCTCGCCCTGGACGCTGATCCCCCGCAGGCGCGCCCCCTCTTCCATCATCATGAGGAGGGGGCTTTTTGATACCTGGGGATCATGGAAATGATACGCTGAGACCTTGGATTCCATTGCCAGATATGATACACTGAAATAGTAAATCTTGGTCATAGGTCGGGCTGGTGCAGGGCAGAAGTTGTCCGATAAAAATATCCAACAAATGAGGAGGTCATCATGGAAAACAAAGTAGAATTCGAAAATGTGGTTCTGACGATTGACGGCCCCACCGCGACGGTGCAGCTTAATCGCCCCCATAAGAAGAATGCGATGAGTCCGGAGTTGCATCAAAATATGGACGACGCACTGACCGAAATCGAGAAGGCTGGCGGGGTAAAGGTCATTGTGGTAACCGGCGTAGGAGACACCTTCTGCGGTGGAATGGACCTGGAGAAATGTTTCCTTGAACCCTTCAACGATCCCGAAAGATTTGTTGAAGCTAACAAGCATGCCTTGTCCTGGTTTGCTCGCCTGAAAGCCTCTCCAGCCGTTTCGCTGGCCAGTGTCAACGGCTGGTGTTTTGGCGGCGGGGTTCTATTGGTGGGGGTATGTGACCTTGCCATTGCGGCGGAGGAAGCAACTTTTGGTTTGTCGGAAATCAATTTCGGCATTTTCCCCGGAGGTGGTACCATGTGGGCTACCGCGCATAACTTCAATCGCAAGCAGGGTCTCTATTACTCGCTAACCGGTGACACCTTCACCGGCAAAGAAGCTGTAGGGTTGGGGTTGGTCAACAAGGCCGTTCCGGTAGACAGGCTGGCTGAAGAAACCCAGAAAATTGTAGACAACCTGGTCAGCAAAAACCGTTACACGTTAGCTGCAAACAAGCAGGTTTACGAACGCTCAATCTTTATGGACTTCCCCGAATCAATCGAGTGGGAAATGGCCAAACTGTTTGAACTATCTTATCTGTCCAAGGACGCCTGGATCAAGGATGCCCTAACTCAATTCAAGGGTCGCAAGTTCCGACCGGGGCTTGAAAGCTATGAGCTTTCAGATGGGCAATAAACATGGAGTTTGGCTATTTGAAGGAACAAGCTGCGTGACCCGTGCTTTCAGTTTGCCAGTAACTTTGACAACGAGCATTGGCAAACTGTCGATGAGGGAAGCCGCTTTCCACAGGAGTTGTGGGATACTCTTGCCGAACAGGGTATTCTGGGGAGCTATGTATTGCTCATGTCGAATTGAGAGAGTTTAACTGGTACATGCATGCGTAGGGGGCATGGCATGCATGCTGTGCCCCCTACATGGCTGCAAATGGCGAGAAAGGTGAGGAAAAGGAGAAAACCATGCGAGAAAGCGATCAATTTACAGTACGTGAAATGTTGCACCGGGCAGCACGATGGTTTCCAGATAAGGAAGCTGCTGTTGATGAAACCACTCGCCTTACATACAAGCAGCTACTGGAGGGCGCGCAGCGATGCGCTGCGATTTATCATGAACTGGGGGTACGGAAGGGCGACCGGGTGGCCTTGCTGTTATACCCCAGCACTGTTCATTGCATGGCGCTGTTTGGTGCAATTGAGTTAGGAGCGCTACCGGTAGCCATGCACCTCCGCGAATCGCCTCAAGTTTTGTCGGCGGTTGTCAATCGGTTATCGCCCAGGATAATCGTGTACGACGCCAACCTAGAGCACACGGTCACCAAGTTGCTCGATTTGTGTCCTGTCATAACCGGTTCGGTGCGGGCTACTTCCTCTATGCCGGCCAAACTTCATCCCGATGCCAGGCCGTCGGCTGAGATTCCGGCGGATCCAGAGAATTACACCATGGATTTTGAGCCTATGCCGGTTTATGAGAGTGACCCGGTAGTCATTGTCCTCTCTTCGGGAACAACCGGCATTCCCAAGGGGATTGTTCATACCAACCGCACCCTTATGGAAAGCGCCCGGGGTGGAGTCTATGCCTTCGGCGGCATTAAGCCCAGCGACGCCATCATCAATATGATGACGACCTCATTCATTGGCTGGTTTAACCTTAGCCTACCTTACTTCAATGTGGGAGCCAAAGTCGTCTTACGCTCCAAATTTGACCCCACGGCTTACATGGAGGCTGTTCAGGAAGAGAAAGTTACCTTTGCTTTCCTGGTGCCTACGATGTGGCGTATGCTCTTTGCGCAGGGTGCCGACAGTGGCGAGTATGACCTGAGTTCAGTGAGATTGGCTGGATTTGCCGGCGAGGTGATGGACTCAACCACCTTGAAACTAATTCAGGATTCTATCTGTCCTCGCGCTATGAATCTCTACGGCACCACTGAGTCCGGTTCCTGCTCGGCCGGAACAGTGATGTTTGAAGACGAGATGATTGGCGAACGCCTGGCAAGCGTGGGCAAGCCTATGCTCAACGCCGATATTCGGATTATTAAGCCAGGCGGCACCAGACAGGACGAGTTGCCGGTAGGGGAAACAGGCGAGGTGATTATTCGGGGGCCATCGGTAGCCAGTTTGGTCTGGGATGATCCTGAGACTTCTCGCAAGATATTTGAACCCGAGGGGGCAACCAATATCTGGTGGCATTCAGGTGACATGGGGCACCTGGACGAAGACGGCTACCTTTACTTGGAGGGCCGCACTGACGATATGATCATTTCCGGTGGCATCAACATTATGCCGGCCCGTGTTGAAGATGTTTTGCTCTCACACCCCGACGTGGACGAAGTTGCCGTAGTCGGCGTCTCCGATCCGGAATGGGGGCAGCGAGTGAAGGCGTTTGTGGTTACCAAAAACCCCAACCTGAAAGCGGAAGAACTTGATCTGTTCATGAAGGAGAGTGAGCTTTCAAACTACCAACGGCCACGTATCTACGAATTCGTTGACACCTTGCCTCGTACCGCTACTGGAAAGGTCAATCGGAAGGCATTACGCGAGCGCGGGTAAGTAAAGGTAAGGTGCTCTTTCTATAAGGGAGAATAGCAATGGAATTTGACTACACCGAAGAGCAAAAAATGCTACGTGACCTGTGCGCTCAAATTGCCAGCGACTTTGACGACACATACTGGCAAACCATCGACGAAGAAAGTCGCTTCCCACAGGAGTTTTGGGATACTCTGGCCGCACAGGGTATTCTGGGAGTAGCTATTCCAGAAGAGTATGGCGGCGGCGGTATGGGTATACTGGAACTGGCTATTGCCGCCGAGACGTTGGCAGAATATGGGGGCGGTATGGGCGGCGGTGGCCTGTTTATTACCGGGCCAATCTTTGGCGGCTGTTTGATTGCCAATCACGGCACTGACGAACAAAAAGAGAAATATCTACCAGAGATCGTCAAGGGAGTCACTTGGGCCGGTGCCTTCACCGAGCCTGATGCTGGGTCAAACGTAACCAATATCAGTACTCGGGCCGAGCTAGAAGGGGATCACTACGTAATCAAAGGGCGCAAAATGTTTATTTCAAACATGGCCCATGCCAAACACATTGCCCTTTACGTCCGTACTTCCAAGCTTGACCCGGCCCATAGATCACGAGGACTATCCATACTCGTCGGTGACTTGCCTGACCCACATGTTGAAGCACGCCCTTTCAAGAAATTGGGGTCGCACTGGATGGATACCAACGCCGTATTCATTGATGGGATGGAAGTGCCTGCGGAGGACGTGATCGGTGAATCCGGCAGTGTCTTCAAGCAAATGTATGATGTCCTGAACCCCGAACGGATTATTTCCGCGGCGGCTTCAGTCGGTACCGGCCTGTTAGCCATTCGCAAAGCGGTTGAATTTGCCAACGAACGCAGTATATGGGGGGATCGCCCCATCAGCAGTTACCAGGCCCTGCAATTTCCGCTGGCCGAAGCCAAAATTCACTTGGAAGGAGCCAGGCTCAAAACCTACGAGGCCGCCTGGCTATACGATCAGCAATCTTCCAAGTGTGGCATGGCAGCGACAATGGCCAAGTACGCGGCTTCTCATGCGGGACTCTTCGCTGCTGATCGGGCCATTCAAACCATGGGGGGCAGCGGTTACATTAGCGAGAGCGGTGTTGAGCGTTTATGGCGCGACTTACGCCTGAACCGTATCGCGCCGATTACCGACGAGATGACGCTCAACTTCGTTGCCCAGCATGACTTGGGGATGCCTCGCTCGTACTAGGGCCGCAGCGAGGGGCACTTTGAACTTTGAACTGCGTACATGACCTTTCAGGCTACTTGCCATGACAGGCTGAAGCCGAGAGGCCGAAACTGACCTACTTCAAAGTCGCTGGAAGCGGCTGGGAGCGACTGCTCTCGCCATTTTCAGCCGTTCCCAGCGGATTCTGGCGCTTCAGCAGCGCCGGTTTTTCCGGTGACTCCCCGGCCTGAACTGTCACGTGTACACGATGTACAGCTCTTGCTATCGCGTCCCCGCTTATGCAAAAGGTCTGCTAAGGGTCAAGGATTGATTAACTTCCCCTTTTGACAGATCCTGTACGGCTCGAATTAGGGAGGTAGTTTAGTTGCCAACTCTGAGTAGGTCACGTATGAGCAAATCACAGCCCTAACAGGAGGATCGGAGCCTTGATCATCAATGGAACAAAGTTGCCTGAAGCGGCCACTATGAAGGAATTTGGGGGGGAGATTCTAGAGTTAGAAGGCGGCGTCGCTCGGATACAGTATATCGTAACAGAGAAATACTGTAACCCTCGCGGAGTGTTGCAAGGCGGTATGGCTGCCGTTTATCTGGACGATGCCATGGGCTTTGCAGTGGTTGGGCTCCTAGGAGTTGGTCAGCTCTTTACTACCACCGATTTAACCTTGCATTACTTGAAGCCGGTTCCGCAAGGGCCAATCATTGCCGTGGGGCGGGTGGTGCGCTTTGGACGGCAAGTTGGCTACCTGGAAGGGGATATTCTTACCGAAGGTGATGATCTTCTCGTTCGCGGTAGTTCTACAGTAATCAAGCTAAGCCCCGAACAATTCTTTCACCCTGGCAAAGCCAGGTAATGTCTTGCGTGCTCTCACTCTCTCGGGTTTTCTGTTTTCTGAGGAATAATGACCTGAGTGGATTGGTGAAGCCCTAAAGTGCTCCAGGAAAACCCGCGGTCTTGATCGAAGGAGCTTGACAAATCTCCCGTATCCACAGTAGTACTTGCAAATCGCGGCGAAATGATGTGTTGATGTACGACAAATAACGAATAGAAAGCGCAACACAATGCAAACTTGCACCAAAATTACTGAAGGTATCTACCAGGTCAAACTACCATTGCCCTTTGCCCTGAGAATTGTCAATTGCTATCTGCTGCAAGGTGACGAGGGCTGGACTATTGTGGATACCGGCTTAAACACTCCCCAGGATCAAGCTGTGTGGCAGGCAGTATTTGATGAGCTGGGAATCACCCCCCGCGACGTTAACCAGATTATCTCTACCCATACTCACCCCGACCACTATGGGTTGGCTGGCTGGCTCCAGCAGTTTTGTGGCGACGGTGCTCCCGATTCTATCCCGCCCGTATATCTGTCGCCCGGCGAGATTGAACAGGCCCGTCAGACTTGGGCGCTTATCGGCGATCAGAAAAAGACCCTGTTCCACTTCTTTGACGCCTGCGGCGTGCCTGATCATGTGTTAACAGTGATGGTCTCTCAGATCGAGGAGATGGGCATACTTATATCGCCTCTACCCCGCACAGTCAAAGCAATGAAGCCGGGGGTCTTTCTCGATATTGGCAGGTATCGTTTTAAGGCCATCAATGCTCCTGGACACAGCGACGGGCAACTCTTGCTCTACGATGCTGATGAGCAACTGGTACTTTGTGGAGATCAGGTACTCATCAGAATCACCCCTAACATCAGCCTATGGCCATTTGGCGATACTGATCCCCTGGGAAGCTATATGGCTTCGATCAAGGTATTGGCCGGACTAAGAGTCCGCCAGGCCTTGCCCGGTCATGGACCACTGATTACAGATTGGCAGGGGCGTTTGGCCGAGTTGGAAGAACATCACGCGATTCGATTGGATAAGGTGCTTGAATCGGTAAGCAAGGGCGCTACTACGGTCTACGAGGTTAGTCGGCATATATTTGATTACGATATCCTGACGGCGCACGAGATTCGCTTTGCTGTAACCGAGTCGTTGGCCCACCTGGAATTTCTGGTGCGAAAAGGCAAGCTGCACCGTTATCACAACGGTGTGTGGCGATACCATACTATCTAGCTTATGCTCAAGAGGAAGATGCGGAACGGAAAATGTTAACGTTTGTTGAGAAAACCATCTTTGTCGTTGCTGTTCTAGTCTCGCTATCTCTTACCTACGTTACCTTTAGCCGTATGGCAAGAATTATTCTGCGTGGTCAAGGGCAACTCGATCTTGAAAACTTTCCACAACGCGTGGTGAGGGGCCTGATAGCCCTCCTAAATCAGGGACGAATCATCCGCCACCGCCGCCCTACTTCGCTTCTTCACTTGTTTATCGCCTGGGGATTTCTCTACTACGTTTTAGTGAACACTGCCGACGTGCTCGAGGGCTATATTCCCGGTTTCCAGTTTCTGGGGTCCGGTGTGGCCAGCAATACTTATCGCCTGCTGGCTGATATTCTATCTGTGGCCATATTAGTTAGCATGACCTTCTTCTTGGTCCGGCGCTTTATCGCCAAATCGCCAGTGCTGGCCTATCATGATAACGTGAGATTACACGGGAAAGCCCCATCGGGTATCCGCAAGGACTCCCTAATTGTCGGCTGCTTCATTCTTCTCCACGTTGGCTTTCGCTTGTTGGGTGCTTCGTTTGCCGTATCTCTCAAAGGCGGCGATGCCTGGCAGCCTTTTGCGAACCAACTGGCCATACTATGGAGCAGTCTGCCGCCAACCACTATTGAAGCTGGCCGACATGCTAGTTGGTGGGCTTCCCTGGGCCTGATTCTAGCCTTTCTGCCTTACTTTCCCTATACCAAGCACGCCCATCTTTTCATGGGGCCCCTTAATATTGCGTCTCGCCCTCAACGAAGATCGCTGGGCGCATTGGTGGCCATAGATTTTGAGGATGACGGTCTCGAGCCGTTTGGAGCAGCCCACCTGACCGATTTAGCGCAGACTCAAATTGTCGACGCTTTTGCCTGCATTATGTGCAATCGCTGCCAAGACTCCTGTCCGGCTTATGTGACCGGCAAAGCGTTGTCACCGTCTGCTCTGGAAGTCAACAAACGTTACTACATCTGGGAGAACATGAACGCCCTGGCTGCTGGTGGAGATGACCCGCAAACGTTGCTGGAGTATGCTGTCAGCGAGAGCGCGGTATGGGCCTGCACCACTTGTGGGGCCTGCGTTGAAACGTGTCCCGTTGGCAACGAGCCAATGTTCGACATTTTGGACCTGCGCCGATACCAGGTGTTGATGAACAGTGCTTTCCCCAATGAACTTAAGGGGGCCTTTATCGGCTTGGAGCGTAACGGCAATCCGTGGCAGATGTCGGAAGACCGGATGAAATGGGCTAAATCGCTAGATTTTCAAGTGCCCACTGTTGAAGAAAACCCCGGTTTTGAAGTCCTCTACTGGGTAGGCTGCGCCGGGGCTTTTGACCCTGACGGCCAGAAAATTGCACGGGCCACGGCCACGGTTCTCCATGCTGCCAGGGTGAACTTTGCCGTGTTAGGCAACCAGGAATCTTGTACGGGCGATCTGGCCCGACGAGCCGGCAACGAATACCTCTTCTACGAGTTGGCCCAGAGGAACATAGAAATATTGGACACCGTAGGCGCTGGCGAGAAAAGAATCGTCACTGGTTGCCCACACTGCCTGCACACGCTGGGTAAGGAGTACGCCGATTTTGGGGCTACCTACACTGTGTTGCACCACACCCAACTGATTGCCGAGTTAATCGCCAGCGGTAAACTTAAAGTTAAGGGAAGCGAGTTTGAAGAAACTACTTACCACGACCCTTGCTATCTTGGCCGCCACAACGGGGTGTATGATGCCCCCCGTGAAGCTCTAGCCAAAGCCGGGGTGACCTTGCTAGAAATGGGCCGCAACAGAAACGATTCGTTCTGCTGTGGGGCAGGTGGGACCCGCCTTTATTTGTTTCCTGCTGCCAATACAACCTCCGTATCTCGCAACTGTGATCTGGTTGAAAATCCGGTGGCATTGACCACATCAGCTTGAAAGTTGACAACATTGACGCGCTTTGCCATCTGTTAGAGAGTCAGGGCATCTCACTGGCCAGCCCGCTGCAGACCCAAGAGTGGGGGCCCCGCGCAGCCTGCGTGAAGGACCCTGATCGGAATTGCATCTGGCTTTTGCAGGAGGAAGACAAATGATACCATAGAGTAGTCACCCATTAACAAAACCAGGCAAGGAGGCTACATACCATGTTCACCTTGAAAGGAAACATCATGGGCTAAAATTCATCACCAGTTTTGTCCAAATACTGCAAGCGTTTTGTCCGCAAACAGGGTTAAGTCTAACCCGACATATCAGGCGTAGGAGGAAAAAAATGAAAGGTGTTATGGGAAAGCTGCTCTTTGTGGACTTAACGACGGGCGAATTCCACGAAGAAGAGCCGGCTATGTCCGTCTACCGTGATTATGTAGGCGGTTATGGTCTGGGCGCCAGGATTCTATTTGAGCGGATGAAGCCAGGGGCCGATCCATTGGGCTCCGACAACATCCTCGGCTTTACCACCGGCCCGCTGACTGGAACCAGGGCTATCACCGGTAATCGCTGGGCAGTGGTCGGGAAGTCGCCCAAAACCCAAACCTGGGGTGACGCTAACTGCGGAGGCACTTTTGGCCCGGCCGTTAAGTTTGCCGGGTATGATGCTATTTTCATTACTGGCGTATCGGACAAGCCAGTTTACTTGTTTGTCAGCGATGAACAGGTAGAGTTGCGCGATGCCTCGCATCTGTGGGGCAAAGATGCTGTTGAAACCGAGGACGCCCTGAAAGCGGAAGTGGGCAGACAATTTGAAATTGCCAGCATAGGTATTGCGGGCGAGAAACTCAGCCTGACTGCCGGGGTGATGAACCACGGCGGGCGCGCTGCTGCTCGCTCCGGGCTGGGAGCGGTGATGGGATCCAAGAAACTGAAAGCGGTTGTGGCCGGTGGCAAGCAAGAGATTCCAATCGCCGACAGCGAGGGGCTGGGGGACTATGTGCGTGGCCAGCTTAGAGCTGCGAAAGAAGGGGAATCGCCCCTGTTCAAGATGTGGACTACCTTTGGCACTTCTGGCGTCACAGCACCGTCGGCCTTTAACGGCGACTCGCCTGTGAAAAACTGGGCTGGAGTGGGCGAAATCGATTTCCCCAACGCCCACAAGATCAGTGATGTCACCCTGCAACAATACGAAAAGAAGCGGGGCGGCTGCTGGCGGTGCACCGTTTCCTGTAGCGGCCATCTGGTGGTGTCCGAAGGCCCCTATCAAGCCGATACTCATCGTCCCGAATACGAAACCCTGGCTTCCTTTGGCACGATGAATCTGGTTGACGACACTGCGGCAATGGTACATGTCAATGAATTGTGTGGTCGCTATGGCCTTGATTCTATTGCCGCCGGGGTGACCATCTCCTTTGCGATGGAGTGCTTTGAAAAAGGCTTGATTACTACCGAAGATACCGGCGGACTGGAACTGACCTGGGGCAATACCGAAGCGATGGTTGAGTTGCTGCACCAGATTGGCAAGAGAGAGGGCTTTGGGGCCATTCTGGCTGATGGGGTCAAGGTGGCAGCGAAGAAGATCGGCAGAGGGTCCGAAGCGTTCGCTATCCACATCCAGGGGGAAGAAGTGCCGATGCACGACCCGCGGTTTGCGCCCGGCATAGCCTTGACCTACCAGGTGGATGCCACCCCCGCCCGCCACACCCAGGGAGGCACAGGGATTATGGAGTTCCTCGGCGTGCCTATCCCCGAAGCCCTGGGGGGAGCTGGTAAACATGAGTATAGCAAAAAGGGTATGGCTCATCGGGTTCTGGTGAACGCAAATCACCTGATGAATGCAGCCGGCTTGTGCATCTTCGCCCCGTTGCTTATTCCAGATGGGGATGAGGCTACTGGCCGGCAACTGGAATTTGTCACTGGTGAGAAGTGGGATATGCAGCGCCAGCAAATGACCGGCGAACGCATTGCCACCCTGCGCCATGCTTTCAACCTGCGTGAAGGATTGAACCCAGTTGAGTTTAAACTGCCCAAACGGATAGTGTCCAGCAGCATGCTGGCCGGCGGTCCCCTTGCGGGGGTAGAGATTGACAACGATGCCCAGCGACGGGCCTATTTTGAGGTAATGGGCTGGGATCAAGAATCGGCCATGCCTCCCAAGGAGGCTCTGCTGGCTCTGGGGCTGGATTACGTTGCCGCTGAACTATATCCAGCCGCGTAGATAAGTTGTCTGTGGCGATGAGATTGTCCCCCGTCTCTCCTCGCTGCCATACGCCCGATGAAACGACTCGTTTCATAACAGTCACCATGAGCGCTTGCGCAGCACTACCATGGATGAAACTCGGGTGTGCAGTACATCCAGACAAAACACGCGGAAAGTCAAACCAGATTCAGCGACTGGTCATCGTGCGCAATCTACTGAGGAGGTAATGGTCTGTGAACATCATTGTCTGTATGAAGCGGACCCCGGACACAGCAACGAAGATCACCGTCAAAGATGGCCAGATCGACCCGGCTTGCCTGGATACGTGGATCATCAACCCTTATGATGAGTATGCTATCGAAGAAGCGTTGCAACTGAAAGATCGAGTGGGTGAAGGCAAGATCACGTTGGTCAGTATCGGCCCGCCGGAAGCTCAGGAAACGATTCGCAAAGGGCTGGCCATGGAGTGTGACGAGGCCATACACTTGGTTGACGAGGCCTTCGTCGGGCTGGACCCCCTGGGAGCCGCAAAGGTGTTGGCTGCGGCAATCCAGAAGATAGGCGAATTCGATCTCGTTTACACCGGCTGGAAGGGTGTGGATGAGGATCACGGCCAAACCGGAATCTACTTGGCGGAGTTCCTGGGCCTTCCGCATGTCTCCATGGTCGTGAAAATTGACGACATCGGCGATGGCGAAGCGCAGGTTGAGCGCGAGGTCGAGGGAGGGCACGAGTTGGTCCGCACGAGCCTGCCGGCGGTGTTCACGGCGCAGAAGGGGGAGCACGAACCACGCTACCCCACATTGCGTGGGATCATGGGGGCCAAGAAGAAGCCGTTCCAAACGTGGTCTGCTGCGGATTTGGGGCTGGATTCCGCCGAATTGCAGCCGGTTCAAACAGCGCTCTCGGTAGCTCTGCCGCCCCAGCGACAGGCCGGCCGGATTATAGAAGGTGAAACGGTAGAGGCTAAAGCTCGCGCATTGGCTCGTCTGCTGCGAGAAGAGGCCAAGGTGATCTAACGACAGGCCGATAAAGGAGCGATTCATGTCCACGAACAACGTGCTAGTGGTCGCCGAACACCTCGACGGCCAGTTGAAGCGGATTTCATTGGAGTGTATGACGGCTGCGGCGGACATCGCGGCAAGCACCGATGGCCATGTGCAGGCACTGGTGTTAGGGTCAGCGATGCCAGGAACCCTGGCCGAACAATTGGGTCAAGCGGGTGCACGGACCGTCTTTGTCGCGGATGACGGGTCGTTGCACGACTATGCGCCCGTACGGTATGCGCAGATCGTGGCCGACACGGTGCGCCACGCCACTCCCGCCGTGGTGCTGTTCGGAGCGACAGCCCGAGGACGCGACCTGTCACCTCGCGTGGCCGCGAAGTTGGGGGTCGGGTTGGCCTCGGATTGCACAGGGTTTGCGATGAACGATGGCCGGCTGATCATCACACGACCGATTTACGCGGGGAAAGCAATTGCCCAAGTCATGTTGCAGAGTACCCCGCAGATGGCCACCGTGCGTCCAAACATCTTTCCACCGGCGGAGGCAGCTCCGGGCAGGCAGGCAACGGTCGAAACCATTGCCGTGGGTGAGGTAGAAGCTCATGCCGTCGTGGAGAAGTTCGAGGCCAAAGGCGGGGACCGCATCGAGCTGACCGAGGCGAACATCATCGTTTCCGGTGGGCGAGGTATGGGCGGCCCCGAAAACTACATGGTCATCGAGGCTCTAGCGGATGAGCTGGGCGCAGCGGTTGGCGCATCGCGCGCAGCGGTGGATGCCGGCTGGCGGCCCCATTCAGACCAGGTGGGTCAGACCGGCAAGACCGTTTCCCCCAGCCTGTACATCGCCGGCGGAATTTCTGGAGCCATTCAGCACCTGGCCGGTATGCGCACATCGAAGGTGATCGTGGCGATCAATAAGGACCCGGACGCACCGATCTTCAAGGTTGCCGATTACGGCATTGTGGGTGACCTGTTCGATGTTGTGCCGGCATTGCGGGAGGCAGTTCACGACTTGAAGGCTTGACACGCTTTCTGGCTTCGTTGCGAAATGGGGAACGGTCCGGCTTCGTTTGTCTTTACTAACGATTACGAGTGGCTACTCAGCCCCTCAACAATAGGACGCAGATGACGCTGATACACGCTAATTTTCGCTGATCTTTTCTGATTTATCTGTGGGTATCTGCGTGAAATCTGCGTAATCAGCGTTCTATTTGACCAAGGCTGAGTAGTTACGATGATTACGAGCGATTTCGAGGTAACTGTGCTATTCGCTGACTATCGGTATGCCTGCTGGCTGTCGGAGAAGTCGCTTTTGCTAGACTTCGGAGGTTTTCGGACGTGATTTTGCCACCGAATCAGTTGAATAACCAGGGTAACTACGCCATCAAAGACACTGCGGGAAACTTCCAAAGTCTTTCTCCGACAAACTGCTAAACACAAAGTAAGGACCGGACACAAAGCGATGAAAGTGAACCTGAAACTAATGAACATTCTTGCTGTGCAAGCAAAACTAAAACCCAATGAAGTTTTGAGTTTTGAATTGCCCGACAAGTCAACCCTGGCTGATTTGCTGGTTGCAGTAGACAGGCAAATCGGTGAACGCCTTCCTGCCCAAACGTGGAATCGAGACACCTGTCAATTCAACAGACAGGTTTTATTTGCGATCGGCAATGTGCTAACCAGAGATCCCTCCACGCCCTTGCAGGATGGTGTCACGGTGATGGCTTTTGTCCCAATGAGCGGTGGGTAAGAGGCGCTGGAGCGCATGCGCACCTGCTCGAAAGTGCCCCACCCGACATGCTAGCCGAATCTTTGCAGGCGGTATATCGAGGAGAACGTCTGCTGAGTCCCTCATTGGTGACGCTTGTGGCAGGCGAGTTCCGGCGGTTGGCAGAACGTGAGGTGCAGGTCGATACCGGGTTGACGCAACGAGAGAGGAGGATTCTGCGCCTGATTGCTGGTGGTGCGAGGTATAAGCAGGTCGCTGCGCGACTCTATGTGAGCGAAGTGACGGTTAAGCGGGACGTACAGAGTATCCTCGATAAGCTGGGGGTGACCACCCGGGAAGAGGCTATCGCCGAGGGCATTCGCAGGGACTTGATCTGACTGCTTGCACTGGACGCTGATCCCCCGCAGGCGCGCCACCTCCTCCATCCGCATGAGAGGGGGCTTTTTGATACCTGGAGATCATGGAAATGATACTACGATACTCTGAGACCTTGGATTCCGTTGCCAAACATGATACACTGAGCCATAAGCTCGCTATTGTTATGTTCTCCCCCTTCTTGCAGGGAAAGGTTTGTCATGCTTTAACAACCTGCAATTGTATTCTGGTGTTCGGATTTCAAGGTTTGTGGAGGAGGTTCTCATGGCCAGTACCAATACTCAGGAGTTTTTTGACCGTATCGAAGAGTTCTTCATTCCCGAGAACACCGCTGGGATTGATGCTAGCATCGAGATCAACTTGAGCGGGGAGGGGGGCGGCACATGGACGCTTGAGATTGCCGATCAGAGAATCGTTGCTACCCCTGGAAAGGCTCTGTCACCGGTGTCGAGATGTTTGGTGGGTTGTCTTACCTTCACGGGGTAGGAGAGCGTATCTACAACCTGGAGCGTATGTTCAATATGCGTGAAGGGATAACCGGGAACTCCGACTGCATGCCACGCCGCTTCGTCGAGACTCCCCTACCCGATGGGGGATCCAAGGGGCAGGTCTACGAAGAGGATGAACTGTTGCAGCAGTATTACCGCGCCCGGAATTGGGACAAAAATGGCGTGCCAACACGAGAAAAGTTAGTGGAGCTGAAGCTCGGATTTACTGCGATCACCTACCATTCCTGATGTTCCTGGCGGTGCCGAGTCGCTGTTCAGTTGGGCTGGGTGACTGACAGCAAACTGCAATCGGGCCAAAAGGTAGCCCTGTGCTGCTGCTTCTGCGACGGCACGCACAAGCAGCACCCCGGTCGCGGGCCGGCCATCGTCGGGGTGACAACAGAAGAAACCTCAAGCTGAAGCTGGCCGGCCCCTGGCTGGATAACAAGGGCCGGTGGCTTGGTCGTCTAACGCACGACCAGGCCACCGGCCCTTTTTGACAAAATGAGCGAATTGGGTATAATTGTCTGAGCTAACTATTCTCACTGCTAACCAAGTTGCGGGAGAAGATCGATGGGATCCGAGGAGCGACTGGTTCGGCGCATTCTGGATATCATCCCGCTCGCCATGCGGGCCATGGGTGCTGAGATACGCCGGGAGGCTGCTGCCGGCTTTCAGGTCTCGCACTACCGGGTGTTGAAGCTGCTGCACCAGCAACCACGCACCCTCAGCGAACTGGCCACGTGCCAGGCCGTTGCCCTGCCGACCATGTCCCGCACCGTCTCTGTCCTCGTCGAGCGTGGCTGGGTGACGCGGACCGAAGATCCCGAGGACCGGCGACGAGTCCAGGTCCGAATAACCGACGAAGGGTGGGCCGTTTTCGAGGGACTCCGCGCCCGGGCTCAGGCACGTCTGGCTGCACGATTAGCCGTTCTGACGGCTGAGGAGCGAGAGCAGGTCCTGGCCGGGTTGGAGGTGTTGGAGAAAGTATTCACTACAGAGGACTAGCATGAGACGCATTCTGAAATACTTCAAACCGTTTGCTGTGTCCCTGCTGTTGGCCGTGCTGTTGCTGTTCATCCAGGCCAACGCCGACCTGGCGCTGCCGGACTACATGTCCCGCATCGTGAATGTCGGCATCCAGCAGGGCGGTGTGGAGAGCGCATTGCCCGAAGCAATGCGTGCCTCTACCATGGATCGCCTCTCGCTCTTCCTCACGGAAGACGAGCAGGCCGAAGTGTTGGCGCACTACACGCTGGTTGAGCCGGGGTCGCCGGAAGCGGTAGCTTACCAGGATCGCTACCCCGCGCTGGCAGAAGAGCCGATCTACGCGCTCCAGACGGTGGACACGGCCACGCGCGCGCAACTGGAAGCGTTGCTCAGCCGCCCGCTGTTGATGGTGGCCGGCATCGAAATGATCGCCGAGAACCCGGAGCAGGCCGCGGCCATGCTGCCCAACATGGGCGGCTTCGACCTCAGCCAGTTGCCGCCCGGCACGGACATGTTCGCCCTGTTGGAACGCATGCCTGCCGGGCAGCGCCTGGGGCTGATCCAGGTGATTGACGACCGCTTCGCGGCCATTGGCGGGGAGAGCGCCATTGTCCAGGCGGCGGCACGGGCCGTGCGCGCCGAGTACGAGGCGTTGGGCATGGACGCCGGCCGCATCCAGAACAACTACCTCCTGCGGGTGGGCGGTCTGATGCTGCTCATCGCGCTGGTCTCGGCGGTGGCGACCATCATCGTGGGGCTGCTGGCGGCGCGGATCGCGGCCGGCCTGGCGCGTGACCTGCGGCGTTACCTGTTCGACCGCGTGATGCGCTTCTCCGGCGCGGAACTCAGCCGCTTCTCCATCGCCTCGCTGATCACCCGCTCCACCAACGACATCACTCAGATCCAGACCGCCACCGCCATCCTGATCCGCTTGGTGTTCTACGCGCCGATCATCGGCGTGGGCGGTGTGATTCGCGCGCTGGACAAAAGCCCGTCCATGTGGTGGACGATCGCCCTGGCGGTGGTGGTGCTGCTGGGCCTGATCGCCACGGTGTTTTCCATCGCGTTGCCCAAGTTCCGCATCATCCAGCAGTTGATCGA
>CAZHMV010000060.1:26210-29714 GCA_964532665.1 uncultured Anaerolineales bacterium
ATGCAGGTGGGCGACATGATGGCCTTCATGCAGTACGCCATGCAGATCGTGTTCGCCTTCATGATGCTCTCGATGTTGTTCATCCTCTTCCCGCGCGCGGACGTCTCGGCCAACCGCGTGGCGGATGTGCTGGAGACGCCGATCACCATCCTCGATCCACGGCAGCCGAAGCCCTTCCCCGAACCCTTCGAGCCGGGCATCGAGTTCGACCACGTGAGCTTCCGCTACCCGGAGGCCGAGGAAGACGTGCTGCACGAGCTCACCTTCCGCATCGAGCCCGGGCAGACGGTGGGCATCATGGGCACGACCGGATCGGGCAAGTCCACCGTGGTCAACCTGATCCCACGCTTCTTCGACGTGAGCGATGGCGCCATCCGCATCAGCGGCGTGGACACCCGCGAGGTGTCGCTGCGCGACCTGCGCGACAAGGTCGGCTACGTGCCGCAGCAGAGCAACCTGTTCACCGGCACGGTGGAGAGCAACCTGCGCTTTGCGAACGGCAAGGTGGATGCGGAAGCCATGCGCGAGGGGCTGCGCATCGCCCAGGCGGACTTCGTGCTTCAGGGTGACGATGGCCTGGAATCCGAGGTCTCGCAGGGCGGGATCAACTTCTCCGGCGGGCAGCGCCAGCGGCTGACCATCGCCCGCGCCCTGGTCAAGCGGGCGCCGATCTACATCTTCGACGACAGCTTCTCCGCCCTGGATTACAAAACGGACGCGCGCTTGCGGCGTGCGCTGCTGCAATCCCTGGGCGAGAGCACGGTGATCATCGTCTCGCAGCGTGTGGCGACCATCAAGAACGCCGATCAAATTCTGGTGTTCGACGAAGGCTATTTGATTGGGCAGGGGACGCACGCCGAACTGATGCAAACCTGCGATGTGTATCGTGAAATTGCGCTCTCGCAACTGAAACAGGAGGCGCTGGCATGACAACGCCAAAGCAACCGAACGGACGCCCGACGAACGGCGGCCGTCCGCCTCGCACGGATGGGATGGGGCCGCGCGGCCGTGGCGGGCCGATAGGGCACATGATGGCCGGCCCGGTGGAGAAACCGCGTGACTTCAAGGGCACGCTGCGTAAACTGGCAGCCTACCTCAATCCCTACAAAGTTAAGATCATCGTGGTCTTCATTCTGGCCATCGGCTCGACCGCTTTCTCTATCGTCGGGCCGAAGATCCTGGGAAACGCCACCACCGAATTGTTCAACGGGGTGCTGGCACAACTGGCGGGCACGGGCACGGTGCCGTTCGACCGCATCGCCCGCATCCTGCTCACCGCACTGGGGCTGTACCTGCTCTCCGCGCTGCTCAGTTACGGCCAGGGCTGGCTGATGACCGACGTCGCCATTCAGGTGACCTATCAACTGCGGCGGGAGATCATGGAGAAGATCAACCGCATGCCGTTCCGCTACTTCGACGGCACCACGCACGGCGAGGTGCTCTCGCTGCTCACCAACGACGTGGACACGGTCAACCAGACGCTCAACCAGAGCCTGACGCAGATCATCACTTCGGTGGTGACGGTGCTCGGCGTGCTGGTGATGATGATCTCCATCTCCTGGCAGATGACCGTGATCGCGCTGCTCATCGTGCCGCTTTCGATGGCGGTGGTCATGGTGATCATCCGTCAGTCGCAAAAGTTCTTCCGCCAGCAGCAGGATTACCTGGGGCACGTGAACGGGCATGTGGAAGAGACCTTCGGCGGGCACGTGATCGTCAAGGCCTTCAACGGCGAGGAGAAGAGCATCTGCCAGTTCGACGGCTACAACAACACGCTGTACGGCGCGGCCTGGAAGGCGCAGTTCTTCTCTAGCATCATGATGCCCGTGATGCGGATGATCGGCAACCTGGGCTACGTGGCGGTGGTCATCCTGGGCGGCTGGCTGGCGATCCGCGAGATGATCACCGTGGGCGACATCCAGGCCTTCATTCAGTACGTGCGCTCGTTCACCCAGCCGATCACCCAGTTGGCGAACGTCTCCAACGTGCTGCAGAGCACGGTCGCGGCGGCGGAGCGCGTGTTCCAGTTCCTGGCATCCGAAGAGGAAACGCCGGACGCCGAGGCGCCCATCCGCCTGGATCGAATCAAAGGGCGGGTGGAGTTCCGCGATGTGGTGTTCGGCTACGAACCCGGAAATCCGGTCATCAAGGGCTTCTCCGCCCGCATCGAGCCGGGGCAGAAGGTGGCCATCGTCGGGCCGACGGGCGCGGGCAAGACCACGATGGTCAAACTGCTGATGCGCTTCTACGATGTGGACGAAGGCGCTATTCTGATTGACGGGCACGACATCCGCCAATTCAGCCGCGCCGGCCTGCGTCAACTGTTCGGCATGGTGCTGCAAGACACCTGGCTATTCAACGGCACCATCCTGGACAACATCCGCTACGGCTGCGAGAACGTGAGCGAGGAAGAGGTGATCGCCGCCGCCAAAGCCGCGCACGTAGATCACTTCATCCGCACCCTGCCCGAAGGCTACCAGTTCGAACTGAACGAGGAAGTGACCAACATCTCGCAGGGGCAGAAGCAGTTGCTCACCATTGCGCGCGCCATCCTGGCCGACCCGCCCATGCTGATCCTGGACGAGGCGACCAGCTCGGTGGATACGCACACCGAAATCCTGATCCAGCGGGCGATGGATCAGCTGATGGAGGGGCGCACCAGTTTCGTGATCGCGCACCGGCTGTCCACCATCCGCGACGCGGACCTGATCCTGGTGATGCGCGATGGCAACATCGTGGAGCAGGGCACGCACGAGGAGTTGCTCGAACGCGGCGGCTTCTACGCCGAGCTGTACAACAGTCAGTTCGAGGCGGTCGAGGTGGTCGCGGCGGTGTAGCCGCTGATGTATTTATCGAGCTGACCGGCCACGCTATCCGCGAGGAAGAGGCGGGGGTCAGCGACCGGATGCGTCAGCCTATCCGGGCCCGACGCAGATCGAGATAGGTGGGCGGATATTCGGATATTGGAGAGTGAATGGCCATGTTGAATCCGCATGTTGGAACGCGGCTCGAAACAGTGTTGGGGCGGTTTGATCGAACCCTTTCGCTATTGGAGGACTCTTTACAAAATCGTACAGGGGGTATTCGACGAGGATTCACTACCGAACAGGATCGGACGCTGGATCTCGTAATCGGGGCAGTCCGGATGGAGATCCGGTGCCTGGCCGATGATGTTGAACTCCAGCCCATACCAATCATTGGGCATTGGGGTGTCGTGGCCGGTCTGATCGATGCTCACCGAGAGTTGCAGCGAATCGAACACGAGTTGCTACGTGACGGTGGAGTCGAGCTCGATCCTAACCTGACCTGGCATCTCGATCGGCTGATAGCTTTCGTGCCCGTGATAGTGGGCCTGTTGCCGGAAGAGATACTGGTGTTCAGATAGGACTGAGTATGACTCGCCTGGCGCTGCAACAGGATTAGAGATTGGGTGGAGGTGATTCAGTGAACTTTGGCGAACGAATCGAGCGAATCCAGGTCCTGGCCACAGCCCTGGGCCGGCGG
>CAZHMV010000061.1:0-29465 GCA_964532665.1 uncultured Anaerolineales bacterium
AAAGCAGGGGGAAAGTGTCGAAGACGCCTATGATTCTACCACATTTTCGGGACAGCGTCCACGGACAACGTGAAGCCCGCGCGGAGCTGATAAAGATTGAGAAAATAATCAGGGTACTGAGCCCGACAGGCCCGCCCGCCGATGAAGTCGGCGGGCTACGAAGCTGCGCCCCATCAATGGGGCTTTTTCGCCCAAAATGAGGCTCAGCCCGATTATGAAGTTTGAGAAAATAATCAGGGTACTGAGTCCGACAGGCCCGCCCGCCGACTTCATCGGCGGGCTACGAAGCTGCGCCCCATCAATGGGGCTTTTCCGCCCAAAAAGGGGCTGATAGCCCGATTCATCGGGCGCTGCTGGGTAGCACGGGCACTTCATGCCCGTGCGGGCGCCGGCTGAGAAGCAACGCGCTGTTACCGGATTGTTTTCTCAAAGTTCATAAGGCCCCGCGCTAACCCAACGAAGCCCCTCCGGGGCTGGGAACAGCCCGCAGGGCTTGGTTAGATTAGCCTGGGGGTTCAGCCCCAGGCGGGCTTAGGCTCTGTCGCGGTTGCGTCAGGTCCCCAGGTGATGTACAATCAGGACTGACCGCTGCGCCAAGCATAGTTGGCTTGATGGCTAATGGCTAGATGGCTGAGCGGTAACAATGTGAGCTATCTAACCATCCAGTTGTCCTGCAGAATTCATGCTTCATGGAGTCCCATAGAGGCATGTTGACTGATCACTGTTGACTGATGACTGATCACTGTCCACCGACGACGGAGACACTGATGAGACGACATGCGATCGTGTTCCTGCTGGTCGCCCTGCTAACCCTGCCGGCCCTCGCCTGCAAGCCCGGCCCGACGCCCACACTACCAATCTCTCCAACATCGACGGCGACCTCGCGCCTGCCGGAGCCAACTCATACGGCAACTCCCCGCCCCACCGCCAGCCCGACGTCGACCCCCACGCCCATCGCCGGCCCCATCGACCTGGGCGTGCCGGCCGGCGACGCCTACGGACCGGAGGCCATGGCCGTCGATGGCGCTCGCGGACTGGCCTACGTGACCAGCGGCTACGGCGACGCCGCCCAGTCTGAGGAGGAAAGTGTGCTATCCGTCGTCGATGTCGCACAGGGCGAGGTCCTGGAGACGACCGCACTACCAGTTGCCTTCCGGGGAACTACCACGCTCGCTCTCGCACCGGCTGGCGACCGGCTGTTCATCGCCGGCGGTGATGATTATCGATTGCTGGTCGTGGCAACCGGCGCTGGCGCTCAGCCGCTGGGGCAGGTGCTCGCCGAGCAGTCCGACGTGCGGGCCATCGCCCTGGACCCGGTCGCGCTGCGCCTGTACGCCGTCGGCGCCGAACAGGTCCGAGTGCTTGACATAGACACTATGCAAGAAATCGTCCAGACTGCGACGCCGGCCACGCTGTCTCCGCCACCGGCCCAGGTCCTCATCGCCGTGAACGACCAGACCGGGCGGCTGTACCTGGCCTCCCCGAATAACGATGTTGTCACCGTTCACCGCACAGACGATCTGCAAAAGGTGGCGGATATCCTGCCGGCCGGCGAACCCGAGGAGATTGTCGGCGGGGCGGGCAGTTCGCAGGTCTATCTGGTCATGCGCAGCCGGCAAGACGGCTCCAAACAGGTGGCAGTCATCGACGGCAACCAGGTCACGCACGTGTGGGTGCCTCAGGGCGGCTTCGACATTCGAGCTGTGGTGCCCGACGACGTCCCCGATCTAGCCTATCTGTGGGAGACGGCCGAGGGACCGGAGTCCCGACTGCGGGCTGTGGACCCGACCACCGGTCAGACGGTGGCCACGACTCCACTGCCGACGGGCAGCATTACCGCTGCCATGATCATTGCTGGCAAATCCCACCTGCTGACGTGGAGCAGCGCGCTGGCGACGGTTGCGGTGGAAGATGGCGCGGTCGAGCATGTCGTACGCCTTGGGGTCACGCTGCGGGATGCGATTGTCGATCCGGAGACGGAGCGGCTGCTGGTGGTGGACTCTGCCGGCACGCTCCACGTGCTAGATGCCGCGTCCCTACGGCTCGTTGACACCTGGCCCCGCGTCGTCGGCCGGCCGACGGAGTCCATCTATGCTGCACCGCTCTCGGTCGTCGAGGGACGCCTGTTCGTGCCAGACCAGGATGCCAACGAGACGGCGGTGTTGGACGCGGCCACCGGCGAACAGGTTGCGACCATCCCCAAGGCCGGCCCGGTCACGTTCGATGCGTCACGCAATCGCCTGTTCGTCACCCGGCAAGGCGTGTTCATCGTCGATCCCGACACGTACGCGATCGTCGGTTCCATCGACGACACGGTTCGCAAGACGCTCTTCTCCGGCGAACCGAGCGCCATCTCCGCGCAATACGATGCAAAGCACAACCTGTTGTTCGTGACGATGTCCAACAACTCACCGGGATCCAGTTCCAGCACCTGGCTCCAGGTGTACGACGGCGAGACGCTCCGGCAGTTGGACACGCCCATCAAGACAGATAAGCAGTTTCTTGCCGGCCTCGCCGTTGATCCAACCACCGATCTGGTCTACGTTGCCAGTTCATTCCCCACCGGAGACGTGGCGGTGTTCACGACCCGTGGCGAGTTGCTCACACGGTTACAGTATGTGTCGGGTGAGCTATTCCTGGATGCGCGGCAGCAACGTCTGTATGTGACGGACTGGGACGGGCTTGTGAGTGTGGACGCGGCCACCCACGGTGTGGTCAATTATCGCCGGCTGCCCTCAAACGGATACCGGGAGTTCACGACCTTCGACCCTGTCCACAGGCGCTTCTACACCACGCTGTCTAACACGGCGGATCTGCATATTCTGACACTGGAGGTCGGTGAACCCGTGGCCGCGCAGGTGGTGGGCCGGCTGCCGGCCAAACAGATTCGCTACCTGGCCGCTGCGGCTGATGGCACGCTTCTTGCGGCCAGCGACGATGGCTCCGCGTACCGACAGGCGGACGGCGGTTGGCGGTCGATCAGCGGAGGGTTGCCGCCCCTGGGCTGGCCGGCTTTGCACCCGGCACCCGGCGCGCCGGCGGTGCTGTTCGCTCACCTGCGACAGCCGGGCGAGGCCTATGGTCTCTTCCGGTCCGAGGATGGCGGGCGGACCTGGCAGCCGGCGGTTCGTGGGCTCAAGGACCTCGACGTGCGCGATCTGGCACTATCGCCAGGTTTTGCCAACGACCGGACAGCGGTGCTGCTTTCCGGGGAGGATGGCGTGTTCCGCACGACGGACGGCGGCGACACGTGGCAGCGGGTTTCGGATGTGGCCGGCCAGTACGTTGCGCTGGCATTGGTATCATCGGGGCCGCCCACGTTCCTCGTGCTGGTGCGGGATCCCGACGTGTACGACAAGACCTTCGTGTACGCGCCGGCCGGCGCCACCAGCGATCTGGAGCAGATCGGGAGCATCCCCTCCCCCATGCTGCCCGGCAGCGATGCCCTGGCCCTGTCGCCGGATTTCTCGCGGGATGGGGTCGCCATCGCCGGCCTCTACCAGGCCGGCCTGTTCCTGAGCCAGGATTTCGGTTACACCTGGCGCCAACTGCCGCCCCGCCCCGAGACGTTCAGCGTGGTCTACACGATTCTCTTTTCGCCGGAGTTCGCATCGGACCGGACGGTGTACGCGCTGTTGGCGCCGTCCTATTTCGGCCCGGAGGACCGCAGCGTGTTGGTCCGCTCCACCGATGGTGGGGAGACGTGGCAGCGAGCCGTCGATGCCGATCCGCTGATCTCGGCGCTGGCGATGGGGCCGGCTGGTGACTTGTGGGCCGGCGACGCGCAAGGGAATGTCCGGCCGCTGGACCCCGCGCAACTTGCCTGGGAGATCGCCCGCGAGCCCACGCCGACGCCGGTGCCGACCCCGTCGGAGCCGCCGGTCGGCTTCTATCAGCCGGAGGGCGCGTTCGCAGAGCTGTGGGCAACAGACCCCGATGTGCGTCAAGCCCTCGGCTGGGCTGCAGAACCGGAGCCACGTCAGGTTTCAGCCGCTTTTCAGCCATTTGAGGGCGGTGTGATGATCTGGCGGGGCGACACGCGAACCATCTACGTGCTGTACGACGACGGCCCTTCGACAGGCTCAGGACAGAGCTCATGGGATGGTTTCGAGGACACGTGGACGCCGGATCAGCCTGAGCGTGATCCGAACATCCAACCGCCAGCGGGTCGCGAGCAGCCGGTGCGCGGCTTCGGCAAGGTGTGGCGCGAACAGCCGGGCGTGCGCGATCGACTCGGTTGGGCGTTGCAGTCGGAGGAAGCGTCCCCGTCGGTCGTCCAGGGTTTCGAGCGGGGCACGGTGATGGGCGTTGGGGCATCGGTCTTTGTGCTGACGCGTGTCGCGGGCGAGCCGGCTACCTGGCTGGAGAGGTAGGATCCGTGGATCGCCGAAGAGCCTGCCCTGGGCCTGGCGAAGGGTCTCCGACCGAGGCGAAGCCGGCGACATCGGTCAGGAGACCTCGTCGAACGAGAGATCGCCGGAGGTCCCATGGCTCGCCGAAGGTCTCCGACCGAGGCGAAGCCGACGACATCGGTCGGGAGACCTCGTCGAACGAGGCACTTGCGAGCTAGCATGGGCAATCGGTTGATTGAACGAATTTCGTGGGGCGGGTGGCTGCGAGCAGCTTTGGCTGTCGCGGTCATGATCCTGGCATATCTTCTGCTACAGGCGGGGTGGCTTGCCGTCCTGGTACCCCCCAATTCGCCGGCCTGGTCCGCACGCCGGCCAATACGCGTGTTCTTCGGCATCGCCGTCACGGTCGGTGTACTGACGACACCGGCGCTGTTCCGCTGGGCCGATTGGCGCCGAGATCTCTTCCTGATGCGCGCGGGCGTTCTCATGACTGTGGTCGGGCTGCTGGGCTTGTGGGTCCTCCTGCCGCTGACCTCAACGGTCAGCAACGCCGGCGGTATTTTCTTCGATCCGGGCCATACATTGTCAGAAGCAGCCCCCACCGGTCCTCTGTGGCTCTTCCTCTGTCTTACTGGTTGGCTGCCATATCTGGCCGGCTTCCGCCGGTTCGATGACTACGGACGCATCGAGCAGATCGCGCTTGCCGTCACATTTTTCGTGCCCCTCTATCTGATCCTGTATCTGGCCGTACTGACGGGCTACGTGATCACGGTTCAGTGAACAGTAAACAGTCATCAGTGTTCCGAATCTGACGCCAATCACTGTTCACCGGTTACTGATAACTGATGACTGATCACTGTTCACTGGTTACTACTCTAAAAATGAGTTATCGTCAATTTTTATGCTTCATGGAGCCCCGTAGGGGCATGTTGACTGATCACTGATCACTGCTCACTGAAAACTGGTTCCCAGCCAACCAGCCAGTTCGGGGCGTTGTCGATGGGCTGTCAGGTCGATGGTCAGTGGCGAAATGGACACGACACGATCGACGAGGAGAGCGTGGATGTCCGAATCGGGCTCCAGGGTATCGAAGTCTACCTGCCGCTCATAGCCGACAAAATGCGGTCGGCCTCTACCCGGGTTGTCCACCACCTTTGACTGGAAGTAGCGCTGACGTGACACGCGCGTGACGCGCCAGAGGGTGTCGGGAGTCGCATCCTGTGGAATGTCCACCTTGAGGATGTCAATGCCGGCCGGCCACGGATTGTCCATAACATGTTCCACGAGCCGGCGAGTAATCACTGAGGCGCTGCTGAAATCGACGGCATCCTCGTTCGTCAGATGATAGGCGATGTCGGTTTCCAGCGACACGGCCAGGGCCGGCACGCCGAAACTTGCAGCCTCGATGGACGCACCGACAGTACCCGAAATCGTGACTCCGGCACCCATGTTCTCGCCATAGTTGATACCGGCGATTGCCAGATCAGGTTTTCGGGGGGCGAAAAGCATGATGCCGGCCCGCGTCACCTGGGCCGGCGATGCCTCAAAGGCAAGAGCCGGAACCTCTGCACCATTGACGATCAGCATTTCCTCGTACCTGGTGCCCGGGTGACGCAGGAAATTCCGGCTGGCGCCCGTCTGTTGGTCCTTGGGCGCTACCACCAGGACATCCGCCAGATCGTAGACGGCAGCGACAGCCGCCGTCAGGCCCGGCGAATCGATGCCGTCATCATTTGTGACCAGTATGAGCGCTCTGTCTGTCATTTAGGAAGTTGCCCAAACAGTCGTTACTACAAATTATGCGGTGCGGCCGACGCGCCTTGCCAGGGCATTGCCCAGTATCACGTATCGGAAGTCCTCGCCTTGCCAGGCCCGGAATGCACCCCACAGGCCATACAGGGTCCACAGCATGCCGATACCGAACGGAATACACAGCAGTGCGAAGGAGGCGAAGAAGCCGGCCGGCGGTGCACTGTTATACTGGCTCGGGTTTGCCATGGCCGGAATCAACGATGCGAACCACACCACAAACCAGCACATCATGCTCACAAAGGTAACAGCAACCCCGAGTAACTGGTACACCAAAGCCTGCAATGCCTGAAAGGCCACCCAGGGCGAATCATCGCGCTTGACCAGCCAGATTACCAGCGCGGCAATGGGTCCCCCCAAGCCGCTGGTCAGCAACCCGAGGAGGATGCTGGCGTGGGCCAGGCCGGCCAGCGTCCGTTCATCGTCCGAGCGTTGAGTGACTTGGCTTATCGTCATGGTTCTCCTCCTATGTTTGTGCATATTCAGTAGTCAGTGATCCTGTGCAGCGAAGCTCCGTCTCAAGGAGTTTACGGATCACTGCTGACTGATCACTGGCCAGTGACACGGTTCGGCAACTCCAGGTATGTCAAGGTCCAGACCGTACTGGAGAAGACAGTGTAGAGGGCATTGATGACGGCAAACACGAGGATGACCACCAGCAGGAATGGTAGTGCTCCCAGAAGTGCGGCGAAGCCCGACTTGAAGATCGCGTACATCAGGGCCGCCGGCCCGCCCACGACCGCAAACGCCACCAACCCGATGATGAAATTGATCGCTGCCCAGAGCAGCCCGATGATGAACATGATAAGCCACATTGTCACGACCTGCCCCAGGTTAGCACGGATCAGGTGGTAGCCGTTGCGGATACCGGCCAGGACGCCGTCACCGGCCAATACTACCTGGCGGTAGACGAACCTGGCAAGAACGCTGAGTGCGACAGCCACGGCAATGAATATTGGTACGAGAAAGACCAGACAACACAGCAAGATAACTGCCAACGGTCCGATGCTGTCAGTTCTCGCGAAGGCGACCAGAGGTATGGCGAACAGAGCCGCCAGGATCATGACTGCCAGGATGACCGGAACGGCAAGAGCAATATCGACGCCAAAGAGGCGCAGGGCGCTCCGTGACCAGCCGAGGTCAAAGCCATGGCGCACTGTGGGGTCCTGCCCCGCCTCGATCTCGCCTACCAGACCGATGAGGGCAGTCTGGCACACGTACTTGATGACGGCCGCCAGGACCACCAGCACGATCACAAGTGCCATGATGACCAGGATTACCAGAATCCCGAAGACTAGCGGCGCCCCGATCTGCTGCAGCGGAGATCGGTTGCCTTCGAAGGTGTATTGTATACCATTGCCGCCCCCTCCGCCGGCACCGAACAGGGCCAACAAAAAACCAAACAGCCACAGCACTCGATAACGGCGAGTGATGGCAAAACTGCGTTCGATAATGCCAAAGTAGTCCATCAGGTGATTGCCTCACTTTCTGTGGTTGAGGTGGGGGATCCGCGGTTCTCGATTCTCTACAAGGATTATACGTAGTAGCAACGCGAAGGTCGCAGACCCTCAGGGGGGCACAGTGCGCCCGGCCCTTCCACGGCATGTGCGGTTTGTGGGATGATCAATCACGCCAGCATGATGATAGATGCGAAACGGCCAACCGTCAAGTTTGCCGGCGTGACCTTGATGTAGATGAGACGTTGTAGTATAATAGGGCCACGTTTCCACACCCCATTCCCGGTCGCTGTGCTGTCAGCATGGAGCGGTTCCTGCCCAACCCTTTAATAAGCTCGGGACTCATGTGGAGTCGCTCAATCATGGAACTGATCGCCACAAAAATCGTCCCGCCTCGACGCCGGCCCGACGTCCTGGATCGGCCCCGTCTGGTGGATGCTCTCCTTCAACATGCGGCTCGGCGCCTGATCGTTGTGTCAGCCCCGGCGGGCTACGGCAAGACGTCCCTATTGGTAGACTTCGCCCATCAGCTCAAGGCTCTGGTATGCTGGTATACCGCTACCGAGCCAGATGGCAATTTGTGGACGTTTGCCAGATACGTTGTGGGTGCAATTCGGCAGCAGGTTCCTGACTTCGGTGTGCGCGCACTTCAGCAGATCGACCGCGAGGTTGGGGACTACGACGCGCTGGTGACAACGCTGGTCAATGAGATCTACACACTGGGAGTCCCCCTCTGGCTAATCATCGATGACTTTCACGTGATCGATGATTCGCAGTCTGTCAAGCAGTTTCTGGAATCACTCATCCTCCACTTGCCAGATAACTGTCACCTGGTGATCGCTACTCGGACGGTTCCTGATCTGGGCCCCGAGTTAGTGGCACGCCTGGCGGCAACCCGAGAAGTCTTCGGCCTGGGGCGGGATGCGTTGCGCTTTACGCCTGACGAGGCCTGGCTGTTCCTGCGGGATATCTATCACTACGACATCTCCCTGGACAGGGCCCGGGAACTGACAGAAGCGTGCGAGGGTTGGATCACTGCCATTATTCTAACCAGCCAGGCCGGCGATCCCCTGGACGGCATCACGAGGGCTCGGAGTGCGGGTGGCCCGCTGTACGAATACCTGGCTGCAGAAGTGCTGGCCCGGCTCTCCTCGCGTGAACGACGTTTCCTGATGGAGAGTTCTGTGCTGAATGAGATGGAGCCGGCGGTGGTCAATGCCTTGCTGGGAATTGATAATGCCGATGTGTTCCTCGACATCCTTGAGCAACAGAACATCTTTGTTATGCGGCTGGAGGATCACACCGCCGACCGGGACATCTTTGGGGAGTCGCGTGTCTGGTATCGTTATCATTCCCTGTTCCGCGAGTTCCTGCAGACGCGCTTGCGACAGACCAGGCCTCAGCGATATTGGGAATTGCAGGAGCAGGCGGCAGTTGTTCTCACAGAGGCCGGCCATCCCGATCAGGCAATTGACTACTTCTTGAGAGCCGGGGCTTACGAAGAAGCAGCGTATGCGATTGAAGAACAAACCCACAGGGAATACACAACAGCTCAGGCTGACCGCGCATCTCGGTGGATCGATGCGTTGCCCAGTGAACTTTTGGAGCGGCACCCCCGCCTGCTGCGCTACCGGGCCAAGGCATGTCTGGAGCGGGATGGCGATCCGGCACAGGCAGTGCATCTGTGTGACCTGGCCGAAAAGATTCTGCGGAGGCGGAACAACCCCATCGAGTTGGCCTGGGTTCTGCTGGACAAGGCAGCCGCGTTGCGGGTCCAGGGTGAGTTGCAGGCAGTCATTGATCGTTGTCAGGAAGCGCTCAATCTGCTCCCTTATGACGAACCGGCTGTGGTCGCCGAAGCTCAACGCAACCTCGGTCTGGCCCAGGCTCAGTTAGGCCAGTTGGAGGAAGGGGTAGCAGCGCTACGCACGGCGCTGGACCTGTGGCAGCAGGCCGGCCACCAGTTCAATTGTGCTATGCTGCACAACGATTTGGGTCTCGTCTTGCACATGATGGGGAACCTCACAGCTTCCGATCTTCACCTTCACAAAGCATTGGAGATTTGGGACATCGTTGGGGATGTGGGCCGCGCCGTTCTGGCGCTCAACAACCTGGCTGTTGTGTATCATGACCAGGGCAAATACACTCAAGCGCTCGAGGAATATCAACATGCTTTAGAACGTGCGCGGGAGGCGGCCAGCCGGCGCTACGGTGCTTATGCCCTGATCGGCATGGGTGATGTGTATCGTGACCTGGGGCGGTATACAGATGCGGTCGAGTCCTACAAGCAGGGGTTGTTGGATGCCCGGAAAGTAGGCGATGCTTACCTGGGAGCCTATGGGCTGGACGCGCTGGGACACACGTACCATCTCATGGGGAAAACGCCGGACGGAGTTGCTCTGGTGCGCCGTGCGTACGAGGATGCCCGAGAGCGGGGGGCGGAGTACGAGATGGCCCTGTACCAGCTTTCCCTGGGTGCGATAGCCCATGAGCAAGGGTTCCTCGACGATGCGGCGAACCGACTCAAACACTGCATTGAGTATTTCCAGCAAGGCCATGTGCCGGAGCTCGCCAGGGCGAACCTGCACCTGGCCCAGACCTATCACCTGGCCTATCGCCCCCAGGCCATGCGGGAGTGCATCCGCGATGCGGAATTGTGCCTCTTCCGTCTGGGCTATGACGGGTTCATTCTGCCAACGCTGCTGCGCACTGCCGGTGCCATTCACGCGGCGGCCGATAGCAGCGCGTACCTGAGGGATCTGCTCGAACAGGCCGAGGAGAAGCTGGGCCCGGTTCCGCAGATAGCACAGCGACAGCCCAGGCCGCCGCTGCGAGTCCACGTGTTGGGGCAGCCACGGGTTTTCCTGGGTGATGTGCCCCTGGCGCACGATGATTGGAGCCGCCGGCGCACTCAGGAACTGTTCTTCTACCTGCTCACCTGTCCCCACCGCACCATCTACCAGATTGGCGCGGACCTCTGGCCGGATGTACCTCGATCTCGGGTGAGGAGCAATGTGCATGTCACGCTCTCCTATGTCCGGGGTGCATTGGGCAACCCCAACTACGTCGTTTGCGAAGATGGTCGGTATTCCCTGCGGGTACCCCACCTGTGGGTTGACGCCGACCTGTTCCGGGAAGCCATCGAACTGGCCCGGAGCAGCCCAGATGCACAGAATGAAATCCGGCACCTGGAGCGGGCAGTGAGCCTGTACCATGGGGATTTCCTGACAGGTTTTCCGGCCGGGGCTGACGATTCCTGGATTTGGGAGGAGCGGGAAGACCTGCGCCGTCTGTACCGGCGGGCCCTTGATCGTCTGATTGACTACTGGGGCGCGCAGGGGGATACGCAGCGGGCCGCTCAGTACCTCCATCGCCGTCTGGAGTTTGCGGAGGGACAGATCCAGGAGCCTGATGTCCAGGGATGATGTTTTTCGGCCTGGATGGTTCGGCTATGCTCACCGCAGAGCCTGTCCTGAGGCATGGTCCGGTCCAGGGCTTGTCGAAAGGTTTGACAATGCAGGCTGAGTAGTTCCCCTGCACCATGCATTCCGGAGCCAGGCGGGCTCTAATCCGGCCCCCGGCTCCTTGATACACCCTCGACTCTGTCTCGGCCTACTCGGGCGACGTCCTGAGGCCCCTTCCGAGACCTGGTCCGGACCCGGCCTCGTCAAGGGGCTTGTCGAAAGGTGTTCCGCAATCTTCCCAGACGCTTACCATCGTTTTTTCCTGTTTGCTTCCCAGGTGGTGCCCCGCTAAGCGTTTGCTAAGCGCTAGCTGCTATACTGAATAGCAGAATTGGCCGTGAGGGACCCTATCCGGCGTCCCGCTAAGCGTTTGCTAAGCGCTAGCTGCTATACTGGTAGCAGAATTGGCTCACTGAGACAGAGAATGGAGGACACTACCATGAAGCACCGAATCTTGCAGTATCTGCCCTACGTGAATCAGCAGACCTTGATGGTGATCTACATTCTGTTGATCCTGGCCGCGATGGTCATGGCCGGCGGCGCGCCCATGGGAGCATATGGTTCCGCTGGCTAGGCTGTGATCCTGGTCTTCGGCGTCGGCCTTGCCGTTGTCGTTGGGCTGCTTCGGGGGGGGAACCTCAGGAATTTCGGGAATATCCGTGTTCGCTGGGCGTGGCTGGCACTGGCCGCGTTGACAATTCAGGTCGTTCTCATTGACCTGTTGCCGAACTGGTCAGGCGCAGCGCGGCTGTTTTTCCCGCTGACCCATCTGGCCATTCTGGCTGTGATTTGGGCCAATCGTGACCTGGACGGGATGCGGCTGCTCGCTGCCGGCGTCGCGCTCAATCTCATCGTCATCGCGGCGAATGGCGGGTTCATGCCCGTTGCGCCGGAGGTGCTGGTGCGGGCCGGCATTGCCGACAGCGTGGAGTCTGTACCGCTGTACACTCGGGTAGCCCGCAGCAAGGGTCTTGTCTTGCCAAGAGACGAGATCGTACTGGGGTGGTTGTCGGATACCATCCCGCTACGTCCCATCCAGACAATTGTCAGCATCGGAGACGTATTGATGGTTCCCGGCGTGTTTCTCTTCGTTGAAAAAGCAATGTTGCGGCAGGAGGACTGGTAGATGGCAACGAATGGACTGGGTTGCCTGATTATGACAGCCGTCATCGATCAGGGTTTCCGCGAACGGCTACTGGCCGAGCCGGCCGAAGTTGTGGGCGACTTTGAGCTGACGAACGACGAGCAAGAGGCATTGACTTCGATTCGGGCCGGGTCATTCACGGAGTTCGCCGCCCGACTCTACCGGTGGCTAGAACAACGTGATCCGTTACACCTTGGGCATCTCAAGGACGACAGCTCGCCCTGGGCCCAGAGTGAAGACCTTCGCCGTGGTCCCGCGGAAGTTGAGGAATCTCCTCCCATAGACCGGGCGATCCGTTCCGTGTGGGAGCTGCGTGACGCACGTCCGCTGGCCGCAGAGTCCTCTCGTGCCCTGCAGCCGTGCTACAACGTGGACAGAGAAGTCGAGTTTGCCGGGCTGAATGAGTCGGGCTGACGTATCGTTTCTACATCCCGGTCTCGGTTTCACCGTCTCTATTGCAGATTCGGTTACTACTCCATCAAAGTGATTATGATAGGTAGGGGCAGTGCTTGCGCCTGCCCTGGTTGACACAGCCGCCGCTATCGGCAGGGACTCCCGCCAGTAGAGGGCGACCGCAGGGGAATCGCCCCTACATCAACGCCTCAAAATCAGTCTGATGAGGTACTAAACTGGGAGACTGTGCAAGTCGCCGTATGTAGGTGGAATCTGTGGACTTGAACTGACAATATCTCTGGGTGCTGCCCAGTTTGCACGTTTGGTCCTGGAGCTGCTGTGCGGTGAAACAGCTCAGCCGTATTTGTGCAAGAGTGTACTGGCCTGACATCGGCTGGCAGCATG
Source organism: uncultured Anaerolineales bacterium (assembly GCA_964532665.1). GTDB lineage: Bacteria > Chloroflexota > Anaerolineae > Epilineales > JAANWY01 > CAZHMV01. The sequence goes on from CAZHMV010000061.1 coordinate 13,025, forward strand.
TGTGTTTCCTCATCGCCGGCTGACGATATGTTTCTCCTCGAGTCAGGCGTCCCCCTGCCCAGGAGCGTCGATTCTAGTAGATGGCCTTTCGCTGTTAGGCGGAGGTTTATGGCTGCCCGTCGTTCAGTGATGGGGGGGCTGAGACGAACAGGGTGGGGGGGGAGCTGGCTGGAATCGACGCTCCTGATTCACCGCTCAAGGTAAACTACTGCGCTATGCTGGCTTATTGGAGTGAACGGCTGCCGGCCTGTCCGATGGCTTCCCGGCTCCAGAGCAGCAGGTGGTGGACAGTCGGCTGGAAAGGGCAATCTGAACGATGACGAATATGCGAGCCTCGGCTCAGCATCGGTTCGTAGGGTTGAAGCTGTTTGTCGTGTTGCTAGTCGTGCTGGCTCTCCTTGCGAGTACTGGCATCATCTACCTCACTGGTGGCACCGAGGGGCGGTTTAGTGCCCTGACTCACCTGTACTACATCCCCATCCTTGCATCCGCACTTTCGTTGGGCCCCGTGGCCGGCGTCCTCTCGGCGTTGGCTGCGGCAGTTCTCGGTGGCCCCATGATGCCCGCCAACGTGGCTTTGCACGTGATGCAGCCGGCCGGCGACTGGCTGACCCGTGCCCTCCTTTTCATTCTGGTCGGGATAGCGATGGGCGGACTCACAGCCCGATGGCGGGCCGCGCTTCGGGCAGAACGCCGGCAGCGGGAGCAACTCGACATGCTCCATGAGATTGACAAGGCCATCCTGGCTGACCGCGATCTGGATGAATTCCTTGGGCAGCTTGTTGAAGCAGTCGGTACGCTACTGGGCGCAGACGTATGCTCCGTGTACCTGATAGATGAGAATAGCGGCCATTTGGACCTTGGGGGCTGCTGGACCCAGGCAGGAGGTCTGCAAGATGGCTCTGGTGACAATGGTGAGATGGCGTACACAGCGGCGATCTCGCGAGAAGTCATGCCCATCGCGAGTCTGGCATGTTCCCGTCGAGAACCGGTCATTTGCCCTGATCTGCTCAGGGACAGCCGGTATCTGGATCCCAGCCGGCCCGATATCGAGTGGCTGGGCCTTCGGTCTGTGATGGCTGCCCCGCTTGGCAACGGGCAGCAGGGAACTGGTGCCTTGCTGGTAGGCTACGTTGACCCACGCCAGCTTTCGAGGGAACAACAGACGGATCTCGCACGAGTTGCACATCAGGTAGCCATAGCGCTGAAGAACGTCCGGCAATTGGAGCAACTGAGCCAGTTTGGACATGAAACCCTGGCCGCGTTCACCGAAGCCATCGCTCAGCGGGACCTGTACACGGGTGGCCACGTGAATCGGATCGCCGGCTTCGCCACCACACTCGCCCGGCATCTTAACCTTTCGCGTGGGGAGGTTGAGACAATTCGGTATGCAGCCCATCTACACGACATCGGGAAACTCGCGGTACCGACGGAGATTCTACGCAAGCCGGGTTTCCTGAACCAGCAAGAGTGGGACATGATTGAGCAACATCCTGTCATAGGAGCCCAGATTGTGGAGCGGGTATCCGTGTTGCAGGATGTTGCGCCGCTGGTGCGACATCATCACGAGCGCTATGATGGCACAGGCTATCCCGCCGGCCTGCGTGGCGATCAGATTCCGTTAGGTGCCCGGATCATCGCAGTTGTGGATGCCTTCGATGCGATGATCTCGGACCGGCCCTATCGATGCGCAATGTCCGTCAGGGAGGCGCTTGAGGAGTTAACGACCGAGTCCGGCATGCAATTTGATCCAGAGGTTGTCAACATGTTCCTCAAGCTGGTGATAGCCGAGGACAATGACATGAGCAGGGACCAGGTAGCGGCGTTCTCACCCACCACGTGGGCCGGCAACTCCTCGGTATCGGATGTGGTAAACGACAACGGCCAGGGCCACATGGACGTTGAGTGACGCGCCCTTGCCCCACATTGGTACGAATACGACCTCGTCGCACAGACCAAGAGTGGCTTGTGTGACGCCATGATCCTCATGCCCGACGACCAGGCACGCGCGCTCGGGCCACTCCACCTCGTAGTAAGGCTTTGCCCCCTCCGCAATCTCCAGCGCATAGACCCGATAGCCATCAGCCTTCAGTTCACTAATGGCATGATCGGGACCTTCCTCGTATCGCCACGGTACACGCCCGTGCTTTCCTCGTCCAACTTTGGCAATGGTTGGATGAGGCGGCGTAGGTGTGATGCCAGTCAGGATGAGCATCTCAATGCGCGTCGCATCCGCGATACGAAAGATAGACCCCACATTCACAGGGTATTCCACACTTTGCAGGATCACTGCTATGGCATGTCGGATGGGGTGCCGCCGGCGGAAATCACGGTGAAAACGCTTGAGTGGTGTGCCGCGTAATGCTCGCATGAGGTTAGCGACCGGCTCAGTTGATGTCTGCAATGGCCACGTCTACCGCCGGTCGGATGTGGAACGTGCAGTTCGTATCGCCATGCAGCATGCAGGTCTGTCTCTTCACAGGGGAGTCCAGAATCGTGGTGATTACCTCCCAGTCCACCCGACAGATTTCGGGGTGATCCTGTCCGACCAGCAAATATGGACAGCTATACTCGGTGAGGATATACGCACCGCCTTCCTCTTCCCACGATGCCAGGAATCCCTCGTCGCTGAGGACGTCGATCAGGATAGCTAGTCGCTCTTCAAACGATTTGCCGGCCAGGTCCTCGCGATACGTGCGTACAATATCGGCCCCCATTGCTTCCAGAACCTGGGCGATTTCACGCCTGGCGCCCAAAGCCTTCAGGCCTCTGAGGAGACGATCGGCCAGCTCGTCGTAGCGCTCAGGGAACAGGGAAAGCGCGTTTTCGGTCAGGAAGTAGACATAGCGAGGCCGGCCAACGTGTCCGCGCTCCTCCGCACTGCTGACCAGACCCTCAGTCTCCAGTACGGCCAGATGGTGTCGGATTGTCATCTGCGTAAGATCGGTGGCAGTGGCCAGATCCTGGACAGTGGCACGGCCGCGCTCCTTCAAGTGCTCAACAATTCGAGACCTCGTTGCTTGCATCGCTTCCCTTCCTCATTAAGTATTGCGTACTGCGTATTACGTGTCGTAACTACTCGACCACGCTGGCGAAGTCAGTCGGCGGAGGCCGACTTCGCAAGGGTTGCCGCAATTTCAATCGCCAGGCGCGCGCCTGCCAGAGTTCAGACTTTGTAAACATTATACCACACCTGCGAGGTATTGTCAATATTTATGATGCATATCATAGATATTGACAAAGGAGGCCGAGTGTGCTACAATAGACTCCTGATGGAGACTGTGCTAGAATAGTGAGCGAATTCGCCTGGCACAGTGCTGAGCAGGATCTTTGAGGAGGTAGTGATGCTTGAAGAGCAGACAGTAACGATGCCGCAATCCGCAATCCAGAGGTCGGCTTTGTCCCTCACGCCAACCGCAGCCGGCAAGATTCGTCGCCTGCTGGAGGAGAAGAACATGCCGAATCACGGGTTGCGCGTTTTTGTGTCCGGTGGTGGGTGTTCGGGAATGCAGTATGGTATGGCCTTCGAAGCAGAGGCACAGGACGGTGATCTGGTGGTTGAGGATTATGGGGTCAAGCTGATTGTTGATCCGGTCAGTATCTTCTACCTGGAAGGTTCTTCCATTGACTACATCGAAGACGATCTGATGGGCGGTGGCTTTAAGATTGACAACCCTAACGCTGCAGCGTCATGCGGTTGCGGCCATTCATTCCGCACGAGCGAGCAGGCACCAGCCGCCGGCAATGGCGGCTGCGGCTGCTAGCAGGGCCCACCCGGAAGAACCCGTCGCAACCACTGCAGTTATCGAAAAAACAACTGTAGTAACGACTGAAGTCGTTCGGAACCTTGCGAAGGTTCAGGAGCAGATTCCGGGCCGGAAGTGCTCTTGCAAGCCGAGAATCACTCTATGGTAAAGGCATTTGTAACTTCCGCAAGGGTGGGATAGATAACGTGAAAGACAGGAGTAGACACAACCAACAATGAGCGAACTTGTAGTTAAGGACCTGCACGTAAGTGTTGACGGCAATTTGATCTTAAAAGGTGTGAATCTCACCATCAGGAAAGGTGAAATTCATGCACTGATGGGTCCGAATGGTTCTGGAAAGAGCACCCTGGCATACAGCTTGATGGGGCATCCCAAGTACGAGGTTGAGCGAGGCGAAGTCTGGTTCAAAGGGAAAAACGTTTTGGAGATGGCTCCCGATGAGCGCTCGCGTCTGGGTCTGTTCCTGGCCTTCCAGTACCCGGTGACCATCCCCGGCGTGAGTGTTGCCAACTTCTTGCGGTCGGCATTGAATGCCAAGCGAGGTGCCAACAACGGCGGAGAACCGATCTCAATTCCGGAGTTCCGCAAGCTGATGATGGAGCAGCTCAGGTTGTTGGAGATCGATCCATCTTTTGCTGGCCGCTACCTCAACGAAGGTTTCTCCGGTGGCGAGAAGAAACGAGCGGAAGTCTTGCAGATGGCTGTCCTTCGGCCCGAAATCGCTATCATGGACGAAACGGACTCGGGTCTGGACATTGACGCATTGAAGACCGTGGCGGAGGGCGTGAACGCGCTCATTGGCCCGGATATGGGCGTTTTGCTGATTACCCACTACCAGCGGATCCTAGAGTATATCAAGCCCGACAAAGTCCACATTATGTTCAAGGGCCAGATCGTCATGGAGGGCGGGCCAGAGATGGCTGAAGCGCTGGAGGCGAAGGGCTACGACTGGATACGTGAGAAGGCGGAGGCCGATGTCGCTTAAAGTTCCGGGCACGGTTCGCGCCGATGCGCCGGCCCTGGCAGAGCAAACAGGCTTCAGCCGCGCCAGTGTTGAGGCGCTGTCTCACTTGAAAGACGAGCCGGAATGGGTTCACCGACGTCGCCTTGAGGCGTGGGAGGCATACCAGGCCAGGCCCATGCCCCGCTGGCGTCGCACCAACCTCAGGCTGGTGCATTTGGATGCGTTTGTTCCTTTTCATTCGTCTTCGGCAACAGCAGATGGCACCTCCGAACTCCCCGCCGATCTCCAAAGTGCCATCGTTCGCGAATCGGAGCGGGCCGGCCTGTTCATCCACCGCAACTCTGCCGGCGCGGCTGTCGTGCTTGACGAGGAGTGGGCGGAGCAAGGGGTCATTCTGACAGACCTGGACACCGCCGTCCGCGAGTATCCGGATCTGGTTGAGCCCTACCTGATGGGCGAGGCCGTTTCCCTCGCTGGGATGGGGCATCACGATCAAACGAAGTTCGAGGCGCTTAATGGAGCGCTCTGGAGTGGCGGGATGTTCCTCTACGTCCCGGAGAACGTCTGGATCGACAAGCCGATTCAAGGGGTGTTCTGGGCAGATATTCCCGGGCTGGCATTGTTCCCCCATACGCTCATCATCACCGGCCCGAATAGTGGTGTCACCTATCTGGAAGAGAGTCGGTCCGCCGGCGGCGATGGCGAGGTCCTCGTCAATGGCATCACGGAGGTCTACACGCAGCCCGGATCGCAGGTGAACTTCCTGAGCATTCAGGCCTGGGCGGACAATGTCCTCTCTCTCTCCTCCCGCCGTGCCGTCACCAGGCAAGACAGCGTTGTCAACTGGACGCTAGGGGCCATTGGTGCGCGACTGTCCAGAGAATTTGTGGAGACGCGGCTGGTTGGCGCCGGCTCGAGCACCGACATTGTTGGCGTGTTCTTCCTGAACGGGCGGCAACACCATGACACGTACACCTTGATGAACCACGTAGCGCCGTTCACCTCGGGTGATTTGTTGTTCAAGGGCGCGCTCCAGGATCGGTCACGATCGGTCTTTGAAGGACTCATCAAGATTCACCCAGGGGCACAGAATGTTGCGTCTTACCTTCACGAGAAGACGCTGGTGCTCAGCCAGAATGCGCGCGCGGATTCGATCCCGAGCCTGGAGATTGAAGCGAACGAGGTACGTGCATCCCACGGTGCAACGGTCAGCAGGATCGATCCGGATCAGCTCTTCTACTTGATGGCACACGGCCTGCCGGAGCAAGAGGCCAGGCGTCTGATCGTCAACGGGTTCTTCGAGCAAGTCATGGAGCGCATTCCACTGGTCAGTGTGCGCGAGCATTTGCGCGACGCAATCGCGAGCAAAGTGAACTAGAGTGGGAGTGACTGACCGCAATGGACACGATCTGGAGAGAGCAGACGGAAATGAGGGACATTGTTGCGACGTCGCCGCTCGACGTCCGGGCTATCCGGCAGGATTTCCCGATACTTCATCAGGAAGTCCATGGCCGGCCATTAGTCTACCTTGACAACGCCGCAAGTTCACAGAAACCCCGGCTGGTGATTGAGGCACTCGATGAATACTACCGGCGCTACAACGCCAATGTCCATCGTGGCATCCACGCACTGAGCGAGAAAGCCAGCCTGGCCTACGAAGAGGGCCGGCGCAAAGTTGCGCGTTTCATCAATGCGAAGAGCGCAAAGGAAATCATCTGGACGCGCAACACCACAGAGGCGATCAACCTGGTGGCGTACAGTTGGGGGCGCGCCAACATCGACGCGGGCGATGAAATCCTGCTCACGGAGATGGAGCATCACAGCAATCTCATTCCCTGGCAGATCCTGGCCAGGGAGAAAAACGCGACGCTGCGTTTCATTCGAGTCACCGATGATGGCCTCCTGGATCTGGAACACATCGATGATCTCCTCACAGAGCACACCCGGCTTGTTAGCGTTGTGCACATGTCCAACGTACTCGGCACGATCAATCCAGTGCGAGAGATTGCTCGACGGGCCCATGCTGTGGGCGCGACAGTTCTCGTGGATGGCGCTCAGAGTGTACCCCACTTACCCGTCGATGTCCAGGCTCTGGGGTGTGATTTTCTGGCATTCAGCGGGCACAAGATGTGTGGGCCCACGGGCATCGGCGTTCTCTACGGTAGGCGGGAGTTGCTGGAGGCCATGCCCCCGTTCCTGGGCGGTGGGGACATGATCAGAGAGGTATCCCTGGAATCAGCTACCTGGAATGAGCTGCCCTGGAAGTTCGAGGCCGGCACGCCATCCATTGCCCAGGCCATCGGCATGGGCTACGCGGTTGACTACCTCAACAGTGTGGGAATGGATGCGATTCACGAGCACGAGCAGGACATGGTGCAGTATGCCTTGGAGTCCCTGTCTCAGGTGGACGGACTGACGCTGTATGGGCCGCCGGCTCACCTTCGGGGTGGGGTTACGACGTTCAACGTTTCTGGCATTCACCCGCACGACGTGGCGACCATTCTGGACAGTGAGGGCATCGCAATCCGCGCCGGCCATCACTGCGCGCAGCCGCTCATGCGGCGATATGACGTGCCGGCAACGGTACGCGCGAGCTTCTACTTATATAACCTGCAGGAAGAAATCGACGTTCTCATCCACGGCCTGGAAAGGGCCAAAGCCGTTTTTGGGATGTAGCCCATGTACGATCTCTATCGCGAACATATCCTCGATCATTACCAGAACCCACGCAATCATGGAGAAATCGAGAACCCCGACATTTCGCACGAGGAATATAACCCCCTGTGCGGCGATCGTCTGGTCATTCAGTTAAAGCTTGAGGATGACCATGTCTCTGACGTGAAGTTTCACGGTGAAGGGTGCGCTATCAGCCAGGCTTCAGCCTCGATGTTGACGGAGCTTGTCGAGGGCAAGAATGTGGACGAGCTGAAGGCCCTCACCAAGGACGACATTCTCGACATGCTGGGTATTCCCATCGGCCCGGTGCGCATGAAGTGTGCCCTGCTGTCGCTGAAGGCATTGAAGGCCGGCGTGTACGGCATCCCCGAGTGGGATTTCGAGGAAGAAGAGCTATAGGGCCGCAGCCTCAGAGATATATCTAATTTATATGATATTTATCATAACTATTGACAATAGAGATCGAGTGTGGTATAATGGATATGCCGGCAAGCATCTGGATGTCAGTAATCAGTGATCAGATTCGGGTTACTGTTTACTGATCACTGATCACTGTTTACTGATCACTGGGACTTGAGGAGGCGATTGTGGCAACCAAAGTGAGCGGATTCGATCTAACGGTGGAAAAATACGGGTTTCGGGACCCGGAGAAATATACCTTCAAGAGTGAGAAGGGGCTGAACGAGAATGTCATTCGCGAGCTCTCTGGCATAAAGGGCGAGCCCGAATGGATGCTGGAGTTTCGGCTGAAATCGTTCGAGATCTACAAGCGGAAACCGGTGCCCACCTGGGGCGGTGACCTGTCGAAGTTGGACGATCAGGACATCTACTACTACATTCGGCCCGACGAGAAGAAGAGCACCGACTGGGACGACGTGCCGGATTACATTCGAGACACCTTCGACAAGCTGGGCATTCCTGAGGCGGAGCAAAAATTCCTGGCTGGGGCGGGGGCTCAGTATGAATCTGAAGCGGTTTACCACAACCTGCACAAGAAGTGGGAAGATATGGGGGTTATCTTTCTGGACACAGACACCGGACTACAAGAGTATCCGGAGCTTTTCCGGCAGTACTTCGGTACGGTTGTTCCCTCCAGCGATAACAAGTATGCTGCACTAAACGGCGCAGTGTGGAGCGGGGGCTCATTCGTCTATGTGCCGGAAGGGGTCCAGGTAGACATCCCGCTGCAAGCCTACTTCCGCATCAATGCCCAAAACATGGGCCAGTTCGAGCGCACGCTGATCATTGTGGAACGAGGGGCGAAGGTGCACTACATAGAAGGTTGCACAGCCCCCGTCTACAGCACCAACTCGCTGCACAGTGGAGTGATCGAGATCATCGTCAAGGAACACGCCACATGTCGGTACACAACGATCCAGAACTGGGCGCATAACATCTACAATCTGGTCACCCAACGGTCATTTGTGTACGAAGGCGCGTCCATGGAGTGGGTAGACGGCAACTTGGGCTCCCAGTTGACCATGAAGTACCCGAGTGTTTTCATGATGGGGCCCAAGGCCAAGGGTGAGGTCTTGAGCATTGCCCTGGCCGGCAAGGGGCAGCATCAAGACACCGGAGCCAAAATGGTGCACATGGCACCGGAGACGACCGGCACCATCACCAGCAAGTCAATCAGCCACAGCGGTGGTCGTGCAACGTACCGTGGTCTGGCCAGAGTGAACAAGGGCGCGAAGAACTCGGTTGTCAGCGTGATCTGCGACGCGCTGATCCTGGATGACAAGAGTCGCAGCGACACGATCCCGTACATCGAGGTGAACGAAGAACAGGTCACTCTGGCCCACGAAGCCACGGTTGGCAGAATTGGTGAGGAGCAATTGTTCTACCTGATGAGCCGGGGGCTGAACGAAAGCGATGCCATCAGCATGGTGGTACAGGGATTCATGGAGCCGTTCACCAAAGAGTTGCCCCTGGAGTATGCGGTGGAGATGAACCGGCTGATCCAGCTCGAAATGGAGGGTTCGGTCGGGTAACAGGCGGATGGCATATCCGGTCGTAACGACCACAGCCGGCCAGGCGTCGGGACAAGTGAATGTCTTGCTGATGCAGACTCATCGTGATGAGAGGTTTCTTCGCACGCGACTCGAAATGCCGATGGACCTCTTCGCCCCCTGTCCCGAGGAGGAAAATGACTCACATCTACCGCGTCTTCCCAATCGCGTTGGTCGCTCTGTTGCTTGGCCTGGCCGGCACAAGTGTTGCCGCTTCACCGCCCCCAAAATCTCAACTTGTAACTTTCCCGAACCCTGGCCCTGACGCCCTGGCGGAGCTCGCTGACCATGGCTGGGACATCTGGGAAGTGACCCCCACCCACGTTACCGCCCGGTTGACGCCGAGTCAGGTGACAGTTCTCCATGCTCAGGGAGTAGAGGTCACACCGCTTGGCAGCGAGCTCCAATACGTCGTGCGTTTCCCTCAGTGTTACCGGACCTTTGACACAGCGGTTGCACAGCTCCAGAGTTGGGCCAATGCGTACCCCGACCTGACGGAGTTGATCGACGCCGGCCCTTCGTGGCAGACCACCCAGGGCATGGCAAACCGCCGGCTCTGGGGCCCTGCGCATCACGAATGAGAACATCCTCGAGCCAAAGCCGGCGCTACTGCTCGTGGCGCTACATCATGCCCGCGAGATCGTCACCCCGGAAGTCGCGCTGAACCTGGCAGAACTTCTGCTCACCGGTTACGGCACGGATGCGGACATCACCTGGGTTGTGGACAATCGCGAGATTTGGATCGTCCCCTTCGTCAATCCAGACGGCCATGTATATGCGGAATACAGCGAGGACTGGCGGAAGAATGCGAATAACAGCCAGTCATCATGCGCGGGCTCCAGCCCGCCCAATTCCTTTGGAGTCGATTTGAACCGCAACTATGACTACAATTGGGGAACTGTCGGAGCCAGCAGTAGTCCGTGTTACCTGACGTATCGCGGGTTGGCTGGCTTCTCCGAGCCAGAAACCCAGGCCATTCGCGATCTGGTCCAGGCCCAGAAGTTCAACCTTGTGATCTCGCTACACTCGTACAGCGATTTGATTCTCTATCCGTGGGGGTACACGTACTCGGCTGCCCCGGATGCGGTAGGGTTGCGCGATGTCGCGTCCGTGTTGGCAAGCTTCAACGGCTACACGCCTGAGCAGAGCTCCGACCTCTACCCGACCAGTGGTGATACCTGCGACTGGGTTTATGGTGCGGAAGGCGTTCCGTGTTACACCTTCGAGGTCGGTGGTGGGGCGGCGGAGAATTACTTCTGGCCTGACTGCGCGACCGCTCACGAGCAATGGCTGGAGAATCGGGATGCTCTGCTCTACGCCATCAAGTTGGCCGGCGACCCCTATCGGATGGCCGAGGCTCCGGTGGTGCGAGACGTGCAGCTCCACCACAGAGGCCGTCAGATGACCGTCCACCTGCTGCTCGATCAGGGAGCCACAAGCCCGGAGCCGCCGGCCGGCGGCGAGGTGTTTGTCGATCAGGTTGGCGCTCCCGGAACCGGTATCTCACTGCAGCCGAATGACCAGATTCTCAATACGGCTGTGGAGTCGATGACGGCGACCATCAACCTGTCCGGGATGGAGGGCCGGCATACGCTCTTTGTGGTGAGTGCCGATGGGGCAGGCCGGCATGGTCCGCCGACCGCCGTGTACTTTCAGCCATGCCCGGATGTGACGGACGATGGCGAAATCGACATCACCGATGTGATGCAGATCGCTGCCCTCTGGCGGTCACGCGCCGGCGATCTCGAATATGACGCCGCGCTGGACCTGAACGGCGACGACCGCATCGACGTTCAAGACATCAGTCGAATCACGATGCAATGGGGCACAAGCTGTACAGTGGGGAATTAACGCAAGACCCTAAAGGTTTCGGAAACCTTTAGGGTCTGTCAGACACCCCTGCCAGCGCTGCCCCGGCGCGAAGAAGTGCCCGGACCCCCCCATCGTCCGTTGCCTCCGCGTAGATTCGCAGTACCGGCTCTGTCCCCGAGGGGCGGATGAGCAGCCAGCTTCCATCTACTAACACGTACTTCACGCCATCGGTGTTGTTGATGTGGGCGACAGGCCGGCCGGCCAGCTCCGCTGGAGCCCGGGCCATAAGCCGCTCAACCAGTTCTGGCTTGGAGAAGGGCTGCCGGCTTTGCACGTCCTCCCGCGCGTAGGCCACCGGCCCCAGGTCTGCCAACAGATCGCCGATGATCTCGTGGAGAGGCCGGCGATAGCGGGCCATGATCTCGATCAATAGCAGCCCCATCAAGATGCCATCGCCCTCTGGAATGTGATGCTTGATGGTGATCCCCCCACTCTCCTCTCCCGCGATCAGCACGTCATCCGACAAGATCAACTCGCAAAGATAATTGGACCCCACGGGTGTCTCGTGCAACCGCAGGCCGTACTGTTCTGCCAATCGGTTGGCAAGCTGGGTGGTGGAGACCGTCTTCACAACAGCCCCGCCCCACCCCCGATCCTCGACCAGATGGCGCAAGACCAATGCGTAGATCAGGTGTGGCGTGACAAATTTCCCCGTGGCGTCAACCGCCCCGATCCGGTCCGCGTCGCCGTCCGTCGCCAATCCCAGGCTGTAGCCGCCGGCCCGCACGGCCGCGATCAACTCACCGAGATTTCGGCCAATCGGCTCGGGGTAGATGCCGGCGAATCCAGGGTTCATGTCACCGTGAATCTCGTCAGGCTGGCCGCCAATCCGTTCGAGAAACGATCGGAGGTAGCCTCGGCCCGCGCCGTACATCGGATCGATGAGCACCCGCGGGCAGTTGGCAGCGATGCGATCAAAGTTGACCAGGGACTCGATGTGAGACAGGTAGGCCGGCAACGGATCGAAACGCTGGATCAGGTTGGCAGACACGGCTGCGTCAAAGTCCAGCGCCTGGGGCGTTCGCCCGCTCTCCAGGTTCGCGTGGAGCCGCGACTCGATCTGTTTCGTTGTGGCCGGCAGCGCCGATCCACCAAAGGGTGCTTTCAGCTTGATGCCGTTGTAGCGCGGCGGGTTGTGGCTGGCCGTCAGCATCACCCCGAAATCCGCTCCCAGGTCCCGCACGGCGAAGCTGAGGGCCGGTGTGGGGCAGTCGGCATGGGTCAGGTGCACCTGGATGCCGTTGCCGGCCAGCACCCGCGCCACCTCCATGGCGTATCGATCGGACAGGAACCGGGTGTCAAAGCCGACCACCACAGAAGGGAAAGAGGCGGCAAGAGAAGCAGAGGAGCCAGAAGAGAATGTCCTGTCTACCTCATCTATCAGCCAGTCGGCAATGGCCTGAGACACGTGGCGTACGTTTTCAAACGTAAATTCGTCGCTGATGACGGCTCGCCAGCCGTCGGTACCGAAACGAATGGGCATCATTACCCCCTGTACGGTTGCAGGTTAGCAAGTTGCAGGTTGAAGGTTAACCTTTAACTCTCTGGGATCTGCTGTTTCGAATATATTCGAGTTCTTCCAGCTTCAGCAGGATTCTGGTCAGGCTCTCGTCAACGGATTCCTTGTCGGTTTCGACGACAACGTCGGGGTTGAGTGGCTCTTCGTAGGGATCGGAAATGCCGGTGAAGTTCTGAATCTCGCCGGCCAACGCCTTCTGGTATAGACCCTTCACGTCGCGCTCGACGAGCACCTCAACCGGACATCTGACGTACACCTCCACGAAACGCCCGACCTTCTGGCGTACCTCGTCGCGCACGGCACGATAGGGCGAGATGGCACTGGCGACGGCGACAACGTCATTGCGGGTCAGCACCTCGCACACCCAGCCAATCCGCCGGATATTCGTATCGCGATCTTCTTTGGAGAAGCCGAGCCCCTTGCTAAGATTTGTGCGAATCACGTCGCCGTCCAGCAGCTCGATCCGCGTAACCCCGCGAGCCTTCAGCGCCTCAACCAATCGGTGGGCTAGCGTGGTCTTGCCGGCCCCGCTCAGTCCTGTAAACCAGATTGTGAAACCACGTTGTTCAGACATCAGATCACTCACTAAAGGTACATCTGCAGGATTCCGCCACGCTGCACTAGGATGCGTGTCGAATCACCTCTCCCTCCATCTCCCGTGGCACAGGCAGTCCCATCAGATCGAGAATCGTAGGCGCTACGTCCTCCAACTGCAAACCCTGCAAGACACGGCCTCCCAGGTTCTCCCTCGGATCGTAGAACATGTACAGCCCCATCTGAGCATGATTGGCGTCGTCGGGGCCGGTGTCGTTCTCGAAAGTGTGAATCCTGTTGAGACCCAGGCTACCCACCGACCGCCACCGCAGGTCCCCGAAATACACGATCAGGTCCGGCGGGATGTTGTTGACTTCGCGGTAGACTTCCTGCGGCTTCAACACCCGCGTGCCCGGAATCACCTTCCCCTGGTGATCCTCCAGGGCGATCAGTTTCTCCGTCAGTTCGTCGCGCATCTTCTCGTAGTCGCGAGCGGGGATCACCCCCTGGGGCTCGCGGCCCTGGACGTTCAGGAACAGCCGGCCATAATAACCCCCCGACCCCCACGCCTTCGTCCGCGACCAATCCACCTCGCACTTCTCCAGCGGCACAATGCCCTCAGTGGGCTTGTCCTTCAGCACCAGGTAGCCTTCCTGAATCAGCCACTCGTTGAAGCAGATGCCGCCGTCCATGCTCTTCGCGCCGTGATCGCTGATCACCATGACCACCGTGTCGTCATCCAGACTATCCACCATCTCACCGATCTCGCGATCGATGTAGCGATAGTAGTCTTTGATGGCATTCTCGTACGGATTACCCGGCACGTACTTCGGATGAGACGGATCGTGGTACTTCCAGAAGCCGTGATGGATGCGGTCTACACCCATCTCGACGAACATGAAGAAGTCCCAGGGTTTGGTGCGCATCAGGTGCTTCAGGACCGTGACCCGCTTCTCCGTCATGTCGTAGATTTGCTCCAGGAGGTAGTCCTTGTTGTCCGTGCGGAAGTTCGGCACGTCCACCAGGTACTCGCCCACCAGGCTCTCGACCTCCGTCGCCAGGTCCGTCGGATAAGTGTACTTCGCGCCCGGCGGTGTCAGGAAGCTGGAGATGAGGTGCCCATTCACGGGACGTATCGGGTAGGTCTGCGGCACGCCAACCACGACGACCTGCTTGCCGGCCCGCCCCAGGATGTCCCACACGCGGAGTGCGCGCACGGCCGAACTCGTGGCAATGGTCATCTTTTCGTACGAGTAGTCAGCCCGATTGCGGAAGCCGTAGAACCCAAGCTGGCCCGGGTCGCGGCTGGAGAGCATGCTGCTCCAGGCCGGCACGGTAATGGGTGGCGTCGAGCTTTCCAACTCCCCGTGCGCCCCCTGGTCCAGCAGCCGGCTCAGATTCGGCAACTCGTCCCGCCACTTGTCGAACACCAGACTCGGTTCAGCACAGTCCAACCCGATCACGAACACTTTGCGCGGCTTGAACGAAGGGGCCTCCCGAGTTCCTGCTGGTTCGTCTTTGGCACCGGTTAACCCCCTCAGCCTCCTTCGCATACCTTCAATCAACACTTTCGACACCTCCGGTCGGGTAAACTCAGACGGCAACATCTCGCCGCGTTCCAGCATCTCGCGGACCTGCGTGCCGCTCAATACGATGTGGTAGCTGTCATCATGCGGGCAGGTCTTGGCACTGACGATACCGCCACATTTCTTGCAGAAAAAGGCATGGTCGAAGAACATCGGCGTGATGCCGATTTCCTCCGGCTCGAATTCATCAAAGATGTAGTGGGCATCGTAGGTACCGTAGTATCCACGCACGCCGGCATGATCCCGTCCCACGATGAAATGTGTACAGCCGTAGTTCCTGCGGGCCAGAGCGTGGAACACCGCTTCGCGCGGGCCGGCGTACCGCATGGCCGCTGGAAAAACACCCAGAATCACACGCTCCGGCGGATAGTAGTCGCGCAGCAGCGCCTGATAGCTCTCCAGACGAACGTCAGGCGGAATATCGTCGGGCTTCGTCTCGCCCACCAGGGGATGCACGAACAGCCCATCGACGATTTCCAACGCCGTCTTCTGGATGTATTCGTGGGCACGGTGGATCGGGTTGCGGGTCTGGAACCCGACCACGCGCCGCCACCCGCGACGGTCGAACATGCGGCGGGTCTGGGCCGGCGTATGTCGAAACTCCGGGAATTCCAGATTGCCGGGCATCCGCAGCAGGTGAATCGGGCCACCCAGGAGAACGTCGCCCTGGGCGTAGAGCCGCTTGACGCCTGGATGCGCATCGTCGGTTGTGCGGTAGACCTCCTTCGCCTCCGTCAGCTTGTCGTATCCGAACTTCTCTTCGAGTTCCAGAATGGCCAGGACGCGGTCATCGGGCTCAACCAGGGCGATTTCGTCGCCGGGCTTCAGGTTTGCGGCCTCGTCGGCCTGCGCCGGCAGTGTGATAGGGATCGGCCAGACCGTTCCGTCGGCCAGGCGCATCTCGTGCACGACGCGCTCGTAGTCGGCCTGGGTCATGAATCCTTTCAGGGGGCTGTACGCGCCCACGGCGATCATTTCCAAATCGCTGATGGACATGCGCGAAAGGGTAAGCCGGGGCAAATGCGCGGCGCGGGCGAGCATCCGCTCCCGCCGCGCGCCATGGATAACGCGATCTACCAGTTCGCCACCGTGTGGGGAAATTGGGCCACTAGCCAATTCTAAGTCCTCCTTAATTGACAGATTACATGCGGAAGGGCCGTGCCTGTGGCGCCGGCCCTGTCAGGTCGTTGCAGTTGATTCCGGTACCATTATAGGCGGAATTGCGCCCTTCTGTCAAAGGCAGGTAACTACCAGCTACCCTCCCGCAGGTTGCGATGCACAATGGTCTTACATCGGAAAAACGGCTTTGAAGCAGCGATTCTCGGCCAGACGGGCTTCAAACCTGCGGGAGGGTGAGTAGTTTCAAAGGCAATAACGCATCGTGGCCGGCAAGGATACGCATACACAGGCTCACCTCTGCCGATCCAGGAAAGGGAAACTCTCATGCTCTCTGTTTCAGTCGAATCTTAACCGAATCACGCTATGATCCTCCATCTCCTCACCCTCGGCCCAGC